>NZ_JACAPA010000003.1:0-165199 GCF_013385945.1 Pantoea sp. B9002
GTTTTTGTTGACCGCTACACAGGCTTATCTTGATTTTTTTGAAAAACTACCTCGAGAGAAGAAAAAGATCTCTAAACTCCATGAAAAAGCGTCAAATAAATTATGCAAACTTAAAGGAAAATTAAGGGCTGTGAGCCAGTTGATTGCATATAACTAATCAAATAATTTTATTAACAATTCCTGTTCAATACTTATATTTTAAGTGTCTTCATGAAACACATGAAGACATCCCTAAGCTTGAGGTTCTCTACCATCAAAAAATGAGCACAACCATAACTCGATATTTCTTGCTAAAATTCCCTTCTTAATTTATCTATATCCAACACTACTACTAACTCTGCCGAAGATGGAACTTAGCATTGCCTGGTCGGATCATTTAGGAGCAGTATTTTTTCTTGTGCCACCAAGTAATATGTTAATTAGCGATAGGCAGATCCGAATACTTAGTTGTATAGGCCGGTGAGAGCATTTCTCGCTTCATTGCCCAAGCTTTCTGAACCCCTTGCCCTGCAAACCATAATTTCCCTTTTCCACTCTGATTCAAGCCATCGACAACGCGCATCAAAGCTTCACTGTTAGCCTGTGGTTTAAATTCATCAAATAGGTTGAGTTGCGATACGCCCTGACTGAAAAAATCTCCCAATATAACCCCTGCTTTCATATACCGATGTCCATCTCGCCATATGCAATCAAGCGCATCCATAGCAACACGGACAATATCGCGTGTATCATTTGATGGTGTAAACAGCTTGCCCGTTGCTTGGTTCCCGTAAAAGGTTTCTCCAACGGCATGCGGACTGGTCCGGACAAATACGACTACCTGCCTACAATATTGCTTTTCATTACGAAGCTTTTCCGCAGCCCGTTCTGCATAGGTGAAAACCGCCTGCCGCATATCCAAATATTCAGTTATGCGAAAACCAAATGATCGTGAACACACTATCTGTTGTTTTATTGGAGCGAATTCCTCTAGCTCTAGACATTGCTCTCCCCGCAATTCACGGACAGTGCGCTCTAGCACTACATTGAAATGTTTACGAATGATATAGGTGCTTTGCTCTGACAGGTCTTTAGCCGTAGTGATCCCCATGGCGTTGAGCTTTTTGCTAATGCGTCGGCCAACACCCCACACGTCCTCTACAGGAATCAGTGACATCAGTTTTCTTTGACGTTCTGCATTCGAGAGATCCAATACACCACCTGTTTTTGTCCACTTTTTAGCGGCGTGATTGGCGAGTTTTGCAAGTGTTTTGGTTTGGGCAATGCCAACACCGACCGTCAGATGTGTGTCGCGCTTAACGCGCGCCTGAATCTCTCGACCGTAATCCTCCAAAATCCGGCAGTTACGGACACCCGTAAGATCCAAAAAAGCCTCATCAATACTGTATATCTCAATAGAAGGTGCCATATCCTCAAGAGTTGTCATCACTCTATTACTCATGTCTGCATATAGGGCATAATTAGAGCTAAATACATGAATTTTATGCTTTCTTATCTCGTCTTTTAATTTGAAATACGGTGCTCCCATGGGAATTTTCAGGATTTTCACTTCAGCGGAACGAGCTATTACACATCCGTCATTGTTGCTTAAAACCAGTACTGGTTTGCCGCGTAAATCAGGTCTGAAAACCGTTTCGCAACTAGCGTAAAACGAGTTCACATCAACCAGCGCAAACATTAGCGCACCATTGTTTTGATTGAGTGTTTTACGATGCCGAAGATTTCGAATTGATCTGGGTCGGTTATGGGGATAATGGCATGTGCTGCGTTCATGGGCCTCAGATGCAAGAAAGGTTTTATCATGAGCTGTTTAACGGTGAACTCACCTGACAGCGCTGCTACGATGATGTCACCATGTTCGGCTTTAATGGAGCTATCCACAACCAACATATCACCATCGTTGATTCCACCTTCAATCATAGAGTCACCGCTAACCTTGATGAAATAGGTTGAACTGGGATGACTGACGAGCAGATCGTTCAGATCTAATCGCTGCTCAATGTAGTCCTGAGCTGGTGACGGAAAGCCACAAGGTACTCGGTCATTGAACAACGGAAACTCTAAGATGGCGCAGATTTCCTCTGGTTTGAAAAATTTCATAATTGCAATTCCGACAGTGCTGTATGAATATACAGTAATATCTAACTACTCGATCGATCAAGCCGATTATCGGAAGTTTTAGTGAAGCCTTTGGTAAGGAAGGAAATTAATTTTCACGGCCGATTACGCGCAAGTTAGGATGAGAAAAGAACACCTAGCAGAAGTGGATATAACGCTAGAAGTGGTCATACACACCCCAATCCACCTGTTTAGTATGTGAAAAAGTGCAATCTGAGCAGACTACAGGGAATAGGTTCCCGGCGGAGATAACTCAAATAAGCGAGGTGTGTTTTTTGATCAATTAATTATCATGGACATAGCATTCACGTTACGCTTTAAGTGACATTTATCCTGCCATACTAATAAAGATAAAATTACTATCTTAAGGCTATATCTTTGTGAAATTTAGTAATTTAAAGAATATAACTTTTTAATCTCCCTAGCTTGGTACTCCATTTCAGGGAAAAGAGTTGACTCTTTGATGCCTGCATATTCTAACTCTTTAAGGAGTTTAAGCTTGGTTTCTTTTCTTATCCTCATTTTTATTAATGAATCCCCAGAATACATTTCATTCTCCAGTTCGCCAACCGGAATAAACTCATCACCATCAACAAACATCCCACCATGAAAGGTGAAATATCCATGTTGTTGTCTTATTCTAGGATTGAGGTGCGGAGCTTTAAATGGAACTATATTTGAAAAAGCTCTTTTTACATCGGAGAAAACGAAGGGAATCATTTTCCCATTGATATCCTTAGTATTTTCTAGATCTACCTTCAGCTCTAGGCTATCAAAAGAAGCTGAACTACCGGTTGAAAGGCCACAAAATGGAGAACGTTTGAAAATATTGCTTCTAAGTTCCTGAATAGATATGCCATTTAATTTAGAACTACCATCCAGTTCTTCGTCAAGACGATAGATTAGTCTCTGGAAAAAATCTGCACGAGACTTCTCTTGTACCTGCATCTCAAGGAACTCATTTAGTTCATAAGTATCATGCAGGTAGGTCGGGTCAAAAATGAAAAGCGAACCATCGCAATCTAAATCATTTATGCAACTAAAATAAAGACCTACAAGCAAATTACTTGACCAGTCCAACAAACGTGTCGGGAGGCCGTAGTGTTGCATTAACGTTAGCCACTCATATGTATCTTTATGAGTATTCGATTGGTCGGGATAACGTCTTTTAAATTCTTGAAGCATTTTTTGTTCGTGATATATAACACCAAAAGAAGGACCTTGCCTGAAAATACTAGGGAGTAATTTATGACCATAAGTAGGCTGACCTCTAAACCATAAAGTTTTAAAGTTTACCGCTACTTCGGTCAAACTAGCGGTAATACTACTCAACGTACCTTCAACTTCAATTTCTTTCATTTATAAATCCTAAAATACTTAAGAGAAATTAATTTACTCAAAATTCAGTTAGCAACATATTATTATACGACTCAAATAGAAACACCGAAAATGCGCATTAGCTTATTTCTAAGTTCCACATCACAAATGCCATCCACATCCAGAATTTTAATTAGAGCATCAATTTGCTGCTCACTGCGATGCTCATACGAAAAAACTATCTCAATCTGTTTATTAGTAAGATGTCTTATCAAATGTTCATATGCATTCATACCTGGCTTAAAAAAAGAAATAATCATATTCCACTTAAACTTCTGCTGCAGCCCTTCATGGATTTTCTTGTACTCAAAGAAGGGGCGCAACGTAGGAGCGTATTTTACTAAAATGGCTCCTTTATGCCACTCATAGTACTGCTGAACATGTTTTTTATACTGAGTAAAAATATCATATATATCAATACTATCACCTGCACTCTCAATATACTCTTTTGCCTTACTTCCCCAGCCCTTCCATTCCAGCAACTCATCTTTTGTGACAATAAAACTAGCAGTTCTTTTGCCCGTGATTGAATCATGACTAATTCTCCAGTTTGCCTGTGCTATACGCCAGTGGGAGCTGAAGTTACGTAAATTTTGTAGGAAATCATGGAGACCCGGAGTGGAAAAGAATTTATTTCTTTGTTCAAAGATATCGTCTAAAGGCCATCTTTTATTGAATGAACGTGCGATATCAACTACAGTCATTAACGATGAAGTGCTATAATATAACTTGCGTTTCACCTCACGTACAAAGTCACTTTCATTTTTCTCATATATTTTATTCCAAAAATATACATCCTTACTTCTCTCACCAAAGATAGTTATTTCATCTAACAATTCCGTAGTACTTCTTGAAAATACCCAAACAGCATCGTCAAGTTCGTTAATTCCATTCCAGAGCTGTCCACCATCTGTTCTGTCAATGGATTTCTGTACTGCACTGAAATCAGACATCATCGCTGTTTGTATGTGTTGAAGTGTCCACGGGTGAGCGATCGTTTCAAGATAGCCAGTCATCTGTAGTCCTAGGGTCAAATGAAGTATAAATGGTAATCCACGAAAACATCACTGACCCGCCCCCCAATAATTGATACAACCGTAAGTTGTTAATTGGGTTTGGTCAATGAAGCACCAGAGGTAATATACCCTATAAACGCTCAGCCTTAGTTGCAAAAGGCCGAACACCATGCCCAAAGCAAGGTATTGCTGATGCATTGTGTAGTGCAGAATTAAAAATGACCACCTCTTCAGATTTCTTCAGTACCGATTTTCCGATACATTTTGTGGTAATCCGCAGTCATATTCGTATGGTCTAAGCGCACTGTAATAACCCTTGATATAATTTGCAATTGTATTGCAAGCTTATCTAAAGACCATGCTGCCGATGACCGGTATCCACTCATTTTCCAGTCTCCGAAAGAAGCGCTCCATTGGGCTGTTATGCCAATAATTTCAACATCGACTCATGCTCTGCTGGATCCTCTAACGCCGCAGTAACTGGCGGAACTGTCTACTTGTGTAGTGACTGGATTGATCATGATTGAAAATCACTCCAGCAGGTTACAACTGGCATTCCATGCCATTTCCAACGTTTTGGTTGTCAACTTGCTGTCTGGCGAGAAAGATATTGGATAACGACGGCAGTTTTAGGCCATGGACATATCCCGGCTAGATACCATTAAAAATGCATATTTCTATGGACATGATAGCAGGAAGATAATCTATTAAATTTAATAAAATTAATTGATGTCCATGGTTGATCATCTTTCCATTACATTGACGAAGCCTTCGTTGACGTCACCGGCATCAACGCCTGCATGACATTCGAACAGTTAGGCTGCGACATTCGCGACCGCATTTATCGGGACACCCATTTGCGTGTGGGTGTCGGCATTGCGCCGACCAAAACCCTCGCCAAGCTCGCCAACTGGGCTGCCAAACGCTGGACCAAAGCCGAGAACGTGATGGATCTCTCCTTGCCACACCGTCAGCGCGAGTTGATGAAACTGGTCAAGGTCGAAGAGGTGTGGGGCGTGGGCCGGCGCTTATCGAAAAAGCTCAACCTGATGGGCATTACCACCGCGCTGCAATTGGCTGAAACCCCGACTGCGCTGATCCGTAAACACTTTGGCGTGGTGCTGGAGCGCACGGTGCGTGAATTATGTGGCGAGTCTTGTCTGGCGTTTGAGGAGGTGATTCCCAATCGACAAAATATCCTCTGCTCGCGCTCGTTTGGCGATCGCATTACCGAATATCAGGATATGCGCGAAGCCATCGCCAATTACGCGGCGCGTGCCGCAGAGAAGTTGCGCAGCGAGCGGCAATATTGCCGTCATATCGGGACGTTTATTCGCACCAGTCCGCACGATCCACATCATCCTTATTACGCCAATGCGGCCAGCCAAACCTTGATTACCCCCACCGCTGACAGTCGCGATATTATTCAGGCTACGCTCAACTGTTTAGATCGCATCTGGGTTCCCGGTAAGCGTTATATGAAAGGCGGCGTCATGCTGGGCGATTTCTTTAGCGATGGCGTGGCGCAGTTCGATCTGTTTGCGGAATATCAGCCGCGCCATAACAGTGACCAATTAATGGCCCTGATCGACAAGATGAATGCCCACCAGCGCGGCGCGCTATGGTTTGCCGGGCAAGGAATTCAGAAACCCTGGTCGATGAAGCGCGAGATGCTGTCCCCGGCCTACACCACCCGGCTGGCGGACCTGCCGGTAGCGAAGTAAGCGCTTCACGCTTGAATTATGCCAATGCGATATTCAGGCCCTGACACAACCACAGCTTAATAGCATCTGGAGAACCGGGTTCGGCGAAAAGATGTTTCAGCAGATCAAAAAAAACGCGCCAGTCAGCGTAATGCTCGTCAGTTAAGCTTCTTTCGGTCACCATAAATGGCGACCCTACAAAGGATTGGCGCGTTTTTCGTAGGGTGCGCATTCATGCGCACCTGCATACATATGCAAATTAATGCTTAACTGAGCGGCATTACAGCAGCCAGCGCGGTTTTGTACAGGTATCTGGCGTGGGTGCGTTACTTCGCTGCCCTGTGCGCCTCACAAGCGGCATTCATACCCGGATGCAGATTTACACCGGAAACGTCCGTGGTTTCTCGTGCCTTGTGCAGGTCGCATGCCGCCTGCATTGATAACCACAGGCGCGCCGCAATACCCAGCCCCGCCTCAAGCCGCACCGCCATTTCAGGGCTGACCGATGCTTTACCGCTGGCGACTTTACTCAGCGCTGAAGCTGAAACGCCAAGCTCTTTCGCCAGTACGCGCAAGCCAATATTGTTATCTTCGATGTATTCGGTGATCAGAACGCCCGGATGCGGGGGATTGAACATTGCCATCAGTGGTAGTCCTCCAGGTTAAGAATATAGGCATCACCGTCGGTGAATTCGAAGGTGATACGGCAGTTAGCCCTGACTGTTAATGAAAACAGGTTTTTCATGTCCCCTTTTAGGGGATGAAAGCGAAACCCCGGATAGTTTCTGAATTCATCCGTGGAGAGCGCTTCATCAATGACCAGAAGGCGAAGCCGAATGCGTTCCGCGTCCTGCGCCTGGACGCCGCTGATATCCTCTTCCTCAAACAACTTTGTAATCCTTTATGCTTCCAGCTTTTAATCACGTCACGCCTCCGCGTTTCCTGCTGAGAACAGCATATAATATGTTTCTCAACAGGAAACAGCTCTGGCTTTTTCTTTTTCGCCGCGCGTCACAGACTCAAGCCCTGAGCGGACCTGCCGGTACGAAGTAACCGCTTCACGCTTGAATTACACGCATGTGAATGCGATATTCAGCCCCTGATACAGCCACAGCTTAATAATATCCGGAGAACCTATGTCGAATGAAGAACGCGTAAACGAGCTGGAAGAAAACGTCAGCAGACTGGAGATTGAAGTGGCTGCCTTGCGCGAGTTAATGATTAAGCAGGTGGCGGTAAATAACATCACCTTCAAAGGGAAATATGACGAGGTGATTATTCAGCTGGCGAAAGAATATGAAGAGCGCGGCTTAGAGGACGAAAGGAATAGCCAGATGCACAAAGCGCTGCGTCAATATATCAACTACCAGCTGCCCGCCGTGGAATAAACCGATTACGCTTGCGGTTCATCGATATTGACCCCTTTCGCCCCATCACGCCCTTCACGCTTTGCCCGGTACAAGGCGTGATCGGCGTACTCCAGCAGTTTTACCGCGCTGAGAGTGGCGGACGTTGCGGTAGTGGCGCAGCCGGCACTGATCGTCACCTGCCCTTTGGGCGAAGAAATATGCGCAAGCTGCCTTAACCGCACCGCTTCAACCACTCGATGCGCAATCGTCATGCCCTCATCGAACGAGGTATCCGGCAGGATCAGCGCAAACTCCTCGCCGCCATAGCGCGCGGCAATATCGGAACGCCGCGCCACCACGGAAGCGAGCACCTCAGCGATCGCTTTCAGGCACTTATCCCCGGCAATATGGCCGTAACTGTCGTTGTAATGCTTGAAGAAATCGATATCCATCATGATCAGCGTGAGCGGTTTACCGCTGGCGGCGGCGTGGGCCAGCGCCTGATGCAGGAAACGATCAAACTCCCTTCGATTCGCCAGACCGGTTAAACCATCAACGTGCGCGAGTTTATTCAGAGCGAGGTTGGCGCTGTGCAGTTCGTCGCGCAACTGAGTCAATTCCTGCTGATAGCGCAACACGCTACGCGCCTGACGCAGCTGGAAGATGCCGAGCAGCAAGATGGTCAGCAGCAGGATGATGCTGAGCAGAATATCCTGTGCCCGACGGTTGACCCACACAT
Source organism: Pantoea sp. B9002 (assembly GCF_013385945.1). Lineage (NCBI taxonomy): Bacteria > Pseudomonadati > Pseudomonadota > Gammaproteobacteria > Enterobacterales > Erwiniaceae > Pantoea > Pantoea sp. B9002. The sequence goes on from NZ_JACAPA010000003.1 coordinate 8,303, forward strand.
GGAACAGATCGTCGCTGTTGTAACCGGCGGCGACGATAATCGGGTAACGATCGGAACGCGCAAAACCAAAGATCCGCGCCTGGCCATCCAGCACCGATTTCCACTGCCCGCTGCCGCGATCCATTTTCGCCAGCATCTCCTGGAATAGCGGGCTGGCTGAGAGATTTTTGCCGATGTAACTGTCAGGCATCGGACGCGCATACAGCACCGTGCTGTCAGCCAGCATCAACACCAGCACATCGCGCGCACCGAGCTCGTAATAGCTGTAGAAGCGACGGAAAAAATCGACCTTGATGGTGGCCAATAACACGCCCTTAAAGCCACCGCTGGCATCACTGACGCGCAGGGAAACGGGGATCACCAAATCACCGGTGCTGCGGCTGTTGATCACCGGGCCGATATGCACGCTGTTGCGGCGGTTATTGCGTTGAAAAGTGAAGTATTCGCGATCGGAGTTATTAATATTGTTGGGGGCGTGCTCGGCGGAGGTGGCGATCCACTTGCCATCTTGATCGTAGTAGAACAAGCCGTGCAACTGCGGCAAACGGCGCTGTAATTCGCGCATGGTGTTACTCAGGTCAGGGCCCTGAATGCGCGTTGCCAGCTGTAGCTGCAGATCACGCTGTACCTGACGCAGCGACAGCTCGGTCTGCAGAAAGGTATCTTCTGCCTGACGCGACTGTGATAACGCCAGATTCATCGCGGATTCCTGAGTCTGACGCACGGTCGCCAGCCAGTCTTCACGCAAGGTCCAGATACTCATACTGGCTACGGTGATCAACAGCAGCAGTCCAGAGAGCACAATGCTTTTCAGTAAACCGCCGTCAGAAGAGAGCGGCTTATCCATTTTTCTTTTTAACTGCATGTTGTCCTCTGTCTTTCCCTCCACAGAGTTAAGCAGGTAAACCATGCATCAGTAGACGAATGCGGATATTTTTCGGTCCATTGATAACTCCTATGACCAGTTGCGAAATATTACTGTAGTCTGGTTCCACCACACTCAGTGGCAGTAACACACAGCACGCGTTTACACGATCACTTCGGTATTCATCTCGACCAGCCCGCTACGAGCGGGCTTTTTTTTGCTGAAGATGCAGGAAAACGGGGCGGAGCAATCAACTCCGCCCCGCGCATTAGGCTGCGACGGTCAGCGCTTTTTTGCTGCGCGACCAGACGCGATGGGATGCCATCACCGAGAGGAAGTCCGCCATAAAGGTGCCTTCGGCTTTCACATCTTCCACCAGCCCTTCCTCGGCCTCGTTGTCCTGCACGTTGAACTGCGCCTTGAACCGGCGCGCATCACCGCTCAGACCGATGGCTTTGAGGTGCTTGTAGGCTTCCAGCAGGAAATAGCGCGCATCGCCGCTCAGCAACAACGCATCGATATTGCCATCCGGCACAATCACCGCATCAAAGGTCAGAGAAGGAAGACCGGTAAAGGTGGCATCGACCGGCAGCACCGAGCCATCATCCGCCAGCACTTGTCCCATGTGCGCTGCCAGAATTTTGGCATGCACACCCTGCGCTTTCAGCGCCTGCAGAATTGCCAGCACGTCGGCCGCTTTCACGCCGTCACTCAGCAGTAACGCCACCTGACGGCCTTTAATGTCGCCGCTCGGTTGTGCATACAGACTCAGGCTGTCATCTTTTTTCAGGCCGTTGACCTCTTTCGGCGGAACGGTGTTGAGCTGCTCATCACTCAGCTTCAGCCCCAGATTGGTGGCCACAGCCTGCGCCAGCGTGACGTCAATCTGCAGCAGATGATCGACCACGCGCTCGCGGATGTAAGGGCGCGCCACCTTGCTGAGCTCAAACGAATAAGCGCCGATGATATGCAGCTGCTCTTCCGCCGTCTGACTCAGCCAAAACAGCCGTGGCTGCGAGTAATATTCGCCAAACGATGGGCTGCGCTCGCGCACCTTGCTGCCTTCCACCCGCTCCTGATAGCTCTCGAATCCGCCCTCTTTCGCCGCTGGCGGCACTTCACGCGGCCAGTTGTTGTTGATGGAGTTCGGTTCGTAGTTGGCCGGATTGGTATCGATTTCCGTACGATGCATGCCCTGACGCTGGAAGTTGTGGTACGGGCAAACCGGACGATTGATCGGGATCTCATGGAAGTTCGGCCCACCCAAACGGCTGATTTGCGTATCGGTGTAGGAGAACAAACGGCCCTGCAACAGCGGATCGTTGGTGAAATCCAGCCCCGGCACGATGTGGCCCGGATGGAACGCCACCTGTTCGGTCTCGGCGAAGAAGTTATCCGGATTACGGTTAAGCACCATTTTGCCGACCAGTTCGACCGGCACCAGCTCTTCGGGGATCAGTTTGGTGGCATCGAGAATGTCGAAATCGAATTTGAACTCATCCTCTTCCGGGATCAGCTGCAGGCCGAGCTCATATTCCGGGAAATCGCCGGCTTCAATCGCTTCCCACAGATCGCGGCGGTGGAAATCGGGATCGCGGCCGGTCAGCTTCTGCGCTTCATCCCACAGCAGCGAGGCTTTGCCCGCCACCGGTTTCCAGTGGAAACGCACGAAGGTGGCTTTACCCTCGGCGTTAATCAGGCGGAAAGTATGGATGCCGAAGCCTTCCATGGTGCGGTAGCTGCGCGGAATGCCGCGATCCGACATCGCCCAGATGACGTTATGCAGCGTTTCAGGTTGCAGCGACACATAATCCCAGAAGGTATCGTGGGCGCTCTGCCCCTGCGGGATTTCGTTGTGCGGCTCGGGTTTCACCGCATGCACGAAGTCCGGGAATTTATGCGCATCCTGAATGAAAAACACTGGCGTGTTGTTGCCGACTAAATCAAAAACGCCCTCATCGGTATAGAACTTGGTGGCGAATCCACGGATATCGCGCACGGTGTCAGCCGATCCTGCGCCACCCTGCACGGTGGAAAAACGCACGAAGACGGGTGTGATTTTTTCGGCATCGCTGAGGAAGCCCGCTTTGGTCAGTTTTTCCAGCGATCGATAAGGCTGGAAATAGCCGTGCGCAGCCGAACCGCGCGCATGCACGATACGCTCAGGAATACGTTCGTGGTCAAAATGCGTGATTTTTTCGCGCATGATGAAGTCTTCAAGCAGCGTAGGTCCGCGCGAACCGGCACGCAGCGAGTTCTGATCGTTGGCGATGCGCGTGCCCTGATTGGTGGTCAGGTCGGCGTTTTCACCATTTTTACGGTACTCATCGAGCTGCTCAAGTTTGCTGTTTTGCGTGGCGGGCGCTTTCAGGCTGCCGGGCGCGGTAGGCTGCTTGCCCGGCGGCGTCGGTTCAGCGGCAGGTTTATGTCCACCGCCTTGCGGTGCTAAATCACCTAATCCTGGCTCAGAGGTTTCTGGCCCTTTGTGCGGCGCGGTATGGGTTAAATTCTGTTCTTTTTTATCTTTCGACATGTGACATGCTCCTCCAGTTAAGACCCTATTAACTGTAGAGCATAAAAACATTTATATTTCGCTTCGCTTATAAATGATGTTTAAAGAGATTAATGAGGTGGATGTAAAGTGAGGTTATTTTAAGCGAACCGTTTATTTAATTTTTTATTAATAAGATTAATCCTGATAAAACCCGCTGCGCTTTATTTCATAGCTATTTTCCGGTGCGCATAAATGCGCACCCTACAAAACCTCGCGAATCCTTCGTAGGGTCGCCATTAATGGCGACCCAAAATACAACGCGACGAAAAATGCGTTATGAACGCGTTAAGGTTTCAAAATCACCTTGGTCCAACCCGCATCACGATCGTCGAAATGGCGATACGCTTCAGGTCCTTCGGCCAGAGACAATCGATGAGAAATAATACTCGCCGGATGCGCTTTGTCGGTGGCAATTAATCGCGCGAGCTGGCGGTTATAGGCTTTGACGTTGGCCTGGCCGGTACGGATCGACTGCCCTTTAAACCAGAAGCTGCCGAAATCGAACGGCATTTTACCCACTTTAGCTAACTCGCTGGCCGCGCCGGGATCCTGCGGGATAAACACGCCGACCACGCCAATGCCGCCGGTGGCTTTAGTGGAGGCGACCAGGCTGTTCATGGTGGCGCTGTTATCTTCGTGCCCATGTTGGTTACAGCATTGATAACCCACGCATTCACAGCCGCAATCTGTGCCGCGTCCATCCGTAAGATCAAGGATTTGCTGCACCGCTGCGTCGCCCACGGCATTGATGCCCGTTGCGCCCATCTGCTCCGCCAACGCCAGGCGATCGGGGTGCGTATCCACCACAAACACCTGCGACGCGCCTTTGATGATCGCCGAATGCGCGGCCATCAAACCTACCGGACCCGCGCCGTAGATGGCGACGCTATCGCCCGGCCGCAGGCCTGCCAGTTCGGTCGCGTGCCAGCCGGTGGGGAAAACGTCCGACAGCATCACGTAATCTTCCTCTTTCTCCACCGCATCCGGCGGCAGCAGCAAACAGTTAAAATCGGCGAACGGCACGCGCAACAGCTCGGCCTGGCCACCTTCCCACGCGCCCATTTCAGCAAAGCCGTAGGCGGCTCCTGCGGTGCCGGGATTGGCGGTCAGGCAGAAACCGGTCAAACCTTTCTCGCAGTTTTCACAGAAGCCACAGCCGACGTTGAACGGCATACAAACGTAGTCGCCAACCTTGATGCGTTCTACGCCGCTCCCCACTTCCACCACTTCGCCGAGGTTTTCATGACCAAAGATGCGTCCCTGTTCGAAACTGGTACGTCCTTCGTACATATGTAAATCGGAGCCGCAAATATTGGTGGTGGTAATACGAATAAGCGCATCGGTAGGACGCACAATTTTTGCATCAGGGACATTTTTAACCGAGACATCAAAAGGTCCGTTATAGACGATAGCTTTCATAATTTATTTTCCTGAGTGGTAACACTTTTTAATTCGAATAAGGAGATAAGCACAGCGCTAATTTAACGGCGCGCTTATCTTAAGAAATAAAAAACCGCGTCTACACACCCTGGCATAAATAATTCAGTTGTGCTTTTTTCAATTACCGCTGCGTTTGGCGTGCAGCCGCGCATATTTGTGCCAGACTTAAAATCGTGTGAGCAGGAAAATCCATGGAGAGCGTATGAAACAGGTTGTTTTAGCTTCAGTAATAATGATGTTCAGCGTTGGCGTGAGCGCAGCGGAAGGCGGTTACAAATCAGGTGAAACAGCACCGCCGCAGCATAATCAGGATGCCGGTTATAAAGGTTCGGAAGACACCGCGCAAACACCGATTTCACGTATTCGTGATTTCCGTCAGGGCGGCTATGTCACGCTCGAAGGCCATATTATTGAAAAGCTGAAAGGTGATAGCTACAAATTCCGTGATGATACCGGCACGATTATCATTAATGCTGAGAAGCCAGCATTCAAAGAGAAAACTTACTCAGCCAGTGATAAAGTTCGCGTCAGTGGAAAAGTGTATGGACGTGGCGAACAAACTACCTTGAGAGTATCGCGGATTGAAGAACCTTAAGGTTACGCATTTATTACCTTAAGAATAGCGGGTGAGTGCATGGCTTTTCATCCTCACCCTTTTTAGGCCATATAGCGCAGTAGATAATCACTTTCACATATAAGTTTTTCGCCATTCCTGGCGCACTATTTTGCGGGTATATTAGCTCGCATGTAGTGAATAGAACTCGTAAGAGTCTGAATGAGTTTTTATGGATAGAACGATTTATATTGTTGACGATGACCCCGCCGTCATCAACGCGCTGCAAAATCTTCTGAGCTCAGAAGGCTACCTGATCTCGACCTTTACCTCCCCCGCTGAATTTTTACATCAGCCGCATTACCGTACCCCGAGCTGTTTAATTGTCGATATGAATATGCCGGGCCTTGACGGCTTTGATGTCTCGCAGGATCTCACCGCGCGCGGATACACCATTCCCACCATTTTCCTCACCGGCTTTGGCACCATTCCCCTGACGGTTCGCGCGATGAAAGCGGGCGCCTTTGAGTTTCTCACCAAACCGGTGATGCCGGATGACCTGATACAAGTGGTATCCGCTGCCATGGCGCTGGCTGAAAAAAGCGCGGCACTCGCACAGGAAAGAGTTGTGCTCACCGGGCGTTATCACTCTTTAACGCCACGGGAAATGGAATTGATGCAGTTTGTCATTCGCGGCTTATTAAATAAGCAGATTGCTGCCGAAATGGGCATCAGTGAAATTACGGCAAAAGTGCATAAACGCCGCGTAATGGAAAAAATGGCGGTGCGTTCGGTTTCAGAATTAGTGCGAGCCGCTGAGAAACTTCATTTACTGCAAGATGAATAACGTCAGGCGTTAAACGATAACTGTACGATCAGCCTCCCGCGAAATAGCGCGGGAAGATCAGATTCTCTATTTCCCCGCATTCAGCGGCAGGGTAAAGCTAAATACGCTGCCGCCCTGCGGGCGGTTTTCCGCATTCAGCACACCACCATGACGTTTGATTATTTCGTTACTGATGGTCAGGCCCATTCCCATTCCTTCCGCTTTGGTGGTGTAGAAAGAGTCGAATATCTTACCGATAACCTCTGCCGATAATCCGCTGCCGTTGTCGGCAACTTCAATACGAATAAGGTTAGCGTCAGGATTGCAGGATGAGAGCCGCAGGATACGCGCCCCGGCATTATCGGCCATCGCCTCAATGGCATTAATCACCAGATTCAGCAGCACCTGCTGAATCTGCACGCGCTCGCAAAACACCTCATCCCATTCAGCTTTGATATCCAGTTCCAGCGCCACGAAGCGGCGCTCAAGTTCCAGGCGCGACAAGGTCAAAATATCGCGCGCCAGCAGATGCAGCCTGGCCGATCCATACTCCGCGACATTGTTGCGCGTCAGTGACTGCAGGCCGCGAATAATTTCGCCAGCGCGCCGTCCTTCGTTAATGATCTCCTCAATGCTCTCGCTGGCTTTTTTCAGCTGAGCCGGATCGCGCTTCAACCAGCGCAGGCTGGCGCCAGCATTGGCCACAATCGACATCAGCGGCTGATTGATTTCATGGGCGATCGATGAGGTCAGCTGTCCTACCGTGGTGGCGCGCGCCACGCGAGCCAGCTCCGCCTGCGCAATTCTGGCGGCATCTTCGGACTGACGCTGCGCGGTGATATCCGTCAGCGTACCGAAGTATTCGGCGACATCCGGCCAGTTCTCCACCGGCTCGCCGATGCCTTTGATATAACGGCATTCGCCGTCATCACGGATGATGCGGAATTCAGCCTGCATGCTTACGCCATGCGCCACGCTGGATTCAATCAGCGCTTTCAGGCACTGAATATCGTCTGGATGTACCCGCCGCTGAAACTCGGCCATCGAGGTGCTCACCTGCCCGGTGGGCAGCCCCATAATGCGTTTATATTCGTCCGAAATCAGCTGGATATCCGGCCCGAGATGCCAGTGCCAGGTGCCGGTATTACTGATTTTTTCACCCAGCATCAAGGAGGTCTGGCTGGCGCGCAGCTGTTTTTCAATTTTCCGCCGCTGGATGTTCTCCTCCACCAGCTCGGCATACAGCCGCGCCGTTTCCAGAGAAACCGCGGCCTGCGCGCCTAACATCGAGACAATTCGCGAGTGCTCCGCAGTGAAAACGTCCGGCATTAGACGGTTTTCCAGATAGAGCACGCCCACCATCTGCGCCTGGCGGAACATCGGCACGCACATCACCGCCGCGCCGGAGGCGACCAGATAGTTATCCTGACTAAACGGGCTGAACACTTCCGGCCTGCCGGTACGGATTTCCTGTCCGGTGCGGATCACCGCCGAGAGAATCGACAGCGGCAGATCGGTCGCCACCGGCAATTCATTAACGATTTTGACTCTGACGCCTTCCACCGTGGATGACGCGCGCGCCTGAATTTCCGGCACATTGCCGTCGATAAGACGAATCAAAATACAGTGCTGCGCCCCGGCGCGCTCCACCAGCATCATCATCAAAATATGGATCAGCCGATCGAGATTAATCTCTTCGGTCAGCGCGCGCATCGCCGTTACCATGCTTTGCAGGTCGCTGATCGCCGCACTCTGCTCAAAGGTCACGGTGTTTAACGCGCTCTGCGGCGGGTGCGCCGCCAGATGCGGATAGTGCATTTCAAGCTGGCGCACCTTGGCGCCCGCGCCCCAGCGATCCCAGGCGGCAAGCGCGCCTTTAATGTAGCTCTCGGCAGCGAACGCCATGCCGCGTGCATTGGCGCAGCGCGCAGCCAGTTCGCATGCCAGACCGTTGATCGGATGGAACTGCCCTTTGCGCGACAGCTCAATGGCTTTTTCAAACTGCTCCAGCGCCGCGCCGCTGTTATCCTCCAGCCTGAGCAGTTCGGCGCGCAGCAGCGCTTCTTTGTCGGCGAAGGTGCCGGCGTTCTCCGCTGCCCAGGTGATGATTCTCTCGAGATGGCGCTGCAGTTGCTGCCGCTGCGTGGCATCAAGCTCATTCGGTTGCAGCGGTATGGTGAGCGAAAGCGCGCTGTAGAGGTGGAAATCCAGCATATGCACATGGCCGGGAATCACGTCAGTGAGCGGCGCGGCATCGCTGAACTGGCGATGGGCGGCGGCATACTCACCGGCAAAGAAGTGCGCCATGCCTTTGTACAGCCGCGCCCAGAACTGCATCAAAAACAGCGGTTCAATGGCGTGTTCGGGTTGCACCACGTTTAGCGCGGGCGCATGGAAATCATCGCCGGACAATGTCTCACCGGCTGGCTTACGCAGGAACATCACGTAATCCAGTTGCATGCCGAGAATCACTTCCACATCGCGATACTGCGCTTTGCGCACATAGACCATGCCGCGCATGATCGAAGTATGCACGCCATCAAGATGGTCACCGCGCGCCAGGCAATTCATGGTGAGATGGCGCAGCGCCAGACACGCCGACGTGCGATCGCCGATATCAACCGCCACATCAAAGGTCGCTTTAGCGCAATCGATGGCGTAACTGAGCGGCATGGTCCAGACGCTCACCTGATCCAGCGGCATCAGCGTGCGCGCTTTGTAGCTGACGAAATCGTGCTTATACACCAGCTCACGGGCCAGCAGCGCGCTGGCAAATCCACGGCTGTATTCGTCGAACTGATCGCCACACACCACGCCGTACCAGGCAAGCGCCAGCGTGGAGGCACCGCTGATGCCCTTCTCCATCGTCAGATGCAGAAGTTTGCATAGGATAATGAACTGCAGCCGTGGGCTGATAAAGGCGGCGAAGGTGCTGGCGCTGGCCATCAGGTTCATCACCGCTTCGGTTTTGTGGCAGGTTACTCGCGGCAGGGAACGGAAACGCGTGTAGGGATTTTTGCCAACATCCTTTTTCAATAGCTGCCTGGCGACATCGCACTCGGCTTTATCCGGATAGCGCTGCAGATGAATGCCAAACACCGCCAGCCAGGCCAGCGCGGTTTCCAGCGCCAGCTGGCTATCGGACTGACGCATATGAATTTCAGCAATCAGCGTCGCCGCTTCGGCTTTATCAGTGACCGCACCGGGCGTGGCGAGAATCTCTGAACTCAACGCCAGCGCGCCCGATAAGTTGCCGTTTAAAAACTCACACTCCGCTTGCTCAAACAAAAACAGGCCGTTCTCTTCAACGCCTGATTCTGCGTTCAGCGCTCGGGCGGTGTGCAAGAAACGCAGCGCGGAAGCGTAATCGCCCATAATTTTCGCGCGTCGGGTGGCGTTTAATAACAGCAGACCGAACGCAGCGGCTTCAGGCGTTAAAAGTGCGCGGTTTTGCAGCGTGATGGTGTGATGCGCGGCACTGAACAGCAGCGCATGCGCGTTATCCTGGCGCGCGGCCTGCATGTAATAGCGCGCGGCGGCAAAGTGAAAATCATCTTTTTCTGCCGACGAAAGCATCTTCAGCGCGGCCTCATGCATGCTGTCATGCATAAAGGCGTAGCTGTGATCGGTCAGCGAGATCAGCCGGGCCTCAGCCGCAGGGTGCAGCGTGGCGTAAAGGGCGCTAACCGTCGTATCGAGAATACCGGCCAACACCGGCAGATCGCCGCTACTGCCGATGCAGGCCAATCGGCCCAGCAGCTGGCGTACCGGCAGCGCGAGCAACTGCAGCTGTTGCAGCACGCTGGCTGCAACGTTCGCGGTGTAATGGCAGTTTCTCAGCGCGTGCGGATTGTAGGTCCATTTATGGGATGCGACGTGCGTGATGTGGTGATCGCGCACCGCCTGGCGGTAAAACTCACGCGTGGCGAGCGGATTTCCTGCGGTTTTTTCATGGATGATCTGCGCAAGCTCGGTGGTCTCCGCGCTGCGCGTGTGAAAAATGCCGGCCAGCCAGCTGGCGATATTTTTCACCGACAGCGGCTCGGGCGTGACATCCACAATGCGCGTGGCCGCCGCACGAATCCGATCCAGGCTGGCGACCACCGTCGGACAGGGCAACGAGGCGTGATCGCGGTGAGAGATCACCAGCAACAAGGGAATATCGTCGCTGGAACGCAGCAGATTCTGCAGCAGCTGCAAGGTCGCCTGATCGGCCCAGTGCACATCATCAATCAGCAGGATCAGCGGCCGTCCCGGCACCGTAAAGGCTTTCACCAGGCTGCAGGCCACCAGATTCAGGCGATTGCGCGCATCCAGCGAGCGCGCATCCGCCTGCACGCTGGCTTTGTGGTTGAGCAAGATGCCCAGCTCGGGCACCAGATTGACGGCCAGCCCAACATAATTCCCCAGTTGACGCGTGATGTGTGTTTTCCAGCGCGCCATCTCTTCGGCGGGCAACCCGAGCAGATGCAGCGTCAGCGATCGAAACGCCGAGGTGAATACCGCGTAGGGCAGAATGGGTGAGTGCTGATCGGCTTTGGTCACCGTCAGCAGCGCGTTTTTTTCCCGCAGAATTTTAAGCGCCGAGGCAATCAGCGACGATTTTCCGGCACCGGGCGCGCCGCCAATCGCCACCATGCAGTGTTTCCCGCTGCTGCACACCTCATCAAACGCCGCCAGCATCTCGCTGGCCTGAGCATGGTCGCTGTACAGCACATCGGATAACAGCGTCGAGGTCGGCACATCCTGTAAGCCCAGCGCGAAGGATTCAACCACGCCGTCAGGCATCAAATTGGATTCACAGCGGCGCAGATCGGCCAGCACGCCTTCAACGGTTTGATAACGCTGCTCCGGCGATTTGGTTAGCAGGCGTAAAATAATGGATGAGAGCACCAGCGGCACATCTTTGCGCAGCCGGTGCGGCGGCAGCGCTTCGGAGGCAATGTGATGGTGCACCCATTCAGCCGCGCCACCTTCGGCGCTGCCATAGGGAAGCTTGCCGGTGAGCAATTCGTAAAGCACGATGCCCAGGCTGTAGAGATCGCTGACCTGGCTGACCGCGTGCACGGTGCGCGAGGTATGTTCAGGCGACATGTAGGCCAGTGTTCCGCCGGTCACCGAGGCGCGCAGCGGCTGCTGTGAGTCCGCTTCGATAAACGCCAGGCCAAAGCCGCCCAGCACCACGTCGCCTTGATCGGTGAAGAAGAAATTGGCCGGTTTGATGTCGCCGTGTACCAAGCCTTGCTGATGCAGCTTGCTGAGCGCGTTACACAGCAGCACGGCGCAGCTGATGAACTTCTGAATTTTACCCGCTGGCAGGCGCAGATAATCCGCCAGTGTTTGGTAGCGGAAGGCAGGATAAATCAGGGCGTAGCGCCCCTGATATAAGGTGTGACGCAGCGGTTTTAGCGCCCAGCTTTCCGTTAATAAGGTGCGCAGCGCATACTCATTTTTCAGCAGTTGCGTCACCTGAAACACCGCCTCTTCGGCCGCCGCCGTGGCCAGCACAAAGCACTCACCGGAGATCAGGTGACGGCATTCGATCCATTCCACCTGCCCTTCCTGCGCCAGAGGGGTGAAAACGATGTCATCCGCCAGCACCAGCGCCGCGTCATCCGAGATATTTAACGACAGGAAAAGCGTGCTCATTGGCGCGCCGCCTGGGAGGAAAACGCCAGGCGAATATGTTCGAACAGCAGGTCGATATCAATGGGCTTTCGCATAAAGGTTATCGCGCCTAGATTGATGGCATACCAGAGCATATTCTCATCGCCGTTGCCGGAGATGATGATTCCGGGTGGGTTCTCGAGACGCTCTACCAGCGCACGGAACAACTCAAAGCCCGACATGCCTTTGAGCTCAACATCAATAATAAACAGCGCAGCGTCTTTTAGCGCCGTCTCGTCCGCTAATAACGCTTCAGCCGACTCAAATGCCTGCGTTGCGTATCCTTCCGACTGAAGCAGATTGCTCAAACCACTGCGAACAGATCGTTCATCATCAACAACGACAATGCGCTGCGACAGCTGCATGCTGTGTTCCTTCATTATTATTCACTGCCTGCGGCGCGTCCTCAGGACGTTTTGTCACGCGAGGGCGGCGGCGTGCCACTGATTTTAGGCACACACTCGTGACGAAACCAGGCCAGCGTGACCGGCTGACGGTTAATCAGGCGCTTGCACAGCGGGATAATCTGTTCGCCGACCAGCATACCAAACAGGCCAAGCAGCGCAATCACGGGCGGAGCCGGGGAGTTGACGTCGATAACGGCATAAATAATCCCGACTAAAATACCGACGGAGAACGATATCGCATAGGTTTTCAGCATGTTTAACCCGCCTGTTTTGCGGTGAGCGTGGCGGGAGGTAGCGGCCTGTCCGCGGCCATCGCGCGCGACGTTTTATCGACGGGCGCGGCAGAGGCCACCGGATGGGTCAATTTTCCGCCCAGCGAACTGCCCACGATCATGCCCAGCAAGCCCACCAGCGCCACGGCGGGTGGCGCCGGCGATCGCACGTTGAGTAAGGCGTAAATCAGGCCGATAAACACGCCCGCCGCCAGAGAAATCAGTAAAGGACTCACCGGTCCTCCTTGCAAAAGAGACAGGCGAGCCGCTGAGCGCTCGCCTGTGTGACCATTTAGCGAACGGGCGCAGCAACCGGTGCCAGCGTGCGGTGCTCGCTCTTCTGGCGCGACGGCGCTTTGTGCACCATGGTGTAGGCGTAATCCACGCCGATGCCGTAAGCGCCGGAGTGCTCTTTAACGATATCCATCACCGCGTTGTAGGTCTCTTTGTGCGCCCAGTCGCGCTGCCACTCCAGCATCACCTGTTGCCAGGTCACCGGGATCACGCCCGCCTGAATCATGCGCTGCATGGCATAGTCGTGAGCTTCTTTGCTGGTGCCGCCTGATGCATCAGCCACCATGTAGATCTCATAATCGCCTTCCAGCATGGCGCACAGCGCGAAGCTGTTGTTACACACTTCGGTCCACAGACCGGAAACCACCACTTTCTTTTTGCCGTTGGCGGCCAGCGCGTCACGCACTTTCTGGTCGTCCCACGAGTTCATTGAGCTACGTTCGAGAATGTCCTGGCCGGGGAACACATCCAGCAGTTCCGGGAAGGTGTTGCCTGAGAAGCTCTCGGTCTCCACCGTGGTCAGTACGGTGGGAATGTTGAAGACTTTGGCGGCTTTCGCCAGCGCTACCACGTTATTTTTCAATACCTGACGGTCGATAGACTGCACGCCAAACGCCATTTGCGGCTGCTGGTCAATGAAGATGATCTGGCAGTTGTGCGGCGTCAGTACTTCTAATTTACTGGTTGTCATTTTTTGTATGCCCATTGAGGTGAATGTCTGGGCGCAGTGTAAGAACCTTTGGGCACACGAACTATTATCTATAGGTATAACTATACGAAGGTATACCTATCCTTTTGTATAACTAGACGCTTTCCGCACCGCCTGAACATAATCCCACCAAGCATTTCACCTGCGAAATTGGCAGGACCTCTTATTCAGGAGATTTTATGGTTACGTTAGGCAAAGCAGACATCATTTTGACCAATGGGCGGTTTCATACCGTCGATCGCGGCAACCCGATTGCCGAGGCCGTGGCGATGCGCGATGGCAAATTTCTCGAAGTGGGTAGCCTGGCCGACGTGATGCAGCATCACTGCGAAGGCACCAAAGTGATTGACCTCAAAGGTCATACCGCCATTCCCGGCCTGAATGATTCCCACCTGCACCTGATCCGCGGCGGCCTGAATTACAATCTCGAATTGCGCTGGGAAGGCGTGCCCTCGATCGCCGATGCGTTGCGAATGCTGAGAGAACAGGCGCTGCGCACGCCGTCGCCCCAGTGGGTGCGCGTGGTGGGCGGCTGGACCGAGTTTCAGTTTGCCGAGCGTCGCATGCCGACGCTGGATGAGATCAATGAAGCCGCGCCGGATACGCCGGTGTTCATCCTGCATCTGTACGATCGCGCCCTGCTCAACCGCGCCGCGTTGAAAGTGGTGGGCTACACCAAAGACACGCCCAATCCACCGGGCGGCGAGATCCAGCGCGACAGCAATGGCAACCCGACCGGCATGCTGATTGCACGCCCGAACGCCATGATCCTTTACGCCACGCTGGCGAAAGGACCGAAACTGCCGCTGGAGCAGCAGGTCAATTCCACCCGCCAGTTTATGCGCGAGTTGAACCGCCTCGGCCTGACCAGCGCCATTGATGCGGGCGGCGGTTTCCAGAACTATCCCGAAGATTACGAAGTCATTGCCGAGCTGCATGAGAAAAAGCAGATGACGCTGCGTATCGCCTACAACCTGTTTACCCAACGTCCGGGCCACGAGCTGGAAGATTTCGAGAAGTGGACCGACATGCTGACGCCGGGCCAGGGCAGCGACTATTTCCGTCACAACGGTGCCGGTGAAATGCTGGTGTTCTCCGCCGCCGATTTCGAAGATTTCCTCGAACCGCGTCCCGATCTGGCGCCCGGCATGGAAGATGAGCTGGAGCGCGTGGTGCGTCATCTGGTGGAACATCGCTGGCCGTTCCGTCTGCACGCCACTTACGATGAATCGATCAGCCGCATGCTGGATGTGTTTGAAAAAGTGAACCGCGACATTCCGTTCAACGGCCTGCACTGGTTCTTCGATCATGCCGAAACCGTGACGCAGCGTAATCTTGACCGCATCAAAGAGCTGGGCGGCGGCATTGCCGTACAGCATCGCATGGCGTTCCAGGGCGAGTACTTTGCCGAGCGTTACGGCATTGAGGCCACTCGCCATACGCCGCCGGTGGCGCGCATGCTGGAGACCGGCGTGCCGGTGGGTTTGGGAACCGATGCGACGCGCGTGGCGAGTTATAACCCGTGGACCGCGCTTTACTGGCTGGTATCGGGACGCACCGTGGCCGGCATGCAGATGTACGACGTCAACGCGCGCCTTGACCGTGATACGGCGCTGATGTTGTGGACGCAGGGCAGCGCCTGGTTCTCCAGCGAGCAAGGTAAAAAAGGCCAGATTAAAATCGGTCAGTTGGCCGATATGGTGGTGCTGAGCAAAGACTACTTCAGCGTGCCTGAAGAGGAGATCAAAGGCATTGAGTCGGTGCTGACCGTGGTCGACGGGAACATCGTCTATGCAGCAGGTTCTTTCAGCTCGGAAGCGCCGCCCCTAATTCCGGTGCTGCCGGAGTGGTCGCCGGTGGTCAAGGTTCCCGGCCACTATCGCAGTGCGCCACCGACCGCCACCACGCGCGTAGGCATGATGCAGCAAGCGCATCACTGTAGCGGCCCGTGCGGCGTGCATACGCATTCCCACGAGATTGCGCGCGGCGCCAACCTGCCGGTTTCGGAAGAGAACGCCTTCTGGGGCGCGCTCGGCTGCAGCTGCTTCGCCTTCTAAACCATGAAACATTCACTCTCTCAGCCGCCTCGCATTGATGCGGGGCTGTTCTTCCTGCGCCTCACCGGCTGCCTGCTGTTGCTGCACGTGCACGGCTTGCCGAAGGTGTTCCATTTCAGTGAAGAACTGACGCGTATCGAGGATCCGTTTGGCATGGGTACCTACATCAGCCTGTTGGCGGCGATCGTCGCTGAAGTGGTCTGCCCGCTGTTTATCCTGCTCGGCGTGTTTACCCGCCTCGCCTGCCTGCCGATTATCGGCGTGCTGCTGGTGGCGATGGTGTTCGTCCATCCCAACTGGAGCATAGCGGAAGGACAATTTGGCTGGCTGCTGCTGATCATTTTCACCACGCTGGCGCTGACCGGCCCCGGTCGCTGGCGCGTGTTTGGCGCAGTTTCGGAGGTGGCACGTGGCGCAGGTTAATGACATTCATGACATCCCCGAGGCGGATCTGCAGCCCGTTCCGCAGACGGTTTCACCGTGGCAGCCGCTGCGCCAGCGCGTGTTCCGCATGCTGTGGATCGCTACCGTGGTTTCCAATGTCGGTTCATGGATGAACGACGTAGGCGTTAACTGGACCATGCTGACACTGAGCGCCGATCCGCTCTCGGTGGCGCTGGTGCAGGCCGCCAGCAGCTTGCCGATGTTTCTGTTTGCGCTGCCGTCTGGCGTGATGGCGGATATCGTTGATCGGCGTAAATATCTGCTGTTCTCGCAAATCTGGGTCTTTATTGCCGCCGCCAGTCTGACTCTGCTGTCGTGGGCGGATCTGGTGACGCCGATGGTGCTGCTGATCGCCGCCTTCCTGCTGAGTACCGGCGCGGCCATGAGTTCTCCGCCCTTCCAGGCCATCGTGCCCGATTTGGTCAGTAAGGAGGAGCTCGGCCCGGCGATTGCGCTCAACTCGCTCGGCATTAACATCAGTCGCGCAATCGGCCCGGCGCTCGGCGGCCTGATTCTGTCGTTTGCCGGTCCGTGGATGGTGTTTTTGCTGAATACGCTTTCGGTACTCGGCGTGTTTCTGGTGCTGTATGTCTGGCAAGCACAACCCAGCGTGCAGCGTTTGCCGCCGGAACACTTCTTCCCGGCGGTGCGCGCCGGCGTGCGCTATGTGCATGCCGCGCCGGTTCTGCGCAACGTGCTGGTGCGCACTGTCGCCTTCTTTGTCTTTGGTAGCGCCGGCTGGGCTTTGCTGCCGCTGGTGGCCCGACGCGAGCTGGGTCTCGGCCCCGGCGGTTACGGCATTATGCTGGGTTGCATCGGCGTGGGCGCGATTTGCGGGGCGCTGCTGTTGCCGCGTATGCGCAAACGCTTTAATCCCGATCAACTGATGGTGCTGGCAAGCCTGATGTTTGCCATCACTATGCTGGCGCTGGCGTTTATTCGTCACGTCTGGTTGCTGAATGCGTTCGAGTTCTTTACCGGCTTTGCGTGGATCGCCGTGCTTTCCACCCTCAACCTTGGCGCGCAGCGCAGCGCCGCCAAATGGGTGAAAGCCCGGGCGCTGGCGGTCTATCTGACGGTGTTTTTTGGCTCGATGACGTTAGGCAGCGCCATCTGGGGACAGCTGGCATCGAAATTCAGCATTCCACTGTCACTGACTGTCGCCACCGTCGGCATGCTGCTGGCGACCCTGACGGTGCTGCGCTGGCGGCTGGATCAGGATCCGGATCTCAACCTCGACCTCAGCACGGTCAGCGATCCTTTGCCCGAGCTGGAGATTCGTCACGATCGCGGGCCGGTGATGGTCAGCTATCATTATCAGATCAACCGCAACGATGCGCATGCCTTTGCGGTGTGCATGCAGGATATGCGGCGCGTCAGACGGCGTGGCGGCGCGCTGAACTGGTCTCTGTATGAAGACATGCTGCAACCCGGCATGTTTGTCGAGACCTTTGTGGTTGGCTCGTGGATGGAGCATCTGCGTCAGCGCGAGCGTTACACCATGAACGATCAAAAGATTCAGAACCGCGTGCTGGGATTCCATCAAGGCACTGCACTTCCGGAAGTTCGTTATCTCGTGGCGCCTGAATAAGGCGCTCTCATCACTCGACATCAATAAGGCTGAAACATGAGCACATTCAAGACTCAGGATGGTACGCAGATCTATTTCAAAGATTGGGGTACCGGCAAGCCGGTGCTGTTCAGCCACGGCTGGCCACTCGACGGGGATATGTGGGACAGCCAGCTGAATTTCCTGGCGGAGAAAGGCTATCGCGTTATCGCTTTTGACCGCCGCGGCTTTGGCCGTTCCGATCAACCGTGGGAAGGCTACAACTACGATACTTTTGCATCGGATATCAACGACCTGATCAGCCATCTGGATCTGCAAAACGTCACGCTGGTGGGCTTCTCGATGGGTGGCGGCGATGTGGCGCGCTACATCAACAATTACGGCACAGCCCGCGTGGATAGCTTAGTGCTGCTGGGCGCGGTGACACCGATTTTCGGCAAGGCCGATGATTATCCAGCGGGCGTTGATTTGTCGGTGTTTGAAGGCATTCGTCAGGGCTTACGTAAAGACCGCGCGCAGTTCATCAGTGATTTTGCCACACCGTTCTACGGCACCAACGCCGGTCAAACGGTTTCACAAGGCGCGCTGACGCAGACGTTGAATATTGCGCTGCTGGCGTCACTGAAAGGGACAATTGATTGTGTTACCGCCTTCTCGGAAACCGATTTCCGCCCTGATATGGCGAAAATCGACGTGCCGACGCTGGTGATTCACGGCAGCAACGACCAGGTCGTGCCGTTCGAAACCACCGGGAAAGTCGCCGCCGAAATGATCGCCGGTGCGCAGCTGAAAGTGTATGACAACGCGCCGCACGGCTTTGCAGTGACGCATACCGATCAGCTTAACGCCGATCTGCTGACGTTCCTGCAAGCGCTGTAACGGGAATAACATTGATCGGCCAGTTTGGCCTCATACTTGTCAGTTAAGAAAGAATTTGGCTTTAAGGCTGGATTAATCGTGCGGGCTCTGACACATCTGCTGCGTCACGGGCCGTCCTCGCGCCGCTAACGCGGTACCTTCGGCTTCCACGTTGTGCCGACGGACCGTTCGGGGATCGGCCGTCCTGGCCGGCCCCGAACTGCTTCACGCATCCATGCGTGAAGCTCCTGGCCCAACGTAAAAGCCTCAGCGCTGCGAATAGCCCTTTTGCCGCAGCAGACGCGCCAGCGCCTCTGGTAAATGTGCCCTTTTCAGCAGCATGCACTGAAGCGTCGAAGCGGACCAAAAGTGCCACCGGCCTGCACACTCGTCATTGGCTTGGCTGACAAGAGCATCAGGCCAGTTTGGCGGGCCTTTTATGGCGAAGAACTATTGCGTAATGCTCGTCAGTTAAGGCATGAAAACCCCTAATTACCGAGAGCACACATTGTAGCGGCGCAATTCATTGCGCGATAAATCGCGCCGCTACGGAAGGTGCGGTGATTTGATACGGCGCTTAACTGATCGGCATTAGAAGAACTATTGCGGCGTGGCGGCGGCGAATTTCTCTAATGCTGCCCCGTCAAGGCGATAACGAACCCACTCATTTAACGGCAGCGCATCAATACTGAGATAGAACTCTCTGGCCGACTGATCCCAATCTAACGCACTCCACTCAATACGATTGCACTGGTGATTGACCGCGTGCTGCGCGACATACTGCAGCAGCGCTTTGCCTGCGCCCAGACCACGAAAATTGGGCGAGAAGTACAAATCCTCCATATACATCCCGCGACGCCCCAGCCACGCCGAGTAGCTACGCGTAATCACCGCATACCCGGCGGTTGAGCCATCAATCTCGCACATCAGCGCTTCGCTATTACTGTCGGGATTAAACAGCATCGTCCTGATCTCTTCTGCAGTCGTCACTGACTGCTGGAATCCATGCTCATAAACCGACAACTCAGCAATCATGCCGTAGATGGCATCCGCGTCTTCAGGATTGGCTGGCCGAATAGTAATCTTCATGCATTATTGTCTTACTTAATCAGATTGATGCTGCCCAGCATAATGGGTATTGTTCGATGAAATAAGTGCAATAAAATCAATGATAGGTGAATTTCATGCATCATGTTCTGCGTCGACTGGACTTGAATCTCCTCCCCGTTTTCGACGCAGTATTCAGACATCGTTCGGTCAGGCTGGCGGCAATTGAACTCAGTTTGAGTACCTCCGCGTTAAGCCACGCGCTGTCCCGATTACGTGAGTTTTTTAAAGATCCGCTGTTCTACCGCGAAGGCCACAAAATGTGTCCCAGCGTCTATGCCTGCCAGCTGGCGCCCTATATTGCCGAAACGCTAACCGGGTTAAATCGGCATCTCAGCCCGGTGCAGCCTTTTGATCCCCTGACCAGTGATGACTGTTTTAGAATTGCGGTAACGGATTACACCGCTTTTTGTGTCTTTCCAGGGCTGATGCATGCGCTGACTCATACGGCACCCAACCTGAGTTTTGAACTCTGCCATTTGCCGCATAATCCGGCGCTGATTGAATTACTGGCGGGTGAAATCGATATGGCGCTGAGTTTTAGCGAGCCGGACGGCATGCATCATCCCGACCTGGAAGAGACCGATTTATTCAGTGATGAATTTATGGTGATTGCCAATGCGCAACGCAGCAGTCTGAATCTTGACGACTATCTTGCCGCCGGGCATCTGGTTGTTACGCCGTGGAATGAAAAGCAGGGATTGCTGGATTCCCATCTTGAGCGCATGGGTCTTAAACGCCGCATCGCCATCAGAACGCCGTCAATGCTGAGTGCGCCCTTTATTATCGCGGAAAGTGAATTGCTGATGGCGATCCCGTCCTTCGTCGCCAGTAAAATTAAACAGGCCACCGATGTGACCTCATTCAGACTGCCGTTTCCCGCGCCAAGGTTCACCGTGAAAATATATTCACACAAACGCAGCGGTAAGCGGGAACCCACGGAATGGATTAAATCGATGATGGCTAAAACTATTACGCAGCAAGCGTACCGTTTCGAGGATTAAGGGACGATTTTTACTGGTCTAAAAATCGTCCGTGATAATCGGATTTGATTGGGTAATGATTGTCGTAGCGACCAAAAAGCCGATAGCGATTTAGCGCAATGCGGTCGTAACAATAATTGCTGATAACGTCAGGCATAAACCTCACGACAGACAAAACGCGCCACGGCCACGGCATACATTGCATGATGCGGAAAATTGCCTGCGCACGGAGCCAATGATTTTGCCCATCAATCAAAACGATGGTGCGAATATCTTCATCTGGCAGACCGACAAAACCTAATAGTGCTTTCCCCTGCTCACTCTGAACCGCCGCAAAACGTACATGGCGCGGAATGCGGTGAAGCAGGAGAAACATCACCCACGCGTTGCACAGTTTGCATACGCCGTCGTATAAAACGACCTGTTCTCCGGGATTTATCCCGGCTGGGTTTGTCATCATCGGCTCCTCAACCCTATAGATTGTCGCGGCAGATAAGCCGCGTTACGCCGCCTGCCACTCTGCCACCAGCGTGTTAATTAATTCTGCCGCCGGCATTTCCCGCGCCAGCATGGCGCCCTGCCCGGCCCATTGCGCGCCAAAGCCATGCGCGCCTTTGGCGGCGGCTGCGGTGGCGAGCGCTTTGCCCAGCGCGTAGGTGAGTGGATAAGGTGGAATGGAGTCCTGCGCAAACTCGCGCGCCAGACGGCAAAAATCGTTGGTGAGACATCTTGCCGGTCGGCCAGAAATGGCGGCAATCATCTCGGTGCTGTTGGCCTGCGCGCTTTTCAGCGCCTGACGATACGCCGCGTTAGCGGCGGATTCCGGGCACAGGATAAACGCCGTACCCAGCTGTACACCCGCCGCGCCCAGTTTGAGCATGGCAGCCATGCCCGCGCCATCCATCACGCCGCCGGCGGCAATCACCGGCAGCCGCGACGTCCGGCGAATCGCCTGCACCAGCGTAAAGGTGCTGAGCTGCTGATCGTCATTTTCTGGATGGAATATCCCGCGATGCCCGCCCGCCTCGATGCCCTGCGCCACAATAAAATCGATGTCGGCGGCTTCAATTGCCTGGGCTTCGCGAATACTGGTGGCGCTGGCCAGCGTGATAATGCCGCGACTTTTCAAGCGCTGCACAACAGCGGCGGATGGCAACCCAAAGTGGAAACTCACGGCGGCGGGCGCGGTGTCCAGCAGCACATCCAGCATCGCGTGGTTATCCACGAACGTTTGATAAATCTCTGACAGCGCATCGGGCGGTGTCGCTTCATAGCGAGCAAACACCGGCTGAAAGCGGGCGATCCACGCCTGTTCATGCTGTGGATTGCGCTGCACCGGCGCGTGGCAGAAGACGTTGACGTTGATGGGCGCGGCTGTCAGGGCGAGCGTTTTGCGGATCATCATATCCGCCTGCTGCGGCGTTGAAGCGCCCACGCTGATCGATCCCAGCGCGCCGCTGTTGCTCACCGCCGCCGCCATTTCCGGCGTCGAGACGCCTGCCATCGGCGCCTGAATAATCGGATAGCGAAGGTTAAGGGTCTGACACAGGATGTTGTTCATATTATTGGCCTGTTGGTAAGAGGTAGCCGATAACATGCCGCGATTTTTCAGCTCGGTAAAGGCTGGCATCTACACTTAATGTGTCTGTACCTACAACAGGAGAATCCCGATGCATAAAATCGACTTTCCGGTGAGCAAAGCGCGGAAATATCTGGAGCCGGGTCCGGTGGTGCTGCTGAGTTCTCAGTTTGAGGATCATCGCGACATCATGACGCTCGGCTGGCACACCATTCTGGAGTTCTCGCCGTCGCTGGTTGGCTGCATGATTGCCGGCGGCAATTACAGTCATGAATTGATTCGCCAGAGCGGCCAGTGCGTGATTAACGTGCCGTCGGCCAATCTGGTGGACAGCGTGGTGGCGATCGGTAACAGCCACGGAGATCGTCTCGATAAGTTTGATGCCTTCAACCTGACGCCCGAACCGGCCAGCGTGGTCAACGCGCCGTTAATCGACGAGTGCTTTGCCAGCTTCGAGTGCCAGCTGTATGACGATTCGATGGTGGATAACTACAACTTCTTTATCTTTGAGATCGTCAAAGCGCAGGTGGCCGAAACGCCGGAGTTTCCGCCGACGCTGCACTACACGGGTGAAGGACGCTTCAGCGTGATGAGCAATTTGCGGCTCGACAAGCGCGGCGACTTTAAGCCAGAAATGTTAATTTAACTGCTTGAATTGATATAGGCTTGCCCCCACTTTTAACCTTTCGCCCTGACAGGAGTAGATATAATGGCAACCGAATATGCGGTGATCGCGGGTGGCTGTTTCTGGTGTACTGAAGCAGTGTTTAAAGATGTGATTGGCGTTGAGTCAGTCGAGAGTGGTTATACCGGCGGCGCACGTCCGAATCCAACCTACGAGCAGGTGTGCAGTGGCGCGACCGGCCATGCCGAAGCGATTCGCATTGGTTTCGATCCGCAGCAGGTGAAGTACGGCGATCTGCTGGATATCAGCTTTGCCACTCACGATCCTACTACGCTGAACCGCCAGGGCAACGATGTGGGCACCCAGTATCGTTCGGCGATTTTCCCGGCGAATGCTGAGCAGGAAGCCGAAGCCATTGCCGCGATTGCTCGTGCGCAGGAAGGCCTGAGCGATCCGGTGGTGACCACCATCGAGCCGCTGAAAGAGTGGTATGCGGCGGAAGGTTATCATCAGGATTATTGGGAAGGCGCCGGTCAGCGCAACGGCTACTGCATGGCGGTGATCCCACCGAAACTGCAGAAGCTGCGTAAGAGCTTTGCGAATCGCGTTAAATCGAGTTAATTCACTACCGCCAATGTTGAGGTCGCCATGAATGGCGACCCTACATGGATTGGCGCGTTTTTCGTAGGGTGCGCATTCATGCGCACCTGCTTACATATGCAAACCAATGCTTAACTGAGCGGCATTACGCCATGAATGGCGACCCTACGCGGTACGCGACCTTCTGCTGTTTATCCGTCATAATAGTCGCCCTCTTCTCCTCCGAGAGCGATCATGTCTTCTTCACAGCAAGGAATCGCGGCGCGCAAGCAGCCGATGAAGCTTAATACGCTGGTCACCCTGATGCTCAGCGCAGTGATTGTGCTGGTGCTGCTCAGCGTGCACATGTTCTATTTCTTCCAGATTGGCGCAGCGACGCGCGCGCAGCTGGAGGATAAAGCCATGGCGGTGGCGCGCACGCTGGCCGACTCGCCGGAAATCCAGCGCGCATTGGCGTTCCCACCGGATGGCACGCGTATCCAGCCGATCGCCAAAGCGGTGGAAGAGACCAATAATCTGCTGTTCATTACCGTCACTAACATGGACGGCATCCGCTATTCGCATCGCAACCCTGAACTGATTGGCAAACACTTTATCGGTGACGATCTGGAGCCGGCGCTGCGCGGCCGTGAAAACGTCTCGGTGAATAAAGGTTCGCTGGCGAAAGCGCTGCGTGTGTTTACGCCGGTGTACAACAACCAGCATCAGCAGATTGGCGTGGTGGCGATTGGCATCTCGCTGGATGCCGTTTCGGTGCAGATCAACGAAAGCCGCTGGAGCATCCTGTGGACCATCTTTATTGGCACGCTGGCGGGCGCCATTGGCACATTGGTACTGGTGCGCGTGCTGAAACGCATCTTGTTTGGCCTCGAACCCTACGAAATTTCTACTCTGTTTGAACAGCGCCAGGCGATTCTCAACTCGCTAAAAGAGGGCGTGGTGGCGATGGACGATCAGGCGCAGGTGACGCTGGTGAATCAGGCAGCGCGTTCGCTGCTGAACGATTCGATGGGCACCATCAGCGGCGACCGCATCTATGATGCGTCGGTGATCAACGATCATCTGCGGGATGTGCTGCACAGCGGGCGGGCGCGGCGTGACGAAGAGTTAAATGTGAATGGCCGCGTGCTGTTAAGCAATACCGTGCCGGTGCGCACGCAGGGACGGATTATCGGCGCGGTCTGCACCTTCAGGGACAAGACGGAAATCAGTCAACTGATGCAGCGTCTGACGGGCATGGTAAACTACGTCGATGCGCTGCGTGAGCGCTCGCACGAGTTTATGAACAAGCTGCATGTGATCCTCGGCCTGCTGCACATGAAAAACTACACGCAGGTGGAAAGCTACATTCTCAAAACCGCCAATAATTACCAGACGGAGATCGGTTTCCTGCTCGATAAGATTAAGTCGCCGGTGATTGCCGGTTTCTTGCTGAGCAAAATCAATCGCGCGTCGGATTGCGGCCATCGCCTGACCATCAGCGATGCCAGCTTCCTGCCCGACAGCGGCAATGAACAGCAGATGGCGGCGCTGATTACGGTGATCGGCAATCTGATTGAGAACGCGCTGGATGCGATGAGCGAGCAGGTTGAAGGCGAGATTCACGTGATGCTGCACTACCAAAACGGTTGGCTGACCTGCGAAGTGAGCGATGATGGTCCGGGCATTGAAGCGGATCATCTCAGTACTATTTTCGAAAAAGGCTTCTCCACCAAAGGTGAAAACCGCGGTGTCGGGCTGTTTCTGCTGCAGCAGCAAACCGAAAATGTCGGTGGCAGCGTGAGTGTTGAGTCAGAACCCGGCGTGTTTACCCAATTTTTAGTCCAACTTCCCTGGGATGGAGGAAACCAATCCGCATGATCAATGTGTTAGTGGTCGATGATGACGCCATGGTCGCCGAGCTTAATCGCGCGTATATCGGCCAAATTCAGGGCTTTCACTGTTGTGGCACCGCCTCAACCTTGAAGCAGGCGAAAGAGATCCTGTTCAACAGCGATACCGCGGTCGATCTGGTGCTGCTGGATATCTATATGCAGCAGGAGAATGGCCTCGATCTGTTGCCGGAGCTGCGCACGGCGCAGAGCGCGGTGGAGGTGATCATCATTTCGTCGGCGGCCGATGCGGAGAATATCAAAACCTCGCTGCACTACGGCGTGGTGGATTACCTGATCAAACCGTTCCAGTTCCCGCGTTTTGAAGAGGCGCTGACCGGCTGGCGGCAGAAGAAATCGCTGATGGACAATCAGCATTACTATCAGCAAGCGGACGTGGATCTGCTGATTCACGGCAGCCCGGCGACGCAGCACGACAACAAGCGCCTGCCAAAAGGCTTAACGCCGCAAACGCTGCGCACGCTGTGTCAGTGGATTGATGCGCATCCGGGGCACGAATTCTCAACTGATGAACTGGCGGCTGAAGTCAATATTTCACGCGTGTCGTGTCGTAAATATCTGATTTGGCTGGCGCAGATTAATATTCTGTTCACCAGCATTCACTATGGCGCGACCGGCCGACCGGTGTACCGCTATCGCCTGCAGCCGGAATACCATTCGCTGCTGCAGCAATATTGTCAGTAACGCAGCTGCCAGTCGAAATCGAGCTGCTGGAAGTGAAAGTGATGCGGCGAGGAGCAGATGATCTGCCGATCGCGCGTGACAAAAACCGCGTCGATGTCGGGCTGGTCAGCGAGATAAGCCAGCCCTTGCTCCACGCCCATGCCGTAGAGCAGCGTGGTGTAGATATCGCCATCAATTGAGCGATCGGAAATCACCGTTACGCTCAGCAGTTCGTTATCAAGGGGATAGCCGGTTTGCGGATCAAAAATATGATGCCAGCAGCGGCCATCCAGTTCGAAGTAGCGCTCATAAATCCCCGACGTCACCACCGATTTGCCCTGCACCTGCAGCACGCCTAGCAGCTCGTCATCACGACCAAACGGCTTTTTAAGGCCAATGCCCCAACCTTGCGGCTCGTGCGGCGGCGAACCCAGCGTTTGCACATTGCCACCCAGATTGATCAGCGCCTGCTGCACGCCCTGCTGGCGTAAAAACGCCTGCACGCGATCGGCGATGTAGCCTTTGGCGATGGCTCCGAGATCGATTTCCATGCCTGGCTGCTGCAAAAATACTGAGCGATCGGCGGGATTGAGCACGACCTGATGCGGATCGGTCAGTTTCAGCAGTGATGCGATTTCCAGCGCAGGCGGCACCGCACGGCCGTGAAAGCCGATTTTCCAGCGCTTGACCACCGGGCCGATGGTGAAATTGAAGGCGCTGTCCGGCAGCACACTCACGGCGTGTGCCACGCTAATTAAGGCAAATACCGCTTCGCTGACGATAACCGGATGGCGGCCTGCGGCGTGGTTGATCGACATCACTTCGGATTCAGCGCGGTTAACGGTGAACAGGTTTTCCTGCTGTTTAATCAGTTGAAATACGTGGCGGGCTAACGTGGGATTGTCATCAAACAATTTGAGTAGAATGGGCGAACCCATCAGAACGGCAGAATAGGCATAGACGCCAGCGTCGGTGTTCATTGATGCCTCTTCTCAGAGAGAAAAAGATGCCTGCACGTGACGTTAAGCACCATTCGGTCACCATAAATGGCGACCCTACAAAACCGGTAGGGTGCGCATTAATGCGCACCGAATGGCATGAGCAACGTAGCAGGTAGCGAGAGAGATTACTTTCCTAACGCCAGTTTAGCCGCGTTATGACCGGCTTTGATACCGAAGATGATGATATCGGCCACCGCGTTGCCGCCGATGCGGTTGGCGCCGTGGATGCCGCCGACCACTTCACCGGCCGCCCATGCGCCTGGAATCACCTCTTTCTGCGCATCCAGCACCGCGGTATCGGTGTTGATGGTCACGCCGCCCATGGTGTGGTGCACGCCCGGTGCGATACGAATCGCAAAGTACGGACCTTTATTCAGCGGGTGACGCAGCGCAGTTTTACGACCGAAGTCTTCGTCATCCTGCTTCGCCACGAACTCGTTGTAACGACCGAGCGTGGTTTGCAGCGCTTCCTGATCCATGTTGAGTTTCACCGCCAGCTCGTGTGGCGTTGGCGCGCTGATGACAAAGCCTTTGGCGATGTATTCGTCAGCCGCTTTGTTGTTGGCGCGTACCTGCTCATCAAACACAATCCACGCACTCTTCTCTGGCAGCGCGATGATCTCAGCGGAAACTTTGTCGCGGGTTTCCATTTCGTTGTAGAAACGCTTGCCCGCCTGGCTCACCAGAATCGCCCCACCGCCGCGCATCGCTTCGGAAATCAGGTACGACGTGGTTTGCTCAACCGTTGGGTGAATCTGGATTTCGCCCATATCCACGGTATCCGCACCGATATGTTGCAGCATGGCGATGCCGCTGCCGGTGGCGCCTTTGTGGTTGGTGGTGACAA
This sequence comes from Pantoea sp. B9002, assembly GCF_013385945.1. Lineage (NCBI taxonomy): Bacteria > Pseudomonadati > Pseudomonadota > Gammaproteobacteria > Enterobacterales > Erwiniaceae > Pantoea > Pantoea sp. B9002. The sequence goes on from NZ_JACAPA010000003.1 coordinate 36,116, forward strand.
AACCGTCCAGTTCAGGGCGATATTTCACCACCATTTCGCGGTTAGCACTGAAGCCGCCGGTCGCCACAATCACGCTTTTGGCGTTGATAATGCGGCTGTCGTTATACTCATCCACCACTTTCACGCCGGTGACCGCGCCGTTTTCCACCAGAATTTCGGCCACCGAGGTTTCCAGCAGCACTTCGATATTGCGCTGGTTAACGTTTTTCACCAGGCCGCTGATCAGGAAGCCGCCGACCGCAGAACGGTCTTCCGGACGGTGCGTACGATCGATGCTCATGCCGCCGGTGATGGTGATGTCGCACAGCTCGATCTCTTTCGCGGCCAGCCACTCAATCGCTTCCGGTGCCTGCTCAACAAACTCGCGCAGCAGCACTGGATTGTTTTTGAACTTGCCGCCTTTCAGCGTCTCTTCGTAGAACAGCTCTTTGCTGTCTTCGATGCCTTTCAGCTTCTGATAACGGGTTTCCGCCGCGTTCATGCCGACCGAGGCTTTGATGGTGTTACCGCCGATGGTTGGCATCTTCTCGATGATCACCACGCGTGCGCCATCGTCATGCGCCTGAATCGCCGCCGCCAGACCAGCACCGCCGGTGCCCACCACCACCACATCGTAATTCACCGGTGCGTTCGGATTACCGCCCTCTTCAATCACATACTCTTTGCTTGAAGTGGTCATGGCGCGTGATACCGCTTTTTTCAGCGCTTCACTCTGCGTGGTGGCGCCGGTGATGGCGTCAACGTGCGGGCTGTTCGCTACCAGAATGCGTTCACGCAGGCTTTCGAAGGTGCTGGTGAAGTCGACGTCGAGGCTTGGATCCGGCACCAGCGAGATGTCGGTGATACGGTCGGTATCGAGCGTAACGTTGATTTTCAGCTTCAGCGCTTCGGCTTCGACTTTGGCCTGATAAACGCCCGCTTTGTATTTACGGCCGGTATCGCTGACGTCGCGGATCATCGCATCCACCAGCGAGAAGCGCCACAGCGGTTCTGGAATGGTCAGCTCTTCGCGCTTGGTGCTGTCGATATACAGCTCCATGTGCTGATTCTTGATGACGCGATCGGTCCAGTCCGGATAGGCGATGCAGGCTTTACCCACCGCCACTAAATCAAAACCGTGCTCCAGCGCGTTCTCGGCATCTTCTTTATTGACGATGCCGCCGACGCCAATCACCGGCACTTTCGCCAGGTTAGGTGAGCGCTGTGCCAGATATTTGGTGATCAGCGGCGTTGGATCCTGAGTGTCAACAATCGACGGACGCAGCAGTTGACCCACCGAGAAGTGCACGTAGTCAAGACCGCGCTCCGCCAGTTTCTCCAGCAGATAAAGCGTGTCGTCCCAGCGGATGCCCGGCACTTCCAGCTCTTCCGGAGAGAAGCGATAGCCGATGATGAAGTCTGCCGCGGCGAAGCGGTCAGCCATTTTGTGGGTGATTTCCAGCACTTCCAATGGGAAGCGCGCGCGATTGTCGCGGCTGCCGCCCCATTTGTCGTCGCGCTGGTTAGAGTTTGGCGAGTAGAACTGCTGGATCAGATAGGTGTTGGCGCCGTGGATCTCCACGCCGTCGAAGCCGGCTTTAATCGCACGGTTCACCGCATCACCAAACTTGGTGATCATCACATCCACTTCTTCTGCAGTCAGCGCCTGAGGTTTAGTGGCGCCGTCACGCGGTGCGGCGATGGCGCTCGGTGCGACCGGGGTTTTACCGCCGATCAGCGCCGGTTCCACCATGCGGCCGCCGTGATAAATCTGCAGAACCGCTTTGGAGCCTTGCGACTTGATGGCGTGAGCGATTTTCGCCAGACCGGGGATTTTGTTGTCGCTGTCGATACCGAGCGCGCCTGGAAACGCAGGGCCACGGTTATCAATAAAGCAGCACTCTACAATGACGGTACCGATGCTGCCGGCACGCACGCGATAATATTCGACAAGGTCACTGGTAACACCGCCATCGTAATAACCGGTACAGGTGGTCATCGGTGCCATAACCAATCGGTTTTTAAGCACCGCACCTTTCGGTAGCGTAAGCGGATTAAGAATCGGGGTGAGCGTATTCATGATGAGCAACTCCAGAATTAAGAAACTTTGTATTCAATTCTTTGGCGGTTCGGAGAAATTTATAATTATTTGAGTGGTCCGATTTCATGGCGTAAATATACCATTTTATTTACTTACATAACCTTATTCGTTAGTTATATAAGTTTTACGCATGGAAATAATATTTGATGCTTATTGCTGAAAGCTGCGCTCCGCTAAGTTTTAACCAAGACTTGACAAAAATCAACTTTTTCCTTACATTTAAAACAAATCTAGCCTTATCATAAAGATAAATCGTCTCCTTTCTCTGTTTTTTGCTTGATTTGTGCCGTTTTATTCACCTCACACAGTTAATTTTCACCTAATGGTTCGTTTATTAAGGCGCGCATGTTTAAAGCAAAAAAACCACCAATAAATTTTATTGATCTAGATCAAAATAGATATTTTAATTAATCGCATCATAGGCGCATCCATTAGATAATTCGCGCATCGAATTTTGTAAACAGCGATTTATTAAAACTCAGTTTTAAATGTCACGACTAATCTGTTAAAAGAGTTTTGTAACTAAAAAAACCAGCTTGGTTCGGGGCGTATATACGCATTCTCCATAACTTGCAGACAAAACTATGAACACACAAACAACCCAGAGTGAATCCCTTACCGCGCCTCCCGCGGCACCGGGGAAGAAAAAGAACCGCCTGATAATGTTGTGCCTGCCAATTATTGTGGCTGTGCTGTTGCTGCTGGTGCCGACTCCTGCGGGGTTGGAACCTTACGCCTGGCACTTCTTCGCCATTTTTGTCGGGGTTATTGTGGGACTGATTTTCGAACCGCTGCCAGGTGCCGTTATCGGTTTAACCGGCGTGGTGGTGATTGCGCTTTTCAGCCAATGGGTGCTGTTTAGCCCGGCAGAACTGGCGGATCCCAAGTTCAAAACCGCGGCGCAGTCGTTCAAATGGGCGGTGAGTGGCTTCGGCAACTCCACGGTCTGGCTGATCTTCGGTGCCTTTATGTTCGCCGCTGGCTACGATAAAACCCAGTTTGGTCGCCGCCTGGCGCTGATTCTGGTGAAATATCTCGGCCGTCGCAGCCTGACGCTGGGTTACGCCATTACCTTTGCTGACCTGCTGCTGGCACCGTTTACGCCGTCAAACACCGCGCGCAGTGGCGGTACTATCTATCCAATCATCGCCAACCTACCGCCGCTTTACGGTTCAAAACCCAATGACCCGAGCGCACGTAAGATTGGTTCTTACCTGATGTGGGTGGCGATCACCGCCGCCTGTATCACCAGTTCGATGTTCCTTTCCGCTCTGGCACCGAACCTGCTGGCGCTGGCGCTGGTGAAAAGCGTGGTCGGCTTTGATATCTCGTGGGGCATGTGGTTCCTCGCCTTCCTGCCGCTGGGTGTGTTGCTGATTCTCACCATGCCGCTGCTGGCTTACTGGCTCTATCCGCCAGAAGTGAAAGTCAATGATGAAGTGCCACGTTGGGCCACCGCTGAGCTGGCAAAACTCGGTAAATTGAAACGTAACGAAATCCTGCTGCTGGGCTTCGTGGTGGCGGCGCTGATGATGTGGATTTTCGCCACCGCATGGATTGAGCCAGCGATGGCCGCACTGTTAGTTATCGTGCTGATGCTTTGGACCGGTGTACTAAACTGGAATGACATCACCAGCAATAAAGCCGCCTGGAATACCTTCGCCTGGTTCGCCACGCTGGTCGCGCTGGCTGATGGTTTAGCGCGCGTCGGCTTTATCGCCTGGTTGGGTAAAGAAGGTGCGATGCTGCTGCATGGTTACGACCCACAGGTTTCCGCAGTGGTGCTGTTAATCGCCTTCTACCTGCTCCATTACCTGTTCGCCAGTACCACCGCGCATACCACCGCGCTGCTGCCTGCGATGCTGACCATCGCCGCATCCATTCCGGGCATCAACATGCCGGTGTTCTGTCTGATGATGTGTGTTTCTCTGGGTGTGATGGGCATTATCACCCCGTACGGCACCGGCCCAAGCCCGATTTATTACGGTAGCGGCTATCTGCCAACCAAAGATTACTGGCGCCTGGGCACCATCTTCGGCGCGCTGTTCCTGGTTCTTCTGATGGTTGTCGCCTATCCATGGATGGTGATGATGTTCTGATGATGTTGCTTCGATGTTAAAAACGGAGCCGCGCATTACCGTGAAAATGTTATGATACTCGCCAGTCAGCCCCCACGGAGGGCTGGCGAGAGAAAATCGAATAACAGACTGCCTAATTTGTCGCCCGTCATGCTGGCGGGCCACACGAAGCTAAGTGAGCCAACATGTCGAACAAACCCTTCTATTATCAGAATCCCTTTCCTCTCGCCAAAGATGATACCGAATACTATCTGCTGAGCACTGATTACGTCTCGGTGGCCAACTTCGATGGCGAAGAAGTGCTGAAAGTCGATCCCAAAGCGCTGACGCTGCTGGCGAAGCAGGCATTCCACGATGCTTCCTTTATGCTACGCGCCTCGCATCAAGCGCAGGTCGCGTCCATTCTTGCCGACGACGAAGCCAGCAAGAACGACAAATACGTCGCCCTGCAGTTCCTGCGTAACTCTGAAATTGCCGCGAAAGGCGTGCTGCCAACCTGTCAGGATACCGGCACCGCAATCATCATGGGCAAAAAAGGCCAGCGCGTCTGGACCGGCGGCGGCGATGAAGCCGCGCTGTCGCAAGGCGTCTACAACACCTTTATTGAAGATAACCTGCGCTATTCACAGAATGCCGCGCTGGATATGTATAAAGAGGTGAATACCGGCACCAACCTGCCGGCGCAGATCGACCTTTACAGCGTTGATGGCGACGAATACAAATTCCTGTGCATTGCTAAAGGTGGCGGTTCCGCCAATAAAACCTATCTGTATCAGGAAACCAAAGCGCTGATTACGCCAGCCAAATTGAAGAACTACCTGATCGATAAAATGATGTCGCTGGGCACCGCGGCCTGTCCGCCGTACCACATCGCATTCGTGATTGGTGGGACTTCAGCGGAGAGTACGCTGAAAACCGTCAAGCTGGCCTCTACCCACTATTACGATTCGCTGCCGACCGAAGGCAACGAACATGGTCAGGCGTTCCGCGACATTCAGCTGGAAGAAGAGCTGCTGAAAGCCTCGCAGGAGCTGGGCCTCGGCGCGCAGTTTGGCGGTAAATACTTTGCGCACGATATCCGCGTGGTGCGTCTGCCGCGTCATGGCGCATCCTGCCCGGTCGGTATGGGTGTTTCCTGCTCCGCTGACCGTAATATCAAAGCCAAGATCAACCGTGAAGGCATCTGGATTGAGAAGATGGAAGACAATCCAGGCCGCTATATTCCGGAAGAGCTGCGTCAGCAGGGCGAAGGCGAAGTGGTGCATGTTGACCTGAACCAGCCGATGAGCGAGATTCTGGCGCTGTTGTCGGCTTATCCGGTCTCCACCCGCTTGTCGCTTAACGGCACCATCATCGTGGCGCGCGACATTGCGCACGCCAAGCTGAAAGAGCGCATCGATAACGGCGAAGGTCTGCCGCAGTACATCAAAGATCATCCGGTCTATTACGCGGGTCCGGCGAAGACGCCAGAAGGTTATGCCTCCGGTTCACTCGGCCCAACCACCGCAGGTCGTATGGATTCCTACGTAGATCTGTTGCAGGCCAACGGCGGCAGCATGGTGATGCTGGCGAAGGGCAACCGCAGCAAGCAGGTTACCGATGCGTGTCAAAAACACGGCGGCTTCTATCTGGGCAGCATCGGCGGCCCGGCAGCGGTGCTGGCACAGCAGAGTATAAAGAGTCTGGAATGCGTGGAGTATGCCGAGCTCGGTATGGAAGCGATCTGGAAGATTGAAGTGGAAAACTTCCCGGCATTCATTCTGGTGGATGACAAAGGAAACGACTTCTTCCAGCAGATTCACAACAACTGTGCCGCCTGCGTGAAGTAATCTACGCATCGCACCACAAAAAAGCCGTTATCTCTTGATAGCGGCTTTTTTATTGCGAAATTTCTGACGAATTGATCATCGAATGAGGCAAAGCAGAAAAGTTAAAAACGGAATTGGCTCTCCAGTTGACGCAATGTTTCCATGCGCTGCGCCGTGGCGATTTCGCGCGCTTTCACTTCCAGCAGCAGGTCGGCATCGTTCTGGCCAATCACATACACCGCCTGACGTCCAGGCAGGTTAACGGTAATAATATTTTGCTCCACACCGTCCAGCATCTCATCATGCTGTTCCAGGTAGTTATACAACGTGTTCATGGGATCTCCTTGAAAATAGGTGCGCTATTCTGCCCAATCGCACCCTTTAAACACACAAGACCTGGCTTAAAGATGCCACTTTAATCAGAAAATTCTGGCGATGTGATTATCCTGCAGCGGCAAGATGACGAAGAGATGAAAAGGCAGCGGATAATACCGCTGCCTTTTACCATCAGAAGAAACCGAGCGGTTGCGTGCTGTAGCTCACCAGCAGGTTTTTAGTTTGCTGATAATGGTCGAGCATCATTTTGTGGGTCTCGCGGCCAATCCCCGATTTCTTATAGCCGCCAAACGCCGCGTGCGCCGGATAGAGGTGATAACAGTTGGTCCACACGCGACCGGCTTTGATGGCGCGGCCCATACGATAGGCGCGGTTGATATCACGCGTCCAGACGCCTGCGCCAAGTCCGTAAATCGAATCATTGGCGATAGCCAGCGCTTCCGCTTCATCTTTAAAGGTCAGCACGCCAACCACCGGGCCAAAAATCTCCTCCTGGAACACGCGCATGCTGTTATCGCCTTTCAGCAGCGTCGGCTGGATGTAGTAGCCGCTGGCAAACTCTTCGCCCACTTTCTCTACACCGCCGCCGTGTAGCACCTGCGCGCCCTCTTGCTGCGCGATCTCCAGATAAGAGAGGATTTTGTCGAACTGCTGCTGCGACGCCTGCGCGCCAATCATGGTTTCGGTATCCAGCGGATCGCCACGTTTAATGGTTTTGATGCGCTTCATCACCGCCGCCAAAAACGGCTCAAAGATCGATTCCTGCACCAGCGCGCGCGACGGACAGGTACAAACTTCACCCTGATTAAGGAAGCCCAGCACCACGCCTTCTGCTGCTTTCTCAATGAAACTCTCTTCGGCATCCATGATGTCTTCGAAGAAGATGTTCGGCGACTTGCCGCCCAGTTCAACGGTGGACGGGATCAGGCTTTTCGCCGCCAGCTCCAGAATATGGCCGCCGGTGGCGGTGGAACCGGTAAAGGCGATTTTGGCGATGCCCGGATGCGACGCCAGCGCTTCGCCCGCCTCTTTGCCGTAGCCATGTACCACGTTGATCACGCCCGGCGGCAGCAGATCTTTGATCACTTCCATAAACAGCGTAATCGACAGCGGCGTTTGCTCGGCCGGTTTCAGCACCACGCAGTTACCTGCGCCGAGCGCCGGCGCCAGTTTCCATGCCGCCATCAGCAGCGGGAAGTTCCACGGAATGATTTGCCCCACCACGCCCAGCGGTTCGTGGAAGTGATAGGCGGCGGTGAACTCATCGATTTCAGCGGCGGTGCCTTCCTGTGCACGCACGCAGCCAGCGAAATAGCGGAAGTGATCGACCGCCAGCGGCAGATCCGCCGCCAGCGTTTCACGTACCGGCTTACCGTTATCCCAGGTTTCGTTGACCGCGATATATTCCAGATTCTCTTCCAGCCGATCGGCAATTTTCAGCAGCACCAGCGAGCGTGCCTGCGGCGAGGTTTTGCCCCACGCATCGGCAGCGGCCTGGGCGGCAGCCACGGCGTTATCGATATCGGCGCGGTCCGAGCGGGGAAACTCGCCAATAGTAGAAGCATTGATCGGTGAGGTGTTGACGAAGTAGTTACCGTTCACCGGCGCAACAAATTCGCCGTTGATAAAGTTGCCATAACGCGATTGCAGAGTAATGAGAGAACCTTGTTCTCCCGGAGCAGCGTAACGCATGGTGTTTCTCCTTGCGGGACAGAGTGGCGATTAACAACTATGAAACCTGTTATTAACATTGAGCGATCAACGCCAGCCTGTCAGATCGCAGAAGGGGAAACTGTGACCGCACCGAGGGAAATGTGGCGCGCGACAGGCGCTACAGATAATTCCGAGTTTTCCCGCTTATGCAGCAAAAAGCGGAACATGGGCGAAATATGTGGTCAATATGAAGCAGGATACTAACCAGGAGAAACAGATGTTGGCTTCAGCCCTGACGTTAATGCGCGCCAAAGCGAACTTTGTTCAGCAATTTATCCGCAACCCGCGCAAAATGGGCAGCATCACGCCCTCTTCCGCCGCGCTGTGCCGCACCATGTGCGATGCGGTGAACTGGGATAACAGCCTGCGTATCGCCGAACTCGGCGCCGGTGATGGCGTGCTCACGCGTCACGTGCTGGCGCGTATGTCACCGCAAGCACAGCTTGATGTGTTCGAAATCAGCCCGGAACTGGTGAAAAGCCTGCGTGGATTGCCCGATGCGCGCATGCAGGTACGCGCCTGTTCGGCGGAATATCTCGCCGGGGAATATGATGTGATTTTCTCTGGTCTGCCGCTGCTGTCATTACCGCCCGCCACGCGCGACAACATTCTCAGTGCGGTGCATGATGCGCTGGGTCCACGCGGCGTATTCGTGCAGTTTCAGTACACCTCGTTCACCCAGCCGAATTTGTCACGCTACTTCACCTGGGAACGCCAGCGGGTGCTGAAAAACATGCCACCCGCGTGGGTTTATCGCTGCACGCGTAACTACGCGCCCTGAGCCTGCGCGCGCGGCTGCGGCCGCGTTTGCAGCCAGAAGCTGCGCAACAGTTCGCGCGACCAATCTTCGCCCGAAAGTACAGTGCCATCGTCACTGACGCCCGCCGGTAAGCAGGCGGTCATAATCTCGCGGGTGAATTCCGGATGGAACTGCACCGACAGCGCCTGCGGTGAATAACGCAAAATCTGACAGCCATCCAGCGCCGAGCGCGCCAGCACCTGCGCATGTTGCGGCGGCGTTAACACCGATTGCCGATGTGATAACCACGCCTGAAACTCGCCCGGTAGATTGGCCAGCCAGGGATCGTTGTGCGCCTGCGCATCGCGCGTCAGCGGTTTCAGTCCACGCTCCCAGCCATGCGGGTTATCGCCCACTTTGCCACCCAACGCATACGCCATCAGCTGATGTCCGTAACAGACGCCCAGCAGCGGCAGATCCGCCTCCAGCGCGCCACGAATCCAGGCGGCGGTGCGTTCGCTCCAGTCGGCGTGATCGGTGACCATCGCCCAGGAACCGCTGAGGATTGCGCCACTGACGCGGTCAAAGGCCGGTAAATCATCGCCCAGATGCGGACGCACAATCACATAGTCATCGGGCTGCAGTTGCAGTGCGTCGATAAACCAGCGGGGTTGTTCACCAATTTGCGCCACAACCTGCGGCGGCGGAACGTCGAGTTGAATCAGAGCAAGAGGTAAAGCGCGGGTGTGTGTCATGCCGAATACGGTCCTCGTTATGGTCGCCTTTCGGACGTCCACTTTGACAGTAAATCAGCGACATGTCTTATTTTTTTCCTGCATAAGCTAATGCTTAAGCGAAAAAAATTTCGCCAGACATGTCCGAAGTGCGCGCCTTCATGCCATCATTAGCCGGTGATCATCTTTGTACAGCGTGAAGGAAGACCTCGTGGCAGTGCGGCATTTTTTAATGGTTCTGATGGTGGTTTCCATCTGGGCTTTCAACAACGTGGCGGTGAAGTGGGGATTACTGGAACTTCCGCCGCTGTTTCTCACCTGGATGCGCTTTGTGGTAGTGGCGATTGTGCTGGTGCCGTTCTGCCGCATCACGCGCGCGCAGCTGCCGTGGCTGCTGACGCTGGCGTTCACCTTCGGTTTTATGCACTTCTCGCTGCTGTTTGTCGGCATGCGCTACACCGATGCCGGCACCGGCGCCATCGTGGTTCAGCTCGGCACGCCGATTGCTATGCTGCTGGCGATGGTGATTCTGAAAGAGAAATTGCGGCTGGTGCAGCTGTTTGGTATCGCCATTTCGCTGAGCGGCGTGGCGGTGCTGTCGGGCAGCCCGACCATTCCGGCCTGGTGGGTGCTGTGTATTCTGCTGTGTAGCGCGTTTGGTTGGGCGATCAGCAATATGATTGTGAAAAAATCGCCGCCGATCAAACCGCTGACGCTCACCGGCTGGATCTCCTTCCTTGCGGTGCCGATTGTCGGTGCCGCTTCGTGGCTGACCGAATCCCATCAGTTTTACGCGCTGAGCCACGCTGGCTGGCGCGGCTGGTTTGGCATTCTGTATAGCGCGCTCGCCTCGTCGATTGTCGCCTACACGCTATGGTACGCGCTGCTGAAGAAGTACAACGTCAACCTGATCATGCCCTATTCGCTGCTGACGCCGGTGCTGGCAGTGTTGATGGGCGTTTTCGTCTTGGGCGACAGCATGAACAGCTTCAAAATTCTCGGTGCGTCACTGGTGGTGCTGGGCACCGCGATTGCGGTGATCAACCTGCGTAACCTGCGGATGCACGCGCGTTTTCCGCGCTTACGCTGCCGTTAAATCGCTCTGCTATGCTTGAGTCTCGCGCGTTTTCCGGAGACTCAACATGGATTCTCAACGTGCTGCCGCACTGTGGCAGCAAATGTGGCAGGGATTGCGAGGCGCGGACCCGCTTCCCTCGCCTACTTTTCTCCAGCCCGACACCTTCTCCTCTGCCTTCGCCGTCAGCGAACTGGCGGCCACCAGCATTGGTCTTGCCAGCCAGGCGCTAAGCGATCTGCTTGGCCAATCCGCGCCGGTCAGCGTCAATGTCCGTCTCGCCTCGCGCTGGTTTCAGCACAGCCTGATTCCGCTTAATCGACCGCCTGCCGCGCTGTGGGATGAATTCGCCGGTGATTACGCCTGCGCCGACGGCTGGATCCGCCTGCACACCAACGCAGCTCATCATCGTGCGGCGATGGAGCGCGTGCTCGGCCAACATGCCGATCGTGCCGCGCTGGCCGACGCGGTGGCCCGCTGGTCCGCCGCCACGCTGGAACAGGCGGTGATTGATGCCGGCGGCTGCGCCGCGCAGATGCGCAGCGAAGCGCAATGGCTGCAACACCCGCAAGGCCGCGCCGTGCAGCAGGAAGCGTTGATTGCCCAACAGGCCACCGACGCCGCCCCGACGCCAGCCTGGTCATTATCGCCCGCGCGGCCGCTGCTCGGCGTGCGCGTATTGGATCTCACGCGCATCATTGCCGGACCGGTGGCGACGCGTTTTCTCGCCAGCCTCGGCGCGCAGGTGCTGCGCATCGATCCGCCCGACTGGCACGAACCAACGCTGGAAGAGGAGATCACCTGCGGCAAACGTTGTGCGCGGCTTGATATCAAATCCCACGAGGGGCGCGAGCAGCTGCGCCAGCTGTTGCAGCACAGCGATGTGCTGGTACACGGTTATCGCGCCGATGCGCTGGAAAAACTCGGGCTGGATGCCGATACGCGCCGCCAACTCGCGCCGGGCCTGGTGGATGTCAGTCTGAACGCGTGGGGCTGGAGCGGGCCGTGGCGCAACCGGCGCGGCTTCGACAGTCTGGTACAGATGGGCTGCGGCATCGCCGAACAAGGCATGCGCTGGAGCGGCAATAATCAACCGACGCCGCTGCCGGTGCAGGCGCTCGATCACGCCACCGGTTATCTGATGGCCGCCGCGGTGCTGGAAGGTTTGCGTCAGCGCTTGACCAACGGCGTTGGCTGGCAGGCACGTTTATCGCTGGCGCGCACCGCGCGGCTGTTGCAGCAGTTCGGCGCCGCGCCGCAGAATGCGCAAAACGGTATCCACGCGCAGCGCGATGACGCGCTGAGCGCAGTAGAGATCAATCAGTGGGGAATTGCTGCGAGATTGCGTGCCGCAGCGTATTTGCCCGGCACGCCAATGATCTGCGCGACGCCAGGCGTGAAGCTCGGCAGCAGCGCAGCAAGCTGGTAACGATTACGCCTCGTCGCCCTGCTCTTCATTCAGTTCGTCGTACATCGCCTGCATCGCCTCACGGCTCAATGCCGCCAGCGTGCGGTAAAACGCCGTGGTTGCATGCGCTTCCACTTTGCCGAGGAACGCGCCGCACCACGGCAGCAGATACTCATCAAACAGCGCCAGCTGCGCGGCTGATTCATCTTCTGCCGACTGATCTTCCAGCCACGATGCCGCCAGCAGCAGCACGCCAAAGTGATCGGCAGGCGCTTCGCTCAGCGGCATGCCGCGCGCGCTGAGAAACGCACGCACGTCTGCTTCAGCAACACCGTTCGGCCACTGTGATGCGTACGGCGGCACGCTGCAGTCGCTGCCAACAAACAGCGCGTTGTAGTCGGCGGCCAGCGCCTGCGGATCGCTATTCTGCTGCAGGCGCGTCAACAGTTCGTCCTGCTCCAGCGGCCACTGCTGTTGCAGTTTGCCTTCACGCAGCAGAGTGAACAGCGGCACCAGCAGCGGATCCTGCGGCTGGCGATTAAACAGCGAGCCGATGACGCGGCAGAGAATGGAAAACTCATTCATGCAACAGAATTCCTTGAGACAAAAAGTTAAAAATCAGCAAATTCAGCAATGTGTTTGCCGGTGCGCTGTTCGAGGAAGTCGAGCAGACGACGCGGCGTGACATTTAACACGCGATCTTGCGGAAAATCCACTTCGCTGGTGATGCGCAGGCAGTGTTCGAAATTGCCCAGCGTAAACGCGGTATGCGAATCGGAGCCAAACGCCAGACGTCCACCCGCATCACGCACCGCTTCGGCAATGGCGCGACAGTTCGGTTCGCTGCCCGGACGCGAATGGGTAAAGGAGGAGTTGTTGATCTCCAGCGCCACATCGTAATGCGCGGCGGCTTCGGCAATCGCGCAGATATCCACCGGGAACTTCGGGTTGCCCGGATGCGAAATGATATGCACCAAACCGCCCGCCATCGCCGCAATCATCGCTTCGGTGTGATGCGCTTTGTCACGCGGCGCATAAACCGGTTCGTGGAAGCCCGCAACGATCAGATCCAGCGCATCCAGCATCGGGCCGCTGCAATCGATCTCGCCCTGCTGATTTTTGATGTTGGCTTCGATACCGCGCAGCACGCCAACGCCATCAATTACGCGCGGCCAAATGCGCATGTTGACAAAATGCCAATAGTGCGGCGCATCGGCCATATCCGGGCCGTGATCGGTAATCGCGAACAGCTTCAGGCCGTTCTGTTTCGCCTGCGCCACATAATCATGCAGCGTGCTGTAAGCGTGTGTGCTGGCAACGGTGTGCATATGTAAATCAACGGGATACATCTTCATCTCCTGACCCAATGGGAATTAATAGCCGCGCTGGCGATCGACCAAACCACCCGGCTGTTGACCTTGCTCCAGAGCAAGTATGGCATCCGCAATGTAATCCATCGCCTCGGCTGGCAAGGTAATCGCCGCAGTATGTGGCGTGATTGTGACATGCGGATGAGACCACAACGGATGATCCTGCGGCAGCGGCTCGGTCTGGAACACATCCAGCGCGGCGGCGGCCAGTTGACCGCTGTTCAGCGCCGCCAGCAGATCGGCTTCTACCACATGCGCACCGCGCGCCAGGTTGAGGAAGCAGGCACCGTGCGGCAATGCGTTAAGCAGCTGGCTATCGATCAGATTGGTGGTTTCCGGCGTGGTAGGCAGCAGATCGATCAGCACCTGCGTGCCCGCAAGGAAGGCATTGAGCTGTTCGCGGCCATGGAAGCTTTGTACGCCGTCGATCTGCTTCGGCGAACGGCTCCAGCTGCGTAACGGGAAGCCCCACTGACGCAAACTCTCCAGCACGCTGCTGCCTAACACGCCCGCGCCGAGCACGCCGATGGTGAAGTTCTCGCGATCTAAACCATCCAGCTCCTGCCACGTAGCCTGCTGCTGCAGTTGACGATATTCCGCAAAACGGCGGAACCAGCCCAGCACGCACCAGTTGGCGTATTCCTGCATCTGGCGCGCCATGCCGGTATCTTCCAGGCGGAATAACGGCACGTTGTCGGCCAGCATCTGTGGATGGTCACGCAGCTGTTTGAGGATTTCGTCGACGCCCGCGCCCATGGCAAACACGCCTTTCAGCTGGCGCCCCGCCAGCATCTCGACCGGCGGAGAACGCACTACCGCATAATCGGCCGGCATGTTGTCGCCCGGTTGCCAGTCACGCACGCGCGCCTCAGGTAAACGCTGACGCAAACCTTCCAGCCAGCCCTGCGGCGCCAGCGACGGGTGATACCAGATTATCTCCATACGACTCTCCTTTTTTTTGCTTCAGCCTCAGGCAAATAGCCGTACAGGGCAAGCAAAAACCTTAGCCTTGATGCAATTTCTCGCGTGATTAATTCCGGGCGCTTCACATTTCCACCGCTGTGCGAGGCTAAGCGGCGCGATTGCGACTAAAGTTGTTCGGGTGGTCAATGCGTTAGCACACCACCTTTTCGGACAAGGAGAAAAACCGATGATAAAAAATGCCGTATTCACGCCCGTGCGTCTGACCTTTTTACTCAGCGCCGCGTTGCTGGCCGGTGCCAGCGCCGCACACGCCGACGATCAAAGCCGCATGCTCAGCAACCAACCGCAGCCACCGGATGTGCGCCTGGGACCGTTGTTCAATGCGGTACAGCAGGCTAAATTTTATCCGGATCAGAAAACCTTCGCCGATGCGGTGCCGAAATCCAATCCCTCTTCGATTCTGGCCGACTGGCAGATGCAAAAAAGCCAGCGCAACTTCGATCTCAAACACTTTGTCGACAGCAACTTTACGCTGCCGAAAGAGGGAGACAAATATGTGCCGCCCGCCGGGCAAAGCCTGCGTGAGCACATCAACGGTTTATGGCCGGTGCTGACGCGTACCGCGCAAAGTGCCAGTCAGTACGATTCGCTGCTGCCGCTGCCCAAACCTTACGTGGTGCCTGGCGGACGCTTCCGCGAAGTGTATTACTGGGACAGCTACTTCACTATGCTCGGCCTGGCGGAGAGCGGTCACTGGGATCGCGTGCAGGATATGGTGGATAACTTCGCCACCGAGCTGGACAAATATGGCCATATTCCCAACGGTAACCGCAGCTACTATCTCAGCCGCTCGCAGCCGCCGTTCTTCAGCTTGATGGTTGACCTGCTGGCGACGCACAAAGGTGACGACGTCTATCGCCAATACCTGCCGCAGCTGCAGAAAGAGTACGATTACTGGATGGCGGACAGCGATAAAGTGGCGGCCGGCCAGGCCAGCAAACGCGTGATCAAACTCAGCGACGGCACGCTGCTTAACCGTTATTGGGACGATCGCGATGCGCCGCGTACCGAATCCTGGCTCGATGACGTTAACACCGCGAATAAAGCGCCGGAACGCAATAAACAGCAGGTCTATCGCGACTTGCGTGCGGGCGCGGCATCAGGCTGGGATTTCAGTTCGCGCTGGTTCACCGATGCGCACAATCTGGCGTCCATCCGCACCACGCAGCTGGCACCGGTCGATCTCAACAGCCTGATTTTCCACCTCGAACAGACATTGTCCAAAGCCGCCAAACTGGACAAGCAGGATGACAAAGCCAAACAGTTCGCGGCGGATGCGGAGAAACGTCAGGCGGCGATCAATCGCTATCTTTGGGATGACAAAAAAGGCTGGTACGCCGATTACGATTTCCAGAAGAAGCAGGTTCACTCACAGCTGACCGCTGCGACGCTGTTCCCGCTCTATATGCAGGTAGCGAGCGATAAGCAAGCTGAGCGCACCGCTTCCGCAGTTGAAAAACAGCTGCTGAAACCGGGCGGTCTGGTGACCACCACGGTAAATAACGGCCAGCAATGGGATGCGCCAAACGGCTGGGCGCCGCTGCAATGGGTGGCGGTGGAAGGTCTGGAGCATTACAAGCAGCCGAAACTGGCGCAGCAGATTGGTCAGCGCTTCCTGCAGAACGTGCAGGCGACCTACGACAAGGAGCATAAACTGGTCGAGAAATACGTGGTTGAAGGCGCGCAGCTGGGCGGCGGTGGCGGCGGTGAATATCCGCTGCAGGACGGCTTCGGCTGGACCAACGGCGTGACGCTGAAGCTGCTGGATAAGTACTGCCCGAAAGACAAAACCTGTAACAACGCCGGCGATATCCCGAATATGCCGGTTTTGACTAGCGCGAAGTAATCACCTCTATCCTGCCGGGCGAATAAGCCCGGCCACCGCACATTACCGTAGCGGCGCAATTTATTGCGCGATCCAAACCTGCATAAGGTGCAACCAATGAAATGCGCGATAAATCGCGCCGCTACGACTCGTGCGTGTCTGCCTGTGCATTTTCCTCACATCCCTCTTACAACAAACTCACATCTTGAAACACTCGCGACAAAAGATAATAATTCTCAATCTAATATCGATAGCTATTCCCATTAAAATATCAGGAACCTCTCATGACCTCGTTGTTTACCCTCAAACGTGGCCGCGTACTGTGCGCGCTTGCGCTGGCTTTACCCGCTGCAAGCTTCGCTGAAGAGTCGATTGTTGTAACGGCGCAACCGCAAGAGAGCGCCACCTCGCCGACGCAGGGCTATCTCGCCACGCGCAGCAGCGGCGCCAGTAAAAGCGATCAGCCGCTAATTACTACGCCGCAGTCGATCTCGGTGGTAACGCGTCAGCAGATGGAAGATCAGGGCGCACAAGATCTCAATCAGGCGTTAGGTTACACGCCGGGCGTCTTCACCAACTTTGGCGGCGCAGCCACGCGTTACGACACCATCGCGCTGCGGGGTTTCCACGGCGGCGATGTCGATAACACCTTCCTCGATGGCCTGCGCGTGATGAGTGACGGCGGCAGCTTTAACATCCTGCAGGTGGATAACTGGTTCCTCGACCGCATCGATGTGATCAAAGGTCCCTCTTCCGCGCTCTACGGCCAAACGGTGCCGGGCGGATTGGTGAATATGGTGAGTAAGCGTCCGCAATTTGCCGAAGAGGGCCACTTCCGCCTGTCGACCGGCACCAACGCCACCAATAACGCCGCCTTTGATTACACCAACGCTATCAACGATCAGTGGGCATTTCGCTTAACCGGCATTACGCGCAACAGCGATACCCAATACGATCACACCCGCGAAGAGAAATATGCGATTTCGCCACAGCTGATGTGGCAGCCAAGCGAAGATACCAACTTAGTGCTGCGTGCCTACCTGCAGAAAGATCCGTCCGGCGGCTATCACGGTTCGGTTCCGGCGGAAGGCACGCTCTACAGCCATAACGGCCGCAAGTTGAGCGACAGTTTCTACGAAGGCGACAGTGCGCTCGACCAGTTCAAACGTCGCGAACAGATTTACAGCTATGACTTCTCGCACCGCTTCAACGATGTGTGGTCGGTGTACTCCACCGGCAGCTACAGCCACTCCAATACCGAGCTCGATCAGGTTTATCAGATCGGCTGGAACGCAACGAATCCAGACCTGCTGAACCGCTACTTCTCCGGCGAGCGTTCATCGCTCAGCGCGTGGGCCAACGACAACCGCTTGCAGGCCGATTTTGCTACCGGCGCGGTTCAGCATCGCGTGACGCTGGGTGCGGAATATCATCGTTATAAAAACGACATCACCGAAGCCAGCGGTGCCGCCAGTGCGCTGAATGCATGGAACGGCGAAGAAGTGGGCATCATGCCGGACTTCGACTGGACATCGCAGACGCGCCGCTACTATCAAACCGGTTTGTATCTGCAGGATGAGTTGCAGCTTGATCGCTGGCATCTGGACTTGTCGGGACGCTACGATCGCATCGTGTCGGAAAATGGCACCAGCCGCCGTCAGGACGATCACATCAGCGGTCGCGCCGCGCTGCTGTATGCCTTCGAGAACGGCATCTCGCCTTACGTCAGCTGGAGCCAGGCGATTACGCCGGCTTCGTTAACCGATCCCAATGGCAATCAGCTGAAACCGACCACGTCGGAGCAGTATGAAGCGGGCGTGAAATATCAGCCGCTGGGCACGCGCGATATGTACTCAATCGCGGTGTACGATTTGACTCAGGACGATGTCGCCAACCGTAACGTGCTGGATGGTACTTACACGCCGTCGGGCAAAGTGCATTCGCAGGGCATTGAACTCGAAGCACGTAATCAGCTGACGTCGCGTTTCAGCACTATCGCCGGCTACACGCTGAATCATCTGCGCTTTAAAGATTCGGTGGACGGTAACGATGGCCATACGCCGTATGTCACACCGAACAGCATGGCGTCGTTGTGGGGCCATTATCAGTTTGACTATGGCTTGAGCGCCGGTGCGGGTGTGCGCTATATCGGCAAACAGTGGGCGGATAACGAGAACACTACGCGTCTGCCATCGGTAACGCTGTTTGATGCCTCGGTTCGCGCCGATCTTGGCGCATGGAACTCACAGCTGAAAGGCGCGTGGCTGCAGGTGAATGCCAACAACCTGACCGATAAAAAGTATCTGGCCGCCTGTTACGGCACCGGTTACTGCTATCGCGGTGCCGAGCGCACGGTTATGGCCACGGTGGGCTACGACTTTTAATCAGGCATAAAAAAATCCGCCATCCTTATGCGGGATGGCGGATTTCATCAAATCTCTATGCTGTTAACTTCGTACTTTACGGTAGATCCACAGCACCACAATGGCACCAATCACGGCCACCACGAAGCTGCCAAAGTTGAAACCGTCAACTTTACCGAAACCAAACAGGGTACTGATCCAGCCACCGACAACCGCACCCACCACACCCAGAACTACGGTGATGATAAAGCCGCCGCCATCTTTACCCGGCATAATCCACTTAGCGATAATCCCGGCAATCAGACCAAAAATAATCCATGAAAGAATACCCATGTACTGCTCCTTACGTTATTAATCAATGTGTTCACCGCCTCTAGTATAGACGGGATTTTATGATCTGCATCGCAACTTGCCGCAGTAAATCATCGTTAGCTGACTAAAGATTAGCGCAGCGACGCCGATAACTGACGAACAGCATTGTCAGTCGTGAAAATAACAATCGGATAAGTGGAGCAGGACGTGGGAGAAGCCGATAAAGAACAATACCTCAAGCGAGGCACGTTAGCGGTTTTGGGCGTGATGAAGGACCTGTTGCGTTTTCAAACCCCGTTGATGGTGAATTTTTCGCGCGGTCAGTTTATCAGCCGCTTGCTGTCAGCCGATGAAGATCAGGTGATCTTTGACCTCGGCAGCAACGCGCTGGATAACGATTTAGCGCTGCAAGGTGGCGAAGTGAATATCGCCGCCGAAACGCACGGTGCCAAAGTCGAATTTGGCTTAATCGGTTTACAGCGTGTTGAATTCGAAGGCTTACCCGCTTTTGCCGCGTCGCTACCCGAACTGGTGTGGCAGATTCAGCGCCGTGAGTTCTTCCGCGTTAACGCGCCGCTGGAGCCGGTTTTTTATTGCCACAGCCAGTGGCCGGATGGACGCACAGCGCGTTTCCGCCTGCAGGATCTGTCATTGGGCGGCGTGGGCGTGCTGTTGGACGAAGCGCTGCCAGAAGGCCTTAATCGCGGCGATACCTTTAAAAAGCTGCGCGTTGATTTGGCTGAGTACGGTCACTTCGAGGTGACAGCACAGCTGCTGCACATTGGTGAGCGCACCATGGTGACCAGCAAGAATGAAACCCGCGTCACACCGCGCCTCAGCTTTCGCTTTACCGCCATCGAGCCGATTCAGGAACGCCAGCTGCAGCAGGTGATTTTTGCGCTGGAACGTCTGGCGCGAGACAAGGCCAACCGTTTCCAGTAGCGCTGGACGTTTATCACCGTACAGCATCGTAGCGGCGCAATTTATTGCGCTATGTGGCATGAGATAAACGTCTAAAAGCGCGATAAATCGCGCCGCTACGAAGCGTGCGCGATTTATATATCGGTAATCAATGCGGTTGATAACGGCAACGCGCCACCGCATCGAGCCAGCCGTGATAATTCTCCTGCATGTTTTTCGCCTGATCCTCACGCGGCATAATCACGCTGCCGCCCTGTAAGGCTTGCATCTCACTGCCCTGCTGCCACCAGCCCAGAGTGCGGCCCGCTAATAATGCAGCGCCCAACGCAGACACTTCTGCCGTCGGTACGCGTTTCAGTGGTCGCTGCAAGACATCGGCCTGCATCTGCATCAACCAGCTGTTTTCCGTGGCGCTGCCATCCACGCACAGCGCAGGAAGTTGCACGCCGCTGGCCTGTTCCATGGCGAAAAACACGTCGGCGATCTGGAAGGTGATCGACTCCAGCGCCACACGCGCCAGCACCTCCGGCGTCGCCGCATCGGTTAAGCCACACACCATGCCGCGCGCTTTCAAATCCCACCAGGGCGCACCAAGACCGGAGAGCGCCGGCACAAAATAGATGCCCTGATTATGCTCGCTGCGCTGGGCCAGCGCGGTGAGTTCTCGCGGATCGTTGATGCCCAGCATGCGGCCCAGCCACGCCGCGCCGGAACCGGTGTGGGTAATGTTGCCCTCAAAGGCATAGCGCAGCGTGCCGTCATGCCACGCCACCGTGGTGCTGAGACCATTTTCCGTCAGCAGCGGCGTCGCCATCGACATCATCAGTGATGAACCGGTGCCGTAAGTGGCTTTGACCACCTCTTCGCTGCCGTTGCGCTGCGCTTGCAGCGCGGCGTGCGAATCACCGATGCGTGACAAAATCGGCGTGCCGGGCGCTAAACCGGGAATATCGTTACGTGTCACCACGCCTTGCGCGCTGGCCGAGGGCACAATCTGCGGTAGCGCCGCACGGGGAATGTGGAACAGCGTCAGCAGTTCATCATCCCAGTCGCCGCTGTGCAGGTTGTACAGCTGGGTGCGCGCCGCATTGGCATGATCGGTGACGAAGCTTTCGCCGCCGCTCAGCTGCCAGCTCAGCCAGCTGTCCACGGTGCCGATACAGAGTTCACCGGCCTGGGCGCGCGCGAATCCATTCGGCAAGGCGGCAAGCATGCCGGTGAGTTTGCCGGCCGGGAACATCGGATCGACCGCCAATCCGGTGAGTCCGGTGATGCGCGGTGCTTTACCCGCCGCGCGTAAATCGCGGCAAAATGCCTCCGAGCGGCGATCCTGCCAGCTGACGAGCGGCGTCAGCGGCTGGCCGTTATGTCGTTGCCAGATCAGTACCGATTCGCGCTGGTTGCTGATCGCCACCGCCGCCACGTGCGCCCCCGCACACTGCGCCAGACAAGCGCTCACCGCCTGTTTCACCGCCTGCCAAATCGCCAGCGGATCCTGCTCCGCCAAACCCGGCTGCGGATGTTCCAGCGTCAGCGGCTGACTGCCGCGCGCCACCACATTGCCTGCTCGGTCAACCGCAATCGCTTTCGCGTTGGTGGTGCCTTCATCAATTGCCAGTATCAACGAACCTGCCATCTTTACGCTCCTGCACAGATGCGCGCTGCACTCTTCACTACGCTGGCGGCATCAATGCCATGTCGGGCACGGGTTGAGGCGCGGTCGCCGGCAATTGCGTATTCGCCATCGGGGATGCCCAAACGTAGCAGCGGGATGCCACAGCCGCCTTCCGCCAGCACTTCTGCCACCAGGCTGCCGACGCCGCCGTTGACGTTGTGTTCTTCCACGGTAATCACCGCTGGATAGTGATTTAACAGCTCGCGCAGCTGTTGGGTATCACAAGGTCGAATCGATGGAATACTGATCACACCCGCTGTAATGCCTTGCTCATGCAGTTGCTCGGCGGCGTGAACCACCTCGTGAACCGTCGAGCCCATCGCCACCAGCACAATGTCATGACCTTCACGTAAAACATCGATTTGGCCAGGACGGAATTGGTAATTTTCATCGTGCAGCTGCGGCAGATCTTTACCGTCCAGACGGATGTACACCGGCCCGACATGCGCCAGCGCATACTCAATAATCTGGCGGCACTCCAGCGGGCAGGATGGCGCATAGATTTCTATATTGCCGAAGCCGCGCATCACCGCAATGTCGTCGATGCTGTGATGGGTGCTGGCCAGCGGGCCGTAGCTGGCACCGGCATTCAGGCCAAACAGTTTAACGTTGGTGTTGTTGTAGCAGACGTCGACTTTAACCTGCTCATTGGCGCGGGAAACCAGGAACGGCGCGGCGTTGCAGGTCACGGCCACTTTGCCGCCAATCGCCAGACCGGCTGCGGTGCCCACCAGCGTTTGTTCCGCGATCCCTACGTTGATCAGGCGATCGGGGAATGCTTTGATAAAGGGCGCAATTTTGGCGGTTGAGGTGGAATCGGCCACCACCGGCACTAAATCGACGCCGCGATTAACCGCATCAATAAATGCCTCGACCATTACCGTCGCCAGGTGTTTTGCATTACTCATCTTTCAACTCCTCCAGTGCCAACTCAATCTCTTCCCCTTTCGGCACGCGGTGATGCCACTCCGGTTTGCCCTGAATAAAGGAGATGCCGAAGCCTTTTTCGGTATGCGCCACAATCACCTGCGGCTTGCCGCTGTTGCGCGGCAGGTTTTCGATAGCTTCCACCACCGCCGCCATGTCATTGCCGTTGCACTCGCTCACGTCCAGACCAAAGGCGCGCCATTTTTCCGGCAGCGGATCGGTATTCATGATGTCGCGGGTATGGCCCGCCAGCTGCAACTTGTTCTTGTCATTGATGATCACCAGGTTATCGAGGCAGTAATGCGCCGCCACCAGCGCCGCTTCCCAGTTGCTGCCCTCCGCCAGCTCACCGTCACCGGTGACAACAAAAATGCGGCGGTCGCTGTTATCTTTCTTCGCCGCCAGCGCAATGCCAACCGCCACCGGTAAACCGTGGCCCAGCGCGCCGGTGTTCAGCTCAACGCCCGGCGTTTTTTGTCGCACCGGATGGCCTGGCAGATGCGAATCGGAATGCTGATAAGTCGGCAGCCATTCGGTGGGGAAATAACCGGCTTCTGCCAGCACGCAGTAATAACCGCCCACCGCATGGCCTTTCGACTGGATGTAGATGTCGCGCTGCGGATCGTTGGTGCGATCCGGCGCGCAGTTAAGGATGCGGAAATAGAGCGCGGTGAGGATCTCAACCTGCGAGAGATCGGCCCCAGTGTGACCGCCCGCCGGGCTGCCCGCATTAAGCTGAATGATGCGGCGGCGCACGGCGCGCGCTTTCGCTGCCAGATCCGCTACCGAGTATTTGAAAGGATTCATAGACACCTCTGAATTTTAAAGCATGGATGAATATTTATTCTTGATGGAGAAAAAAAGGTGCAGAAAATCAGCGCCTGCACCCAACCGATTAACTTTTTGCCGGGCTGCCGCCCTCCTCAATCAGCGCTTTCTGCGCCACCACCGCCGCTTTCTGCTGCATGCGGCTCTGCATTTGGTCGATGATCACCGCCACGATAATCACGATGCCTTTGATCACCATTTGCCAGAACTCGCTAACGCCCATCATGATCAAACCATCGGCGAGGAAGCCGATCACAAAGGCACCAATCAGCGTGCCGAGAATGGTGCCGCGTCCACCGGCCAACGAGGTGCCGCCCAGCACCACCGCGGCAATCGCGTTCATTTCAAAGGAGGTTCCGTTCGCCGGATGGCTGGCCACCAGCTGCGACGACACCACGATGCCCGCAATCGCCGCGCAAAAACCGGAGATGGCATACACCCAGATTTTTACCGACTTTACTTTCACGCCCGAGAGTTCAGCAGCGCGTTCGTTATCGCCAATCGCGTAGACCTGACGGCCAAACGGCAGGCGGCGCGCCACGTAGGCAATCACCAGCGCCAGCAGCACCATCATCCAGATCGCCCACGGCAAACCGAGGAAATAGCCCGCGCCAATCTTGTCGAATCCGGTATTCCCCAGCATTTCATTGCCCTGTAAACCGGGGAAGGTTTCGCCGCCCGAGGTGAGCATCGCCGTACCGCGCAGGATGTACATGGTGCCGAGCGTGCAGATGAACGGAGCCACGTTATAGCGGGTAATGATCCAGCCGTTTGCCGCGCCAATCAGGCCGCCAATCAGCAACACAATCGGCACGATCAGCCACACGCTGGGGAAGATGGCGATGCCAAACATCGGCAACACAATGCCTTTGGTGATCAGCCAGCCGGCGATCATGCCGCACAGGCCGAGCGTGGCGCCGATGGAGAGATCGATGCCCGCCGTGATAATGACAAAAGTGATGCCGAGCGCGAGGAAGGCGTTAATGGCGATGTGTTTCACCATAATCACCATGCTGCCCACCGCGAGGAAATCGGGCACCGTGATCGCGAAGAAGCCGACAATCAGAAACAGCGCAATAAAGGTGCGCAGTTTGAGCAGCAGCAGAATCAGGCTTTCGCGTGAGTTGAACGCTTTGACAGGCGATGCGAGCGCGAGCGCGCCGTTGTTTTTCATATCAGAACCCTTGTGCGCTTGCTTTAACCAGCGCCGCCTCTTCCGCTTCAGCGCGCGGCAGGTCAGCAGTCAATTTGCCGCCGGACATCACAAGGATGCGATCGGCAACGGCCATGATCTCTTTCAGATCCGAGGTGGAGAACACCACCGCAATGCCCTGCTCCGACAGCTTCACCATCATGCGGAACACTTCACCTTTGGCACCGACGTCGATGCCACGGCTCGGCTCATCCAGCAGCAGCAAGCGCGGATTGGTCAGCAGCGAACGGCCAATCACCACCTTTTGCTGATTGCCGCCGCTCAGCGCGCTGATGGCGACATCCGGCGAGGAGATTTTGATCGCCAGATTGCCGACGGTGCTGGTTACCACTTCGCGTTCCGCCTGCTCTGAAATCACGGTGCGATGCGATAGACGCCGCCACAGGCTGGCGATGGTGAGATTGCTCGCCACCGATGAGATGGGAAAAATGCCCGAGCGTTTGCGATCCTCCGGCACCAGACTCATGCCCATACGAATGCGTTCAGCGGTGGGCAGACGCGTCGGCAGCGGTTTGCTGTCGAGCCACAGCTTGCCGAGATAGTTACGCTGCGTGCCAAGCAAACACTCAAACAGCTCGGTGCGCCCGGCGCCCATCAACCCGTAAATGCCGACGATCTCCCCGGAACGCACCTGAAAACTGACATCATCCACCAGCGTGTTGCCGTTCGGGCTGACGCAGGTGATGTGTTCGGCTTCCAGTACCGGCGCACCGAACTGGCGATCCGGCGGCAGGAAAGTGCCGACCGGTTCGCTGCCCAGCATTTCGCGCACGATCCACGGCACGTCGATATCGCTGACCTGCGCTTCGGCCTGAAAACGCCCGTCGCGCAGAATGGTGATCACATCGCCAATCGCCATCAGCTCCTCGAGCCGATGCGAGATATAGATGATGGAGACGCCCTGGCGCGTCAGTTCGCGGATCACCCGAAACAGGATCTCTACTTCGGTTTTGCTCAGCGCCGAGGTCGGTTCGTCGAGGATCAGAATGTCGGCGTCCTCCGCCAGCGCTTTGGCGATCTCCACCAGTTGCTGCTGGCCAACCTTCAGGTTGCCAACCTTCTCATCCGGTGAAATTGGCTGATCGAGGCGCTGCATTAAGGCGGCGGTGCGGCGTTTCTGCTCAGCTTCATTGATGGGCCGGATGCCGCTCTGGATTTCGCGGCCGAGGAAAATGTTTTCCGCCACGCTGAGGTTCTCAAACAGATTGAGCTCCTGATGCACCATGCCGATGCCGTGGCGCGCGGCGTCTCGCGTGCTGTGAAACGCCACTTTGTTGCCATTGAGGAACATCTCACCGCTGGTCGGCTGCTGCACCCCGGCGAGTATCTTCATTAGCGTCGATTTTCCCGCGCCGTTTTCGCCGATGATGACGTTGACTTTGCCGCGCCACACGCGGTAATCCACGCGATCCAGCGCTAAGGTGCCGGGGAACAGCATCGACATCTGATTGGCCTGCAGAATGATCTCGTCGCTCATTATGGATTTCCCTGCTGCAGCTGCACCGCAACCACATCATCCACTGTGCCCGCGCCCATGCTGACGGCCAGCAGCGCCTGCGCCGGTTTGCCCACCCAGCTGGCATCCACCGCGGGCAGCTGTTTCACCGCGTGGCGATTGAGTGCTTTGGTGAGCTGCGCGTACTGCACCTGATTGGTGAACTCTTCGAAGCGGAAACCGGCCGCATCGCGAATCGCGTTGCCGCGCAGCACCGGGCCAATCAATACCTTCACCGGCTTGCCGTTGATGGTCATGGTGAGGCTGCGTTCCCGCTCGTTGCTGTTATCAAATGCCGTCACCGTGCCCGCAGCGCGCACAAACACGCTTTCGCTGCCGCCCGCTTTGACGGTGTGGCTTTTGGTTTCCATATCCGCCCAGCTCAGCGCCTGCTTCTCGGCGGGCTGCTGCACGCGGCTGGCCCAGCTTGACTCCGCAATCTGCTGCGGCGTCTGATCGCTGTAGCCCGGTTTGGCGTTGGGATCTTTCGGCATGATGGGTTTGCCGTTGGCATCGAGATCCACCACGGTGCAGGCGGCTAACAACAGCGTCAGCAGCGCCACCAGCATGCCGCTCAGCGCTTTCCCCTTCATGCCGACCTCCATCTTATTGCGCCAGCTTGAAGGTTTTCAGCTTCGAAGCGTTGCTGTCGTCAATCAGCACGCAATCCATCAGCTGTTTCTCTTCTTTCTGCGCTTTGCCGTTCTTCAGGTAGTAATCCACCTGCTCGACGGCCATTTGCGCCTGATCCCAGCCCGGCTGCAGCACGGTGGCTTTGATGTTGCCTTTATTGATGATGGAGTCGCGGGTGTAATCGCTGCCGTCGAAGCCGACCACAATCACATTGGTTTTGCCCGCCGCTTTCAGCGCCGCTTCCGCGCCCAGCGCCATGGTGTCGTTACCGGAGATCACGCCAACAATGTTGGGGTTCTTCTGCAGAATGGTTTCCATGCGGCTGAAGGCTTCGGTTTGACTCCAGTTGGCACTCTGCTGCGCCACCATTTTCAGGTCGGGATAATCATCCAGCACGTCGTGATAACCCTGCGAACGCACGCCCGCGTTGGTATCTGACTCTTTGCCCAGCAGCTCGACGTAATCCCCTTTGCCGTTCAGCAGCTTGGCAAACTTCTCGGCACCGAGCTGTGCGCCCTGATAGTTGTTGGAGACAATTTGCGCCACGGCGATGCCGGTTTTGTTGATTTCGCGGTCGATGAGGAAGGTAGGAATACCGGCATCTTTCGCTTTTTGCACCGGGCCAACCGTGGCATCCGCACCGGCGTTATCAAGGATGATGGCTTTGGCTTTGCGCGCGATGGCGGTTTCAATCAGCTGATTTTGCTTATTAACGTCATCATCGTGTGAGGCCACCAGCGTGGTGTAACCGAGCGCTTTGGCCTTCTCCTGCGCGCCGTCGGCTTCGGCTTTAAAGAACGGGTTGTCATGCGATGGCGTAATGATGGCCAGCAACCCCTTATCCGCCGCCAGCGACGCCGCCGAGATCATCATGATTGAAGCAAGTAGAGAGACTTTGAGGACAGAGGCTTTCATTTGTTATCTCCGATTGAATATATATTCAATTGCGATTTTATATGCATAATGACTATGCGCTGGCTTTCTGAGCACGTCCATTGCCCGATCCTCAAAAAGCGAAAACGATCACAAAATGTTCTGCGTTGTTATTTATGACAGGCTGATTAACAATACCAGGCAGGTTAAGAGAGAGAAAAAACCATGGCAAAACAGGATGAACAGCGGCTGATGGTGAAAATCGCCACGCTTTATTATGTGGAAGGCAGGAAGCAGTCCGATATTGCGCAGCTGCTGAAGCTGTCGCAATCCTTTGTGTCGCGCATCCTCAATCGCAGCGTGAAAGAAGGTGTAGTGAAGATCAGCGTGGTGCCGCCGGCCAATGTGTTCCCTGAGCTGGAAAAGGCCATTGAGCAGCTCTATCAACTGCCGCAGGTGATCGTGGTGGATGTGCCGGATCAGGCTTCGGCGTTGCAGATCAAACAGGCGATTGGTTCCGCCGCCGCGCACTATCTGGAAACGCGGGTGCGTGCTGATGAGCTGATTGGCATTTCATCCTGGAGCGGCACGATTCGCGCCATGGTGGATGCGCTGCATCCGCTTAGCGCGCCGTGCAAAGGCGTGATTCAGCTGCTGGGCGGCGTGGGCGCCAACGGCAATGTGCAGGCCACGATTCTGACGCAGAATCTTGCGGCGCTGCTGGATTGCCCGGCGTGGCTGCTGCCGTCGCAGTCGATTGAGCATTCGGTACGGGATCGCCAGCGTTTGTCGGTCAATCCCGATGTTGCGGTGGTACTGGAAAAGTTTGATCAGGTGGATCTGGCGATTGTCGGTATCGGCGATCTGGAGCCTTCCGCCCTGCTGCGCAATTCCGGCAACTATTACGACGGTGAGATGCTGCAAACGCTGGCCGAACGCGGCGCGGTGGGCGATATCTGCCTGCACTATTTTGACGCCGATGGTCAGCCGGTGCTGAGCGCAGAGGAAGATCCGGTGATTGGCATGGAGCTGGCGCAGGTGAAACGCTGTCCGCAGGTGGTGGCGTTAGCGGGCGGCAAAGAGAAAGCGCAGGCGATTCGCGGGGCGTTGCGCGGCGGTTATGTGCAGGTGTTGATTGTGGATTATCCGACGGCGAGATTGTTGGCGGAGGGTTAGTGTGGTGGGGTTGTGGATAAGATCGCCATAAATGGCGACCCTACATTCAACCGATGGTGCGGTAGGCGGTGGTGACTTTCCACAGATAACGCGGAGCTTGCGCCGCCGGATGTTTGTTCTGTACGTGCTGGTAAAACTCGTCCGGCGTCATGGAGTTGATCATCGCAATAGCACGGTCGCGGTCACGCGAGAAGGTGCGCAGTAAGGCACCGGCGCCGTTGGCGTAGGACACGATAGTGGCGTAACGCAGCGTTAGCGGATCGCGAATCCCGGCTAAGGCGGAATCCTGCAGAATTTTCAGGTAGGCCGCGCCGATATCAATATTCTTCGCCGGATCGCGCAGCTCGGAAGAGGATGGCTGACCATGACGGCCCTGCGTGCGATAGACTTCTCGGCCGGCGGTAGAGGCCTTAATTTGCATCAGACCAACCGCATTGGAACGGCTCACCACGGTGGGATTGCCTCCGGATTCGACACTAATAATGGCGCTGATTAACTTCTCATCAACGCCATAATGACTGGCGGCATCTTCGGTAAACATTGACCATGCATCATTCACTTTCGACGGCGGTGCCTGGGTTAAAGGCGTATTCTTCTCGGGCAGTGCCGGTTTTTCCGGCTCGCTTGAACAGCCAGCAAGCAGCAGTGCAGAAAGCATAAGTAGGCGAATTTTCACTGATTTTGGGTTCCGCAATAGGGTTGGCGCAAGCTATCATACCTGGCGCAGCGCGATGCAAAATTACCGTTTATCCTAAATCGGTAAAAAACCTTATGCTACCGTGAATTTGATAACGCATTTCGTCATCATCAGCAGGCCACTCTACAGCAGGATGGAAGTTATGGTTACTCCCCGCACGCTACGTCTCATCGCCCCTTCCGGCTATTGCCACAATCAGGACGCCGCCCAGCGCGCGGTGAGTCGTTTACAGGCCGCAGGCCATCATCTTGAGAATCTTTCTGCCATCACCCGCCGCTTTCAGCGCTTTGCCGGCGATGATGTGCAGCGACTGAATGATATCAATGCGTTGGCCACGCTGGAGCCGCTGCCTGATATCGTGTTGGCGGTGCGTGGCGGCTACGGCGCTTCACGTTTGCTGGATAAGATCGATTACGTTGGCCTGCAACGTCGATTGCTCAATCAACCGGTAGCGCTGTGCGGCCACAGCGATTTCACCGCGCTGCAACTGGCGTTACTGGCGCAAATCGGGCTAATCACCTTCAGCGGGCCGATGCTGGCCGGTAACTTCGGCGCAGAGGCATTATCTGATTTTACCGAATCGCACTTTTGGCAAGCGCTAACTTCTCCTACAGTCAATCTAAGCTGGCGCAGCGCAAGCCCTGATCACGGCCGCTGGCAAGGCACCTTGTGGGGCGGTAATTTAGCGATGATTTGCTCGCTGATTGGTACGCCGTCGATGCCGCAAATCGAAGGCGGCATTCTGGTGATCGAGGATGTGAACGAACATCCGTTCCGCATCGAACGCATGCTGATTCAGCTACAGCAGAGTGGTATTTTGTCGCGCCAGCAAGCGATTATTACCGGCAGCTTTACCAGCACCTCGCTGTCGGCGTATGACAACGGTTTTGATTTTGCCACCGTGTGGCAGCGCATCCGTGACGAGTTTCAGATTCCGGTGATCAGCGATCTGGCTTTTGGACACGATGCCGATACCGTGACGCTGCCGCTGGGTGCCCGCGCCACGTTGCAGATTGAGAATGGAGAAGCACAGTTCGCCTTCACCGGCCACCCGACATTGCGCTAACGTTTTGCCGCAGGAGACCGACAATGAAGCCACTGTACGACGATTTGTGGATCTCCACGCCAGAATTCCCCGCCGAAGAGACGGCGAGTGACTTAATGATGCATGGCTTTATGCTGTGCCACCCACGCGGCAATTTATTGATTGGCCGCGTGGAGCATCCGCTCGACCATGAGTTCCTCAACGATGCCGGCGGCGTCATTCGCCACTATTTGACCCACTGGCACGAAGCGGCGCCGGGCGCGATCGCCATTCAGCAGCGCTTTAATAGCGCGCTCTATTGCCACAGCCGTTCGCTGGGGCCGGTCAGTTTGGTGATTGAGCCCGATGAAACTTTCACTCAGCAAGAGACGCACTTCGGCGATTTTCACCTGCTGCCGACACCCGGACACACGCCCGGCAGCAGCAGCTATCTCTATCACTCGCCGCTCGGCCACACTTATCTGTTTGTCGGCGATACGCTGACCCGCGACTACAACCGCTGGATCAGCGTGCTGATGCCAGAAAGCAATCCCACAGAACTGCAGCAGTCGCTGGAGCTGTATCGCTCGTTACGCCCCGATGTGGTGTTGATGAGTACCACGCGCGGACATCTTTCGTGGGCTAAGGTAAATTTGCAGAGCTGGCTGGCAGCTATCGATGAGGCGGAGCAGTCACCGCTGGATCTGCGCCAGCGGCAACTGATTTAAATCACGAGTTCGGACGCGCGCTGTCGTCGTAGCGTTCCAGCGACAGAATCTGCGCATCGCGCTTATCGGTGCGGCTGCAGGGCAACAGCTTGTTGCTGTTGGCATAGACGAAGAAAGTTTCATCGTTCTTTTTGTTGACGATTAGCTGATCGCCATTACGAAAACGGGTGATGGCAACTTTGTCGCCGCCTTGCAGGCTGGTGCGCTGCTGCCCGGCAGCAATCTGGAAGTGGCGCGTCGGCCACATTAAGGTGCTCAAACCATACTCGGCACGCGATACCGTCATAGTGGGACGGCCGGGACAGGTGATTTGATATTCGGTTTCGCTCCAGGCGGGCGCTATCTGACAAGCCAGCACGCCAACAGCCATGACTATCGCCTTCATTGGGTTCTCCGCTGAGGTTAAATGATGATTTCGTGGAGTGACTGGCCTTGCTGCTGCATTCCATAAACGTTATCCAACAGCAGCAAAGCCTTGTACATCAAACGTGGCGAGATTTTGCGAGAGCAGGAACTACTCAGCGGCCACTTGCGCCGCGACTAACATCAATGCCAGCCCGGCCTCTTCGGCTTCAAAACGCTGCATCACTTCCTGAATGGCCGCTACGCAGTTCATCACCTGCTTCTTTTTGTCGGCTTCTAATTTGTCGATCGCGTGCTGAAGAATCATTAAACTCGCTTCTTCTTCTTTCATTAATTTACCCTTGTTTTGCTTACCTGGTGCGCAACGCTGGCAAGAATACCGTTTATCTGCTAGTAAAGTCACCCCTTTACATTCCTTCCGCTTAACGATTATACAAATGACAAATGGGAAGCAGCGTCAGACCTGCTATGATCCACTTATCAGTACGCATAGGCGTGCCATTGCAAACCAGGGAATGAAGCAGGTGCTCATGTGGCGAATCACGGTTGTACTCACCCTTTTACTGTTAGCTGGCTGCAGTTCCGCACCGAAAGGTGTCGACTGTCCAGGCGAAGTGTCGACGATTTATGGACAATCGATGGGCAACACGCAGGCGCGGATCTTTGATTTGGTGAGCGCCTTCGCCGTATCGCGCGATGGCGTGAAGGTGCAAAGCGGCACGCTGCACTCCACCGATCGCTTTCAGTACGTGCCATCGGCCATCACCGCTGAGGGCTTCTACGCGCAACGTCTCTCTGATAAACAGTTCCGCCTGATCAATCCTTATCAGAACACCATGATTACCTGGACGTGCCCATAAGCCGTGCGTCGCAGCGTGAGATGGTTTATTGTCTGCCCATCTCACGCTGCGGACCTGCATGATGGAAAAGAGTCTGGATAACAACGGCTATATCGATTTCCCCTTCCCGGCCAGCACCAATGCGGATGGCTCGGTGAATCCCTGTGGATTCGACCTGACGCTGGAAACCGATCGCATTGATGAGATCACCGCCGGTAAACATTCCGAAAATATGCTGCGTCTGCTGGAAGAAGTGAATCTGCAGGATGGCTTGTTTATGACGCTGGCCTGCGACTGGCAGCAGCGTGACGATGGCGTGTGCGGATTTATCGATGTGGCATTTCGTCCGACGGTGGCAGGCTTCAATACGGAAGAGACGCAAAGTCTCGATCAGGCATTTGAAATCTACCTCAGCCGCCAGGAGAAGCAGCACAACATGCAGAGCGGCACGCTGATCAATTACGCGCGCGCCGTGCTTGATTGGGGTTGGTCACCGCTGCAGCAGCGCCACATGCGCTACGAAAAAGTGACCTTGCGCTATTACTGCCAGCAGGCCGACGATGCCGAGTGGTGTTTTGATCATCTGCGCCACTTTTTGGTCAGCTGGTATCCGGCGTATCGTGGTAAGTCATAAGTCCAAATCCTCACGCTTCCCCCTTTCTGCTGCGCGCAGAATTTTCGCGTACTGCAAACTGCTGTTACAACCTTTACCGCTGCGTCATTTGCTGCCTGCAGTTTCTCTGACTACGCTTTACAGGACATTCACCACGATCAGGGAGTAATTATGAGTGACAAAGCGGAAGCAAAATTGAATGAAGCGGCAGGTGCCG
Source organism: Pantoea sp. B9002 (assembly GCF_013385945.1). NCBI lineage: Bacteria > Pseudomonadati > Pseudomonadota > Gammaproteobacteria > Enterobacterales > Erwiniaceae > Pantoea > Pantoea sp. B9002. Next base: position 69,163 of record NZ_JACAPA010000003.1, read on the forward strand.
TTCAGGAAAAATTTGGCGAATTCACCGGTTCACGCCGTCAGCAAGCCAAAGGTGCGGCGCGTCGTTATCCGGCTCAGGCCAGCTATGCGGTTCAGGATGCAGCGGATTGTGTGGTGAAATCGGTGCGCGATAATCCCGCGACCGGCCTGGCAGTTGCAGCCAGCATTGGTGTGATTGTCGGTTTTCTGCTCGGACGTAAGTAATCCGTCAAAACGGGGCCATGCTGGCCCCGTTGTTGGTTATTATTTCACATTTTCAAGCCTGCGAACGCCGCGCCTTATAGCGCGCAACCATGGTCATCAGTGCCTGATAAATTAATCCCGCATACAAGCTCATCACGATCACCATGCCGATCTCTTTGCCCTGCGCCTGCCACGAAACAAACCACATAAAAATGCCCCACAACAGGGAAAACAGCAGCCAGCCTTTGACGAACTTGATTACACCTTGCATACCACCTCCTCAAACGTAAGCGCTGAAGATAGCGGTTTAGTCTCTAATACACACTGCCATCAGCACGTAAATGTTAACTGATTCAAAATTCCATGAAGCGAATTGTAAAGCAACGCAAAGTGTTGGGAATACGCTGCGCAGAATGTGTTTTCTCCCTGCCGCAACTCGGGTGTCATCAGGTTAATTTAATCACGGTTAAGCACGTTGTTAGCAAAACAAGACGATTGCATGGGTGTGTATCGTGTGTATAATTTGAAGGCAGGGATGGCGATGAAAAGCACAGAGCTGATTAAAATGCTGGTGAACACTGGATGGACGCTGGAAAGAATCAAAGGCAGTCATCATCAGTTCTCCCATCCTGACTTCAGTTATCTCATCACCGTACCGCACCCCAGAAAAGATTTAAAAAAGGGGACGCTGATGCAGATTTTGAAGGACGCCAAACTTAAATAGGCCGATAACGCCCTACTAAACTCAGCCACAGGTGAAATCATGTTGTATCCCGCCTTTGTTGAAATTGATGTTGATGGCTCAGCCAGCGGTTTCTTCCCCGACGTAACCGGATGCTATTTTGCTGGCGATACGCCCGAGCAAACGCTTTACGATGCCCAGTCAGCGCTGAGTGCGCATTTTGAATTAATGGCTGAAAAAAGCATGCTCATTCCCGAACCTTCGCAAAACTGGATGACCGATTTTAGCCAACCAGGAATTTGGATTTATGTTGAGATCGATATTACGCGCTATCTGGGTAAATCTGAGCGCATCAACATCACTATGCCGAACTTATTGATTGAGAAGATAGATCAGGCCGTGGGAAACGATGCGCGTTATAACAGCCGCAGCCATTTTCTCGCTGAAGCCGCGCGTAAAGCGTTATCACACTCATAGCATGTTGCGACGTCAACCGCTTTTGCGCACGCGTCGCATATCGCCATCGGCGCGATTATGTTTGAATTCCCGCCAACACTGTCCGGCATGTGGTTGAAATGAATTATTTAAGCAAAATACAAAGTTTTATTGAGGGCAACACGGTGCTGTCGGCCGCTTTTAGCCTGGTGTTACTGATGTTTGCCGGCATGATCGCCCATCTTATCTGTAAGTTCTTTATCGTTAAGGTGGTCAGAAAGGTGTTCTTCAGCACGCACAAGAATCAGGTGCCGCTGGATAAGGACGTCAGGCTGTCGGAGAAGCTCTCTAACTTTATCCCGGTGATCACAGTCTATTATCTGCTGCAGTTTATGCCGGATTTACCGGAGCATCTGCTGATCGCGATAAAGACCATCTGCGGCATTCTGTTCTTCGTCTATTTATCGCTGTTCTTTACCGAAGTGCTGGAGATCGTTAATAACTCCTATTCGAAAAAAGCCAAACGCAAAAATCATTCGATCAAGGGTTATATCCAGGTCGGCAAGATTCTGGTGCACATTATTTCGGCGATCATGATTCTGGCGATTATGTCGAATAAATCGCCGGTGATTATTATCTCCAGTTTGGGTGCGGTAGCGGCGGTATTGATGTTGGTGTTCCAGCATACGCTGATGTCGCTGGTGGCCAATATTCAGGTCTCATCAAACGATGTGCTGCAACTCGGCGACTGGATTGAAATGCCGGATAACGGCATCAGCGGCGAAGTGATCGATATCGCGCTGCATACCATCACTATTCGCAACTGGGACAATACGCTGTCGCGCATCCCCACCAAAAACTTCCTCACCGAAACTTATACCAACTGGCAGGCGATGTTCTCCTCCGGCGCGCGCCGTATTATGCGCAGTTTCCATCTCGATCAGATGTCGATACGCTTTCTCGATCACGAGATGGTGCAGCAGATGAGCCAAATCCGCGGTGTCAGTGAGCAACTCTCGGCGCTGATGGATGGCCGCGACAGCAATGCGGTAGGTGAACGCTGGTTTGCAGAAAACGGCATCACCAATCTGACGGTGTTTCGTAAATACCTTACAGCGTGGCTTTCGCAGCGCGACGATATCAAGAAAGATATGTATATCGTGGTACGCGCCATGAAGCCTTCGCCAGAGGGCTTGCCGGTGGAAGTTTATTGCTTCACCTCGTCAGTGCTGTGGGTGGATTATGAGGATTCTCAGTCGGCCATTTTTGAGTATATCTATGCGATCGTCGGTCACTTTTCGCTGCGGATGTATCAGCAACCGGGCGGCAGTGATTTCTGGCGACTGTCGCAGGAGCGTGTCCAAACACTTAATCCTGGCGAAAGAGAGACTGATTAATTCACTTATATAATCGATAGCATTGGGAGCAACGGCTCCCAATCTACCTTGAAAGCCTAAATCTCATAGTTTTCACTACAAGACCCTTCTGATAAGATTACCCAGATTTTATCCTCTGTACTCTTTAGTTACATATTCAAAAGGGATTATTAAATGTTAAGTTCACGGCTAATGCATAGAATGACATGGTTAATTATCATTCTATTCACTTTTGCTGCCTCATGGTATTTAACCTTCCGCTACTTTCCTTTTGAGCCGGATGTTGCTAATAGCCCGCTGGTATGGCGAGGATTTTTAACTGAAGGATTTTCAGTTTTTAAGGATTGGTTCCCAACACCGGATAATTGGTACTTTACCGTTTATCCTATAAACTTCATTTTCTACAGTTTACTTTCCAGTGATGGGCGTTTTGCCTTGACCTTGTCAACCATGTTCTTTGTGTTCATCACACCGCTCATTGTGGCTGTTATTATCAATTCAACTAACAAAAAAATTAGTTTTATATTCGCTCCTATCCTCATTATTTCATTGCCCGCTTACTGCTATATCTACGGTTTTATCGCGCATCCTTTTTCACATTACTCCACTAACTTTTTTGGCATTGTTGTCTTTGCACTCTGCTTTTTTAACCTCAAAAAGCAATCGGCCGCCATCTGCCTGCTTTACAGCCTATTATCTCTGCTAGCTGCCGTTTCGGATCCGTGGTTTGCAGCAACATATTTCCTTCCACTTTTATTGACGCATTTCTATTTCACATGGCAGAAAATTATCACCAAAAAAATCAGCATAATTTATCTGATTACCTTCATTTTCACTATGATTCATGCCGTGCCGCGTTGGCTGCACATTCCTATTCAGCGATTTGAGTTAGTGCCATTTGCACAATGGCCTGTCAACATCGAATGGGTTATTCATGTAATGGGACGCAGTCTCAATTTGTTTTTTATCGATAATAATATTGTTTATGCCGCTTCATTACTTATTTGGTCAACTTTATTTATCCATGCTTTAATCGTATGCTGGAAAAAAGGAAACCAGGCGCGGTTTATTGCTATTTTCTCATTCCTGAGCATTGCAGCGATCATCTCATCATTCATAATTGGTTACGACATGCCTTATGAAGGCAGCGCTCGTTTCTTTGTTAACGCCTTTATTTTTCTGATGATGGTAGTAACGCTACGCTTTTCGTTTAAAAGCAATCCTCTTATTGCATTCGTTTTCGCCTTATTCCTCTGCTCTTCTTATTACTCTTACTATAAATACAGTGCCCCTATTGCCGATCAGGAAGCTAAAACCTGGGCTTATATTGACTTTCTTAAGAAGAATAATTTGATGTTTGGCTACAGCGATTATTGGCAACTCGCTAATAATGTGAACTGGTTATCTGAAAATGAAATTCATATAACCTCAGTCCGATGGGAGGACAGTTTTCAGATAATGTCTGACCGTCCACGTGTCCAAACCATGCGTTCCTGGCTAAAAGCCGATTTTATTCAACAGTCCCCTAAGCGTCAGTTTGTGGCCATACCTGCCGTCGAGACTGCAGATGAAAATAGTGAAGCCAATCGCCGCGTGAACACCATTCGCCAACAGTTAGGAGCGGCTGATGAAGTGATGATCTTCGAAGGGATGACAATCCTGGTTTATAACCACAGGATTGTGTTTCCATAATTCAACGGGAAACAACATCGTTAATCATTAGACAAAAAAACGGGAGCCATTGGCTCCCGTTATGCTTTCTGCCTGAGTGGCAAATTACATGTTGCTGATGATCGCGTCACCAAACTCTGAACATTTCAGCAGTTTAGCGCCGTCCATCAGACGTTCGAAATCGTAGGTCACGGTTTTGTTAGCGATTGCGCCTTCAACACCTTTAACGATTAAGTCAGCCGCTTCGAACCACTCCAGATGACGCAGCATCATTTCAGCTGACAGGATCACTGAACCTGGGTTCACTTTATCCTGACCTGCATACTTCGGTGCTGTACCGTGCGTCGCTTCGAACAGGGCGCATTCGTCACCGATGTTTGCGCCTGGTGCGATACCGATACCGCCAACCTGTGCTGCCAGAGCATCAGAGATGTAGTCACCGTTCAGGTTCATACAGGCGATGACGTCGTATTCCGCCGGACGCAGCAGGATCTGCTGCAGGAAGGCATCGGCGATCACGTCTTTAACGATGATCTCTTTACCGGTGTTCGGGTTCTTGAACTTCATCCACGGGCCGCCATCGATCAGCTCGCCGCCGAACTCTTCTTTCACTAACTGGTAACCCCAGTCTTTGAAAGAACCTTCGGTGAACTTCATGATGTTCCCTTTGTGAACCAGGGTCAGAGAATCACGATCGTTGGTGATAGTGTATTCAACCGCTGCGCGCACCAGACGTTTAGTGCCCTCTTCCGAGCATGGCTTAACGCCGATACCGCACTGCTCAGGGAAGCGAATTTTCTTCACGCCCATCTCTTCGCGCAGGAACTTGATCACTTTATCCGCTTCTGGCGTGCCCGCTTTCCACTCGATACCGGCATAGATATCTTCTGAGTTTTCACGGAAGATCACCATGTCGGTCTCTTCTGGACGCTTAACCGGGCTTGGCGTGCCTTTGTAGTAGCGAACCGGACGCAGACACACGTACAGATCCAACTCCTGACGCAGTGCAACGTTCAGAGAACGAATACCGCCACCCACTGGAGTAGTCAGCGGGCCTTTAATGGCAACGCGGTATTCTTTGATTAAATCGAGGGTTTCCTGCGGCAGCCAGACGTCCTGGCCGTAGAGTTCTACTGATTTTTCGCCGGTATAAATTTCCATCCAGGAAATTTTTCGCTCGCCGTTGTAGGCTTTCTTCACAGCGGCATCAACCACTTTCAACATTACCGGGGAAACATCAACGCCGATACCGTCACCTTCGATGTAAGGAATAATCGGGTTATTCGGAACATTCAGTTTTCCCTGATCCAGGGTGATTTTTTGACCTTCCGCCGGAACAACTACTTTGCTTTCCATCAACCTCTCCTTCGAGCGATTTTTTGTTAATGATTTGTAAGATGCGGGTCAATACTACTTGATTATTTCCGCTACGCCAATCACCGTAGTTTCGCGCTATAATGCGCCGAATGTTTCCGACTGCAAAGCCCATGCGAAAAACTTCTCAACGAATTCACCAGGATAAGCGCGCAAGCGCCCCGGCACGTAAGCCCATGCGCCGCGATACCCGTCCGAAAGGCCCAAGACGCGTCATACTCTTTAACAAACCATTCGATGTTTTGCCGCAATTCAGTGACGAAGCCGGACGCCGCACGCTGAAGGATTTTGTGCCAGTGAGCGACGTCTACGCTGCCGGCAGACTCGATCGCGACAGCGAAGGATTGATGATTTTGACCAATGATGGCGCGCTGCAGGCCGCGCTGACGCAGCCTGGCAAGCACACCGGAAAGGTCTATTTTGTGCAGGTGGAAGGCGCGCCGCAGGAATCAGATTTATCCCTGTTACGCAGCGGCGTAACGCTGAACGATGGCCCCACTTTGCCGGCAGGCATTGAGTTGGTGAACGAGCCAGAGTGGCTGTGGCCGCGCCAGCCGCCGATTCGTGAGCGCAAAGCGATTCCCACCAGTTGGCTGAAAATCACCCTGTTTGAGGGACGAAATCGCCAGGTGCGCCGCATGACGGCACACATCGGTTTCCCAACGTTGCGCCTGATTCGCTTTGCGATGGGCGAACATCAGCTAGGCGATTTGCCGCCGGGTGAATGGCGCGATATCAGCGCAGCCATTTAATAACTTTTAGTTAACAATTTCGGAGGAAGGATGTTTAAACCTCATGTAACGGTGGCCTGCATTGTGCAGGCAAAGGGACATTTGCTGGTGGTGGAAGAGCGCGTGCACGGTCGTATTACCTGGAACCAGCCCGCCGGGCATCTTGAGGCCAATGAAACCCTGCTCGAAGCCGCCCAGCGTGAGCTGTTTGAAGAGACCGGCATTGAAGCCGAACCCGAATATTTCCTCGGCGTGCAGCAGTGGATTGCGCCGGACGATACACCTTTTGTGCGTTTCCTGTTTGGCCTCGATCTGGCGGAAAAAGTCGACACCTCGCCGCACGATCGCGACATCGATTGCTGCTGGTGGCTGCCGCCAGAGCAGATTCTGACGGCCAATCGCCTGCGTTCGCCGTTAGTGGCAGAGAGCGTGCGACTGTGGCAACAAGGCGAACGTTATCCGCTGCATCTGGTCGCGCCGTTCCAGTGGCCGTTTCATGAGGGTGCGCGCCCCGCTTCTGCATGATAGAATGCGCCGCCTGTTTTTATCGTAATTTAAGAGTGCGTCATGTCTGACAACAGCCAGAAAAAAGTGATCGTCGGAATGTCCGGCGGCGTCGATTCTTCCGTTTCCGCCTGGTTACTGCAGCAGCAGGGCTATCAGGTTGAAGGCCTGTTCATGAAGAACTGGGAGGAAGACGATGGCGAGGAGTATTGCACCGCCGCCGATGATCTGGCTGACGCACAAGCCGTGTGTGACAAACTCGGCATCAAACTGCACAAAATCAACTTCGCCGCTGAGTACTGGGATAACGTGTTCGAGCACTTCCTGGAAGAGTACAAAGCCGGCCGCACGCCGAATCCCGACATCCTGTGCAACAAAGAGATCAAGTTCAAAGCCTTCCTCGAATTCGCGGCGGACGATCTCGGCGCAGACTTCATCGCCACCGGCCATTACGTGCGCCGTCAGGATGTTGACGGTCAAAGCCGCCTGCTGCGCGGCCTCGACGGCAACAAGGATCAGAGCTATTTCCTCTACACGCTCAGCCACCAGCAGATCGCGCAAAGCCTGTTCCCAGTTGGCGAACTGGATAAGCCGGAAGTGCGCCGCATCGCTGAGCAGCTGGATCTGATCACCGCGAAGAAGAAAGATTCCACCGGTATCTGCTTTATCGGCGAGCGCAAGTTCCGCGACTTCCTTGGCCGCTATCTGCCTGCGCAGCCGGGCGAAATCGAAACCGTTGACGGCGAAATCGTCGGTGAACATCAGGGCTTGATGTATCACACGCTCGGCCAGCGTAAAGGTCTGGGCATCGGCGGTCGTAAAGAGAGTAACGACGATCCCTGGTATGTGGTCGACAAAGATGTGGCGCGCAATCGCCTGATCGTGGCGCAAGGCGGCGAGCATCCACGCCTGATGTCTGTGGGGTTGATTGCCCAACAGCTGCATTGGGTTGATCGCCAGCCGATTACCGCCCCGCTGCGCTGTACGGTGAAAACCCGCTATCGCCAGACCGACATTCCGTGTGAAATCATTCCACATGGCGACGACCGTATTGAAGTCCGTTTTGACGAGCCGGTTGCGGCCGTCACGCCAGGCCAATCCGCCGTGTTCTATATCGGTGAAGTGTGCCTCGGCGGCGGCATTATCGAACAACGCCTGCCTCTGGCAGAAGCCTAAGGTCGGCGCTGCCCGACGCGATGACAGGAGTTAAGCGTGGCTAAGAACTATTATGAGATTACGCTGGCGCTGGCGGGCGTATGCCAGGCCGCCCATGTGGTGCAACAGCTCGCGCAGCAGGGACATTGCAATAACGCGGCACTGAATGTGTCGCTGCGAAGCCTGATCGATCTCAATCCCGGTTCGACGCTGGCGGTGTTTGGCAACGACGAAGCCAACCTGAAGGTTGGATTAGAGACCTTGATGGCGGTGCTGAACAGCAGCAATCGTCAGGGCGCCAGCGCCGAACTGACGCGTTATACCTTAAGCATGATGGTGCTGGAGCGTAAGCTGCACGGCAACAAAACCGCGATGAACACGCTGGCACAACGCATCGGCCAGCTCGACCGCCAGCTGGCGCATTACGAGCTGGAATCAGACACCATCACCAGCGCGATGGCCGGTATTTATGTGGATGTGATTAGCCCGCTGGGGCCGCGCATTCAGGTGACCGGTTCGCCGCAGGTATTACAGAATTCACAAGTGCAGAGTAAAGTGCGCGCCGCCCTGCTGGCCGGCATTCGCTCTGCGGTGTTATGGCAGCAGGTTGGCGGTGGCCGTCTGCAGCTGATGTTCTCGCGCCAGCGATTGCTGAGCGAAGCCAAAACCATTTTATCCCGCCTGGGTCCGGCGTATTAAGCGCCGCCCCGGCATAATTGTTAAACGATTCAGGAGTTGCACTGATGGAATTATCCTCTCTGACCGCCGTTTCACCTGTCGATGGTCGTTACGGCGATAAAGTCAGCCCACTGCGCGCCATTTTCAGCGAATTCGGTTTGCTGAAATTCCGCGTTGAGGTTGAGGTTCGCTGGTTACAAAAACTGGCTACGACTGTAGAGATCAAGGAAGTTCCTGCATTTGATGCCGACGCAAACGCTTTCCTTGATGCCATTGTCGCCAATTTCAGCGAAGAAGACGCGGCGCGCATCAAAACCATCGAGCGCACCACCAACCACGACGTTAAAGCCGTGGAATATTTCCTGAAAGAGAAAGTGGCCGATGTACCTGAGCTGCATGCGGTGTCTGAATTCATCCACTTCGCCTGCACCTCCGAAGATATCAACAACCTGTCGCATGCGCTGATGCTGGAAACCGCACGTCGCGATGTGATCGTGCCATTCTGGAATCAGCTGATCGATGCAGTTAAAGGTCTGGCACACGAATACCGTGACATTCCGCTGCTGTCGCGCACCCACGGCCAGCCGGCAACGCCGTCAACCATGGGCAAAGAGATGGCAAACGTGGCGTACCGTCTCGAGCGCCAGTTGCTTCAGCTGAGCAAAATTGAAGTGCTGGGTAAAATCAACGGTGCGGTCGGTAACTATAACGCCCACATCTCCGCTTACCCGGAAGTGGATTGGCACCAGCTGAGCGAGCAGTTTGTTACCTCGCTGGGCATCACCTGGAATCCGTACACCACGCAGATCGAGCCGCACGATTACATTGCAGAGCTGTTTGATTGCATCGCGCGCTTCAACACCATTCTGATCGACTTTGATCGTGATATCTGGGGCTACGTCGCGCTCAATCACTTCAAGCAGAAAACCATCGCCGGTGAAATCGGTTCGTCCACCATGCCGCACAAAGTGAACCCGATTGACTTCGAAAACTCCGAAGGCAACCTCGGTCTGGCTAACGCGATGATGCAGCATCTGGCCAGCAAACTGCCGGTTTCACGCTGGCAGCGCGACCTGACCGACTCCACCGTGCTGCGTAACCTTGGCGTGGGCATCGGTTATGCGCTGATCGCCTATCAAGCTACGCTGAAAGGCATCTCTAAACTGGAAGTTAACCGCGATCGTCTGCTGGACGAGCTGGATCACAACTGGGAAGTGCTGGCTGAGCCGATCCAAACCGTGATGCGTCGTTACGGCATCGAAAAACCGTACGAGAAGCTGAAAGAGCTGACGCGCGGTAAACGCGTTGATGCCGCAGGCATGCAGACCTTTATCGATAGCCTCGAACTGCCGGAAGAGGAAAAAGTGCGTCTGAAGCAGATGACGCCAGCCAACTACCTCGGCCGCGCGATTCAGATGGTTGATGATTTAAAATAGTCGCCAGCAACAGGTGTGTTTTTTGGGTGCGCATCAATGCGCACCCTACGACATCCGCGCTGTAGGGTCGCCATTTATGGCGACCTGATGTCTTCCAACATCGCCCGGTGTTAATCTGCGGTTTAGCTGGCGTCGCATATACTCTTCTCCATCATCACTACGTTCGAAGCTAAGGAAATACTATGCGTGTTCTGGTTGTGGAAGATAATGCGCTGCTGCGCCATCACCTCGCCGTGCAATTGCGTGAAATGGGCCATCAGGTCGACGCCGCAGAAGATGCCAAAGAAGCGGATTATTTCCTGCAAGAACATATCCCCGACATCGCGCTGGTCGATCTCGGTTTGCCCGATGAAGATGGCATGTCGCTGATTCGCCGCTGGCGCACCGATGCGGTACGTCAACCGATTCTGGTGTTAACCGCGCGCGAAGGCTGGCAGGCCAAAGTGGAAGCGCTGGAAGCCGGTGCCGACGACTACGTCACTAAGCCATTCCACATTGAAGAAGTGGCTGCACGCTTGCAGGCGCTGATGCGTCGCAACAGCGGGCACGCGTCGCAAATTATCTCAATGCCGCCGTTCCAGGTCGATCTCTCTCGCCGCGAACTGACGGTGCAAGACGAACCGGTAAAACTGACCGCTTTCGAGTACACCATCGTTGAAACCCTGATTCGCAACGCCGGTAAAGTGGTGAGCAAAGATTCGCTGATGCTGCAGCTCTATCCGGATGCCGAACTGCGCGAAAGCCACACCATCGACGTGCTGATGGGCCGTCTGCGCAAAAAAATTCTCTCACTCTATCCGACCGAAGTGATCAACACCGTACGCGGCCAGGGATATCGCTTTGATCTTTGATTTATGACGTGGTTCCAGCGTTTACGCCCCTTCTCACTCCGCGCTCGCTTTCTGCTGGCGACCGCGGCGATCGTACTGTTTTTGTCACTCTCCTACGGCATGGTCGCGGTGGTCGGCTATGTCGTCAGCTTCGATAAAAACACCTATCGCGTGATGCGCGGTGAGAGCAACCTGTTCTTCACGCTGGCGCAGTGGCACGACAATCAGCTCACCATTGGCCAGCCGGAGCGCATGACGCTCAATTTCCCCACGCTGGTCTTTATCTACGATGAACGCGGCAAACTGCTGTGGCAACAGCGCGATGTGCCGGACATCCGCAAAAAGATTCGTCGTGAATGGCTGCTCAAGCCCGACTTCTACGAAATCGACACCAGCAATCGCACCAGCATGGCGGCGATGGGCAATAATCCGCTGGCGAAAGAGCGGCTGCATGCGCTGGATAGCGACAGCAACGACACTTTCACCCACTCGGTCGCCGTCAATCGCTACGATGCCACCACCAACTTACCGGCGCTGACCATCGTGGTGGTCGATTCGATCCCGCAGGAGTTGCAGCATTCCGATGTAGTGTGGTCGTGGTTTAGCTATGTGCTGGCGGCGAATCTGCTGCTGGTGATCCCGCTGCTGTGGCTGGCAGCGCACTGGAGTTTGCGGCCGATTGGCGATCTTACTTCGCAGGTGCGCGAGCTGGAAACCGGCCAGCGCGAGAATCTCGGTGACAATCCGCCGCAGGAGCTACGCAGTCTGGTGCGCAATCTTAACCTGCTGCTGACCAACGAACGCCAGCGCTACACGCGCTATCGCACTACCTTGTCGGATGTCACCCACAGCCTGAAAACCCCGCTGGCGGTGCTGCAAAGTACGCTGCGATCGTTACGCAATGGTAAAGAGTTAACCATTGAACAGGCCGAGCCGGTGATGCTGGAGCAGATCAGCCGCATCTCGCAGCAGATTGGATATTACCTGCACCGCGCCAGCATGCAGGCCGATCACAATCCCTTGCAGCGCGATTTGCATTCGGTTTCGGCGCTGCTCGATAGCCTGTGCTCGGCACTGAATAAGGTCTATCAACGCAAAGGCGTGGCGATCACGCTGGATATCTCGCCCGAGCTGACTTTTATCGGCGATAAAAATGACTTTATGGAAGTGCTCGGCAACGTGCTGGATAACGCCTGCAAATATTGCCTCGAATTTATTGAAGTCACCGCACGACAAACCGACAACACCTTGCATCTGTTTATTGATGATGACGGCCCCGGCATCCCGGAAAGCAAACGCGATCTGATCTTCGTGCGCGGTCAACGCGCCGACACCTTGCGTCCCGGTCAGGGATTAGGGTTAGCCGTGGTGCGCGACATCCTCGAACAGTACGCCGGTCAGGTGATTGCCACCACCAGCCCGCTCGGCGGCGCGCGCATGGAGGTGATTTTCCAGCGCCAGGAAGTCGAGCATCACCGCGAGTAGAAAGGGACGCGGGCTGTTATACTTGCCATCATTCTTTGCAGCAAACGGACTCCTCATATGGACTATCAGCTCGATATCAACTGGCCCGACTTTATTCAGCGCTACTGGCAGAAACGCCCGGTGGTGCTTAAACGTGGATTTAAAAACTTCGTCGATCCTATTTCTCCTGACGAGCTGGCCGGTCTGGCGATGGAAAATGAGGTGGATAGCCGCCTTGTCAGCCATAACGAGGGCAAATGGCAAGTCAGCCACGGCCCGTTTGAAAGCTACGATCATCTCGGTGAGAGCAACTGGTCGCTGCTGGTGCAGGCGGTCAACCACTGGCACGAACCTTCTGCCGCGCTGATGCGCCCGTTCCGCTTTCTGCCCGACTGGCGCGTTGACGATCTGATGATCTCTTTTGCCGTGCCGGGCGGCGGCGTGGGTCCGCATTTCGATCAGTACGATGTGTTTATCATTCAGGGCACCGGCCGCCGTCGCTGGCGCGTGGGTGAAAAAGTGCCGTTGAAACAGCACTGCCCGCACCCGGATCTGCTGCAGGTTGAGCCTTTCGACGCCATCATCGATGAAGAGATGGAGCCCGGCGATATTCTCTATATTCCGCCAGGATTCCCGCACGAAGGCTATTCGCTGGAAAACGCCATCAACTATTCGGTCGGCTTCCGCGCACCGAACGGTCGCGAGCTGATCAGCGGTTTTGCCGATCACATGCTGGCCAACGAATTGGGCAGCTATCGCTACAGCGATCCCGATGTGCCATCGCGTGAATGCCCATCGCAAATTCTGCCGTCAGAACTGGAAGGCATCCGCAAAGTCATGATGGATGTGATTAACCAGCCGGAACAGTTTAATCAGTGGTTTGGCGAGTTTATTTCTCAGTCGCGTCATGAACTGGACGTCGCGCCGCCGGAGCCGCCGTATCAACCGGATGAAATCTACGATGCGTTGCAGCAAGGCGATGCGCTGACGCGTCTCGGCGGTTTGCGCGTATTGACCATCGGCGATGTGGTGTTCGTGAACGGTGAATCGGTCACCAGCAGCCATCCGCATGTGCTGGCGGCATTGGCGCACAATCACGTGCTGACGCTGGAAGATTTCGGCGATGCGCTGGACGATCCTTCACTGCTGGCGCAGCTGGCGGCGTTGGTGAATAGCGGTTATTGGTTCTTCGGCGAGTAAGTTTTAGTCTGTCTTGGGATTTCCAAACCTGGTTGGTGCTGGCTGTTCACCTCCTCGGTCGGTGCTGGCTGTCCCCCTCCTCGGTCGGTGCTGGCTGTCCCCCTCCTCGGTCGGTGCTGGCTGTCCCCCTCCTCGGTCCTCCCCCATAAATGGGGGAGGAAGATGCTGCCATATGTTAGTTATGAAGCTGCATGTGGCAGCGTCTCCTTCCCCCGCTTGCGGGGGAAGGTCGGGATGGGGGACAACCAGCACTATGTAAGCACAATTAACTCTTCTTCTGCCCCGCCAGCTCAGCCAAACGCACAATCACGTCCACCGACTGCGCCATCACATTGAGTGAAGCGAACTCGTGCTTGCCGTGATAATTGTAGCCGCCGGTGAACAGGTTCGGGCACGGCAATCCTTTCCATGACAGCGCAGAGCCGTCGGTGCCGCCGCGAATCGGTTTGACGTTCGGTTCGATGCCACAATCGCGCATCGCCTGCAGCGCTAACTCGATAATGTGCGGATGCGGTTCGACTTTCTCGCGCATGTTGCGATAGCTGTCGCTGATCTCCACCTTCACCGAACACTCGCTTTGCAGCCCTTTGCTGACGCGCTGGCCAATCTCTTCCAGCAGCTGTTTACGCTGTTCATAGCTGTCGGCATCAAAATCGCGGATCAGATACATCAGTTCGGCATGCTCAACCGTGCCTTTGATGGTGTGCAAATGGAAGAAGCCTTCGTAGCCGTCTGTATATTGCGGCTTCTCTTTGGCTGGCAGTTCCGCGTGGAAGCGCATCGCCAGATCCAGCGCATTGACCATCACATTTTTGGCGCTGCCCGGATGCACGTTGTTGCCGGTGATTTTGACCATTGCGGTAGCGGCATTGAAGTTCTCGAACTCGAACTCGCCGAGATCGCTGCCATCCACGGTATACGCCCAATCGGCGGCAAAGCCTTCGACGTCGAAGTGCGACGCACCACGACCAATCTCTTCATCCGGTGTAAACGCCACGCGAATCGCACCGTGTGGAATATCACTTTTTGCCAGACGCGCCATCGCGGTCATGATCTCGGCGATACCGGCTTTATCATCCGCGCCGAGCAGCGTTTTGCCATCGGTGGTGATCAGCGTATGGCCGATCAGCTTATGCAGGACCGGGAACATCACCGGTGACAAAATTTCATCACCGTTACCGAGCGCGATATCGCCACCGCGGTAGTTTTCAATAATCTGCGGATTGACGTTTTTAGCGGTAAAATCCGGCGAGGTGTCCATATGCGAAATAAAGCCGATCACCGGCGTGGCCCAATCAACGTTAGCCGGTAAGGTGCCCATCACACAGCAGTGATCGCTCAGAGAAACATCAACAAAGCCCAGCGCGATAAGTTCTTCCTGTAATTGACGCGCCAGCGTCCACTGCCCTTCGCTGCTTGGCACCTGTCGTGCCTGAGGTTTTGACTGAGTTTCTACTGCGACATAACTGAGAAAACGCTCAAGTAATTGATCCATCTGTCATCCCTCTAAAGAACCTGCGTCATTATCATGGTGACCAAATGGCACCATGTTGCGTCAAATCATTATCCTTCAGGTTAGCTCTCTCAACGTGAATTGCGCTGAAATTTCGCTCACTTGTGCCTGTCCGACTTATCCGTTACGCATACTCCGGCATTTTTCAGAGTTTTCAAGGTAAATCCGTGGCAAAACATGGCATTGACACATTTTTGCGGTATCATCGCGCCCTTCATCACAGCAAGCGGCCACCAGCGGCTATGCTGTAACCTGATTCACCATCAGACTGAGTGACTAAAATGACGCAAACATGCGCGCCTGCGCTGGTTACGCTTTCTGGCATCAGTAAAGCTTTCGATGGCAAAACCATCATCTCTGACTTCGACCTGACCATCCGTCACGGCGAGTTCATCACGCTACTTGGCCCCTCCGGCTGCGGAAAAACCACCATTTTGCGCCTGATTGCCGGACTGGAAGAGGCCGATCGCGGTCACATCATTCTTGATGACAACGACATCACCGATCTGCCCGCCGAGCATCGCCACATCAATACCGTGTTTCAGAGCTACGCGCTGTTCCCGCACATGTCGGTGTTTGAGAACGTCGCCTTTGGCCTGCGCATGCAGAAAACCCCGGCGGCGGAGATCACCACGCGCGTTAACGATGCGCTGGCGATGGTGCAGCTGGAGAGTTTTGCCGATCGCCGTCCGCATCAGCTTTCGGGCGGTCAGCAGCAGCGCGTGGCGATTGCGCGCGCGGTGGTCAATCGCCCGAAAGTGCTGCTGCTGGATGAGTCGCTGTCGGCGCTGGATTACAAACTGCGTCGCCAGATGCAAAACGAGCTCAAAGCGCTGCAGCGTAAGCTCGGCATCACCTTTGTGTTTGTGACCCACGATCAGGAAGAGGCGCTGACCATGTCCGATCGTATCGTGGTGATGCGCGATGGCCGCATTGAACAGGACGGCACGCCGCGCGAGATTTACGAAGAGCCCGCCAACCTGTTTGTGGCGCGCTTTATCGGCGAAATTAATGTGTTCGATGCTGAGGTGCTGAACAGCGACCATGCGCCGACCATCCGCGCACGCGTAGAAGGCCGCGAATGCGAGTTGCAGTGTGATTTCCCGGTAAGCGCCGGCGATAAGCTGCATGTGCTGCTGCGCCCGGAAGATCTGCGCGTCGAAGAGATCGATCACGACAGCCGCAGCGACAACCTGATCGGCTACGTGCGCGAGCGCAACTATAAAGGCATGACGCTGGAATCCACCGTTGAGCTGGAGAATGGCAAACTGCTGACGGTAAGCGAGTTCTTCAATGAAGACGATCCCGATTTTGATCACTCGCTGAACCAGAAAATGGCCGTCAGCTGGGTCGCCAACTGGGAGGTGGTGCTGCCGTATGAAGTTGATGCGTAACCGCCTGCAGAAAGTCATTGTCGCGCTGATCGTCAGCTGGCTAACGCTGTTTGTCCTGCTGCCCAACCTGATGATCTTCGCCACCAGCTTCCTGACGCGCGACGATGCGCATTTTGTCAGTATGGCCTTCACCCTCAATAACTACACGCGGCTGCTCGATCCGCTCTACGCTGATGTGCTGCTGCACTCGCTGAATATGGCGTTGATTGCTACGCTGTGCTGCCTGCTGCTCGGTTATCCGTTTGCCTGGTGTCTGACGAAACTGCCGGCGCGCCTGCGTCCGCTGATGCTGTTCCTGCTGATTGTGCCGTTCTGGACCAACTCGCTGATTCGCATCTACGGTCTGAAAATCTTTCTCAGCACGCGCGGCTGGCTGAATGAGTTTTTGCTGTGGCTCGGGGTGATCGATAAACCGTTCCGCATCATGTACACCTCGGAAGCGGTGATTCTGGGACTGATCTACATTCTGCTGCCGTTTATGGTGCTGCCGCTCTACTCCAGCCTGGAAAAGCTGGATAAATCCTGCCTCGAAGCGGCGCGCGATCTTGGCGCAAATAAACTGAAAACCTTTTTACGCATCATTCTGCCGCTCACCATGCCGGGCATTGTCGCGGGTTGCCTGCTGGTGTTTATCCCGGCGATGGGTATGTTCTTTGTGGCGGATTTGCTGGGCGGCGCGAAAAACCTGTTAATCGGCAACGTGATCAAGAGCCAGTTCCTGAATATCCGCGACTGGCCGTTCGGTGCCGCCACCAGCATTGTGATGACGCTGCTGATGGGGCTGATGCTGCTGGCTTACTGGCGCGCAGCGCGTATGCTGAACAGCAAGGTGGAACTGCAATGATGGCGCGCTGGTTACGCGGCGGCTTCATGGCCGTGATTTATGCCTGGTTTTATATCCCGATCATCATTCTGATCGTCAACTCCTTCAACCGTTCGCGTTTCGGCATTAACTGGCAGGGCTTCAGCACGCAGTGGTATCGCCTGCTGATGAATAACGACAGCCTGATTCAGGCGGCCCAGCATTCATTGCTGATGGGCGTGCTCTCTGCCAGCTGCGCCACGATTATCGGCTCGCTGACCGCCGTGGCGCTCTATCGCTATCGCTTCCGTGGTAAACCGTTCGTGAGCGGCATGCTGTTTGTGGTGATGATGTCGCCGGATATCGTGATGGCGATTTCGCTGCTGGTGCTGTTTATGCTGCTGGGCATTTCGCTTGGCTTCTGGTCGCTGCTGTTCTCGCACATCACCTTCTGCCTGCCGTTTGTGGTGATCACCGTCTATTCGCGCCTGAAAGGATTTGATGTGCGCATGCTGGAAGCCGCCAAAGATCTCGGTGCCAGCGAAGTCACCATTTTGCGCAAAATTCTGCTGCCGCTGGCGCTACCGGCGGTCGCGGCGGGTTGGCTGCTGAGTTTTACGCTGTCGATGGACGATGTAGTGGTATCGTCGTTCGTCACCGGCCCGAGCTTCGAAATATTGCCGTTAAAAATCTATTCGATGGTGAAAGTTGGCGTGTCACCGGAAGTGAACGCGCTGGCGACAATTTTGCTGCTGCTGTCGCTGCTGTTGGTGGCGCTCAGTCAGCTGTTGCTCCGTGATAAAACCAAATAGAGGATAATCGATGAAAAAGTGGTCTCATTGGCTGGCGGCTGGGGCGCTGGCATTGGGCATGCAGAGCGCGCAGGCGGATGCCGGCAAAACGCTTTACTTCTATAACTGGACCGAATACGTGCCGCCGGGACTGCTTGAGCAGTTCACTAAAGAGACCGGCATCAAGGTGATTTACTCCACCTACGAATCCAATGAAAGCATGTATGCCAAGCTGAAGACCTGGAAAGATGGCGCCTACGATCTGGTGGTGCCTTCAACCTACTTCGTTGCCAAAATGCGTAATGAAGGCATGCTGCAAAAGATCGATAAATCCCAGCTCAGTAACTTCAAAAACCTCGATCCTAACCTGCTGAATAAACCGTTCGATCCTAACAATGATTATTCGATCCCCTATATCTGGGGCGCGACCGCCATTGGCATCAACACCGATGAAGTGGATGCCAAAAGCATTACCCGCTGGGCCGATTTGTGGAAGCCGGAATATAAACAGAGCCTGCTGCTGACCGACGATGCGCGAGAAGTGTTCCAGATGGCGCTGCGCAAGCTGGGCTATTCGGGCAACACCCGCGATCCTAAGCAGATCGAAGCCGCTTATGAAGAGTTGAAAAAGCTGATGCCGAACGTGCTGGCGTTCAACTCCGATAATCCGGGAAATCCATTTATGGAAGGCGAAGTGAACGTTGGGATGATCTGGAACGGTTCCGCCTACGTTGCGCGTCAGGCGGGCACGCCGCTGCAGATTATCTGGCCGCAGGAAGGCGGGATTTTCTGGATGGATAACCTGGCGATTCCGGCCAATGCGAAAAACCGTGAAGGCGCGCTGAAGCTGATTAACTTCCTGCTGCGTCCGGATGTGGCGGCGCAGGTGGCAGAAACCATTGGCTATCCCACGCCAAACCTGGCAGCGAAGAAGTTACTGCCACAGGAAGTGGCCAGCGATCCTTCGCTTTATCCTGCTGAGGATGTGATCAAAAACGGCGAGTGGCAGAACGATGTCGGTGAAGCCAGCGTGCAGTATGAGACGCTGTTCCAGAAGCTGAAGGCGGGACGTTAGTCCTCTGCGGCGTCCCCTCACCCTGCCCTCTCCCGCAAGCGGGAGAGGGTTCCGTCTAGCCCCTTCTCCCTCTGGGAGAAGGTTGGAATGAGGGAAAGCGCGCACAAAACTACTTATACAACCCACGCAAAAAGGTATGCACAAACTCTGGCACCACTTCGCTTGCTAAGCCGTAATGACGCTCGGCAAACTCATTGCCGACCTGGCTTGGCTCCAGATTCAGCTCCACGGTATGCGCGCCCTGCAGTTTCGCCTCGTGGACAAAACCGGCGGCGGGATAGACGTGGCCCGACGTGCCAATGGCGATAAACAGATTCGCCTGCTCAATCGCCTGATAAATCTCTTCCATCCCCAGCGGCATTTCGCCGAACCACACGATGTGCGGGCGCAGCATTGCCGGGAACTGGCAGCAGGTGCAGCGATCGTCCGGGGTTAAATCTTCGGTCCAGTCCAGCACTTGTCCACTGCTGACACAGCGCACTTTCAACAGTTCACCGTGCATATGCAGCACGCGCTGGCTGCCGGCGCGTTCGTGCAGGTTATCGATGTTCTGCGTCACCAGCAGGAAGTTATCACCCAGCACCTGCTCCAGTTCCGCCAGCGCTTTGTGCGCAGCGTTGGGCTGAATCTCCGACTGCTGCAGCTGCTGACGGCGCGCGTTGTAGAACGCCTGCACCAGCGCCGGATTGCGTTGAAAACCTTCCGGCGTGGCGACATCTTCCACGCGGTGCTCTTCCCACAAGCCATCGGCGGCACGGAAAGTGCGAATACCGGACTCGGCGGAGATGCCCGCGCCGGTCAGCACCACCACGCGCGGTTGCGGATGCGCGGCCAGTTCAGCTTTGCGATCGCGCTCGAAGATGCGCTGGCGAAAGCGCTGATGCACCTTGCGGCGGTTTTTTTTGTCGCGGGCGAGTCGTAGGCGGCGGCGCGGTATGCGCATAAAAGCTCCTTATCTGCGGCGTTTATCGCCGCGCGTCGGGTATTTTCGGGCTCATCTGCCCGATAATAGCAGCCGCACGGCGGCTGCGTTTTATCTTTACTGACCGCTCAGCACGCGGGCCGGATCGATACGGCTGGCGCGTCGTGCCGGATACCAGCTGGCAATCAGGCTCAGGACAATCGCGGTGCCCAGCACCGAAATCACATCAATCCAGTGCAGTTCGGACGGCAGGAAATCGATAAAGTAGATATCGCCCGCCAGCAGCTGATGTCCGGTGAGGTGCTCAAACACGCGCATCACCGGCGTGAGATTGAGCGCCACCAGCACGCCGACAACCACGCCGCTGACGCTGCCAAGCAGTCCCGCCAGCAAGCCGTACCAGATGAAAATGGCGCGAATCAAACCATCTTTGGCGCCCAGCGTACGCAGCACCGCGATGTCGCTGCTTTTGTCTTTCACCGCCATCACCAGCGTCGAAACGATGTTGAAGCAGGCCACGCCAATCACCAGCACCATGGCTAAATACATAATGGCGCGAATCATCTGGATGTCACGGTACATGTAGCCGTAAGTGCCAATCCAGCTCTTGATGTAGACATAAGAGTGCGTCACTTCACCGGCGTCACGCACCAGCTTCTGCGCCTGGAACGGGTCATTCATTTTCAGCGCGATGCCGCTGACGCTGTCGCCCATATCCAGATACTTCTGCGCATCGGCCAGCGGCACCAGCGCCAGGCTGTGGTCGAGCATGCCGCTCAGTTGCAGCACGCCGCTGACCTGCAGACGAATACGTTTCGGCTGCAGCAGCTTATTCTCGCCATCGTTATTCGGGATCATGATAGTGATCCAGTCGCCCTGTTTCACGTTGAGCGATTTGGCGATGCCGCCACCCAGAATGATTTGCTGTTTACCGGCCGCGAACTGCGACCACGCATCACCGGCAACAAAGCTCGGCAAGGCGCTAAGACGCGCTTCCTGCTGCGGATCGACGCCTTTCACCTGCAGCGCCTGCAGCTTCGCACCGCTCTCAATCAGCCCGGTGAAGTTGATATAGGGCGCTGCGGCGGCAATGCCAGCCACCTGCTCAATCGGCGCGATCATCGGTTGCCAGTTACGGAATGGCTGATTCACCGGCTCGATTTCACCGTGCGGCACGACCGCCAGAATGCGGTTGTTGAGCTCACGCTCAAAGCCGTTCATGGCGCTCAGGCCGATGATCAGCACCGCCACGCCCAGCGCAATGCCGATGGTGGAGATGATGGAGATCAGCGAGACCATGCCACCACGCCGCCGACCGCGGCTAAAACGCAGCCCGAGCAGCAGGGATAATGACGAAGCCATCAGATCACTCCCAGCGTCAGTTGGTCGCTCAGCTCACCGTCGCGCATCTCCATCTGCCGGCTCAGGCGTTTCGCCAGCTGCAGATCGTGCGTTACCACCAGAAAAGCGGTGCCCTGTTTGACGTTCAGCTCGCCGAGCAGTTCAAAAATCGCGTCGGCGTTGCGCGCATCGAGGTTACCGGTAGGTTCATCGGCCATCACCAGCCGTGGACGATTCACCAGCGCGCGAGCAATCGCCACACGCTGACGTTCACCGCCCGACAGCTCAGAAGGCCGATGCGCAGCACGTTTTTCCAGCCCGACCGCCGCCAGCATTTCACGCGCGCGTGATTCCGCTTCCGCTTTGCCGACTTTGCCAATCAGCAGCGGCATCGCCACGTTCTCCAGCGCGCTAAAGTCCGGCAGCAAATGGTGGAACTGATAGATAAAGCCCAGCTCGCGGTTGCGCAACTCGGCTTTCGCGGCTGACGACATCGCATTCAGCGACTTACCGTCAAAAATCACATCGCCTGACGTCGGCGCATCCAGGCCGCCGAGCAGATGCAGTAAGGTACTTTTACCCGAACCGGAGCTACCGACAATCGCCGTCAGTTCACCCGGCTGCAGGCTGAAAGCCACATTGCGCAGCACATCGGTCTGCACGCTGCCTTCCTGATAGCGTTTGCACAGGTCACGACACTGCAACAAAGGAGTATTACTCATAACGTAAAGCCTCAGCGGGTTGGACGGCGGCAGCGCGCCACGACGGATAAAGGGTAGAAAGCAGCGCGACGGCCATCGAGACCAGCGCAATGGTGATCACCTGCAGCACATTGATGTCGACCGGCAACGCCGCGCCATCAAGGAACAGACCAATCACCGGCATCAAATTATTCAGCTGGCTGGCAAGCAGCACGCCAAGCACGGTGCCCAGCAGCGCGCCAATAATGCCCGCGCTGGCGCCCTGCACCATAAACACCGCGACAATCTGGCGGCGGGTTAAACCCAGCGTTTGCAGAATCGCCACTTCGCCCTGCTTCTCCATGATCAGCAGGCCAAGCGAGGTAATGATATTGAAGGCCGCCACCGCGATGATCAGGCTCAACAGCAGCCCCATCATGTTTTTCTCCATGCGCACCGCCTGGAACAGATCGCCTTTGCGTTCGCGCCAGTCTTTCCACGTCAGGCCATCCGGCAGTTTTTGCTGGCTGAGCGCATCAACGCTTAACGGCTTATCCAGCCACAAACGCCAGCCGGTGATGTTGCCGAGCGGGTAGCGCATCACGCGTGACGCATCCTGCTGATTGACCAGAATCTGGTAGCCATCCACTTCGCTGTTGGCGGCATAGGTGCCAGCCACGGTGAAAATACGCTGGCTCGGCAAGCGCCCTACCGGCGTGAACTGGCTGACCGATGGCACCATCAAACGCAGCTGATCGCCGCGCTTCACGCCCAGCTGTGCAGCCAGCTGTTCACCGAGAATGACGTTGTACTGGCCCGCTTGCAGCACGTTTTGTTGGGTGTTGACGAGGAATGGCGTCAGCGGATCCTGTTCGTCGGGATTGATGCCGAGCATCACGCCGACCGAGACGTTACGCGCGCTTTGCAACACCACATCGGCGGTGGTCAGCGGTGCGATGCGCTTAACGCCTTGCAGTTTGAGGTTCTCGGCGGGTAACTCCTTCGGGTTGATGCTGCCTTTGTCGCTGGTGATCAGCGCCTGCGGCATCAGGCCGAGGATATTGCCTTCCAGCTCGCGCTCGAAGCCGTTCATCACCGATAACACGGTGACCAGCGCCAGCACGCCGAGCGTGATGCCGATAGTAGAGAGCCAGGAGACGAAGCGACCAAAGCGGTCTGAGGCACGTCCACGCATGTAGCGCAAACCGATGAATAACGCGACTGGTTGATACATGAGATCCGTCTTGGCAGTTGCCTGAAAATAAGTAGTGGGATGATAAAGGAGGCGTCCTCTTTATGAAACCTCTAACCCTCTGAGTCTGCGGCAAAGTTGTGTCAAAAACCGTCCCAGCCAACGCTTATGCATAAAATTGCGACAAATTAATGATGTTATTTGTACGTTTATTCGTCATCGGCTGGCGTAGACTTAAAGATGAAATACCGTAGGCGACGAGGAGTACACCATGTTCAAATTCCCCAAAAGCAGTATTGTGAAACACAAATCGGGTGAAATTAAAGGCGAGATCGTTAACGTTTTTGAACAGGGAGATGCGCCAACCGGCTATTACGTGAAGTGGGACGACGGCAATCACAGCTACCATCTGGAGAAAGAGCTGTCATGGGCCAATGTCGATCGTCCACGTATGCACTACACACAGCAATCGAGTAAGTGAGTTGTGGTCGCCATAATGGCGCAATGTTTGTCAGTTAAGAGATGAAAAAACAAATTATTGAACGCACATAGTGTAGCGGCGCAATTCATTGCGCGATAAATCGCGCCGCTACGAAATGTGCGGTGATTTAATGCGGTGCTTAACTGGCGGGCATTATCGCCATAATGGCGACCTGCGCGTTTTTGTAGGGTCGTCATTTATGGCGACCTGGCAGAAACTCAGAAACGACAGATGATCCTCAGGGCGGATTATGGAATGATGACGCCCTGTAATCCAAGGAGAGAATGTCGAGATCCCATGTCGGAACAGAGTCGTTATACCCTGCCAGTCAAAGCCGGCGACCATCGCCAGCTCGGCCAGCTCGTCGGCGCCGCGCAAGCGGTTGAGTGCGCCAGCATCACCGAACGCCACAGCGGTCCGGTGTTGATGATTACCCCGGATATGCAATCTGCCCTGCGTCTGCAGGAGGAGATTCGCCAGTTCACCGATCTGCCGGTCACCAATCTCGCTGACTGGGAAACGCTGCCCTACGACAGCTTCTCGCCGCATCAGGACATTATCTCTGCTCGCCTCTCCACGCTGTATCAACTGCCCAACTTAACGCGCGGTATGCTGATTATGCCGGTCAACACGCTAATGCAGCGCGTTTGTCCGCACAGCTTCCTGCACGGCCATGCGCTGGTGATGCAGCAAGGGCAAAAGCTGTCGCGCGATGCGCTGCGCGATCAGCTGGAGCAGGCCGGTTATCGCCACGTCGATCAGGTGATGGAGCACGGCGAATACGCCACGCGTGGTGCGCTGCTCGATCTGTTCCCAATGGGCAGCGATCAACCCTATCGCATCGACTTCTTTGATGACGAGATCGACAGCCTGCGTCTGTTTGATGTCGATACCCAGCGCACGCTGGAAGCGGTCAACGCTATCAACCTGCTGCCGGCGCATGAATTCCCCACGGATAAAGCCGCCATCGAGCTGTTCCGCAGCCGCTGGCGCGAAACCTTTGACGTACGGCGCGAGCCGGAGCACGTCTATCAGCAGGTGAGCAAAGGCACGCTGCCCGCCGGTATCGAATACTGGCAGCCGCTGTTCTTTGAGCAGGAGCTGCCGACGCTGTTCAGCTATCTGCCCGCCAATACGCTGCTGCTCAACAGCGGTGATTTGCTGGCCAGCGCCGAGCGCTTCTGGCTTGACGCCAACGCGCGCTTTGAGAATCGCCGTATCGATCCGATGCGTCCGTTGCTGGAGCCGGTCACGCTGTGGCTGCGTCCCGACACGCTAATGAGCGAACTGAAAGCCTGGCCGCGTATGCAGTTAAGCAGCGAAACGCTGCCGGAGAAAGCGGCGAATACCAATCTCGGTTATCAGCCGCTACCGGAATTGACCGTGCAGGCGCAGGCCAAAGCGCCACTCGATCTGCTGCGTCAGTTCCTCGAACAATTCAGCGGTCAGGTGATTTTCTCGGTTGAGAGTGAAGGCCGCCGCGAAAGCCTGCAAGAGCTGCTGACGCGCATCAAACTGCGTCCACAGGCTATCGATCACTTTGATCAGGCCGCCAATCAACCGCATAGCCTGATGATTGGCGCCAGCGAACGCGGCTTTATCGATACGCAACGCCAGCTGGCGTTGATCTGCGAAAGCGATCTGCTGGGCGAGCGAGTCAGTCGTCGTCGCCAGGATAATCGCCGCACCATCAATCCCGATGTGCTGATCCGCAACCTCGCCGAGCTGCATCCCGGCCAGCCGGTGGTGCATCTGGAGCATGGCGTTGGGCGTTATATCGGCCTGACCACGCTGGAAGCCGGCGGCATCGTCGCCGAATATCTGATGCTCTCCTATGCGGGCGACGCCAAGCTGTACGTGCCGGTTTCGTCGCTGCATCTGATTAGCCGCTATGCCGGCGGTGCGGATGAGAATGCGCCGCTGCATAAACTTGGCAGCGATGCCTGGTCACGCGCGCGGCAGAAAGCCGCTGAGAAAGTGCGCGACGTAGCGGCGGAGCTGCTGGATATCTACGCGCAGCGCGCGGCCAAAACCGGCTTTGCCTTTAAGCACGATCGCGATCAGTATCAGCTGTTCTGCGAAGGCTTCCCGTTTGAAACCACGCCGGATCAAGGTCAGGCGATCAACGCAGTGCTGAGCGACATGTGTCAGCCGCTGGCGATGGATCGTCTGGTGTGCGGTGACGTGGGCTTTGGTAAAACCGAAGTGGCGATGCGCGCTGCGTTCCTGGCGGTTGAGAACGCCAAACAAGTCGCGGTGCTGGTTCCGACCACGTTGCTGGCGCAGCAGCATTACGACAACTTCCGCGATCGTTTCGCTAACTGGCCGGTGCGCATTGAGATGCTGTCGCGCTTCCGCACCGCCAAAGAGCAGAGTCAGGTACTGGAACAGGCGCGCGAGGGCAAAGTTGATATTCTGATTGGTACGCATAAGCTGCTGTCGAACGACCTGAAATGGCACGATCTCGGCCTGCTGATTGTCGATGAAGAGCACCGCTTTGGTGTGCGTCACAAAGAGCGGATCAAAGCGATGCGCGCCGATGTAGATATCCTGACACTCACCGCCACGCCGATTCCGCGCACCCTGAATATGGCGATGAGCGGCATGCGCGATCTGTCGATTATTGCTACGCCACCGGCACGACGCATGGCGGTGAAAACCTTTGTGCGTGAGTATGACAGCTTGGTGGTGCGCGAGGCGATCCTGCGTGAAGTGCTGCGCGGCGGCCAGGTTTACTATCTCTACAATGACGTGGAGAACATTGAGAAAGCGGCGCAGCGACTGGCCGAACTGGTGCCGGAAGCGCGTATTGCCATTGGTCACGGTCAGATGCGCGAACGCGATCTGGAGCGGGTGATGAATGATTTCCACCATCAGCGCTTTAACGTGCTGGTGTGTACCACCATCATCGAAACCGGTATCGACGTACCCAGCGCCAACACCATTATCATCGAACACGCCGACCACTTTGGTCTGGCGCAGCTGCATCAGCTGCGTGGCCGCGTGGGACGTTCGCACCATCAGGCCTATGCGTGGCTGCTGACGCCGCATCCAAAAGCGATGACCACCGATGCGCAGAAGCGTCTGGAAGCTATCGCTTCGCTGGAAGATCTCGGCGCTGGTTTTGCGCTGGCGACCCACGATCTGGAGATTCGCGGCGCGGGTGAACTGCTCGGCGAAGATCAGAGCGGCCAGATGGAAACCATCGGCTTCACGCTGTATATGGAGCTGCTGGAGAACGCGGTCGATGCGCTGAAGGCGGGCCGCGAGCCGTCGCTGGAAGATCTCACCAGCAATCAAACCGAAATCGAACTGCGTATGCCTGCCCTGCTGCCAGATGATTTTATCCCGGATGTGAATACCCGCTTGTCGCTCTACAAGCGCGTGGCCAGCGCCGCCGATGAGCAGGATTTGGCGGAGCTGAAGGTTGAGATGATTGACCGCTTCGGCAAACTGCCGGATGCGGCGCGTAATCTGCTGGATATCGCCGGGCTGCGATTAGTGGCGCGCCAGTTGGGGATTCGTAAGATTGAAGCCAGTGACAAAGGCGGATTCTTCGAGTTTGCGCCGCAGAATCAGGTTGACCCGGGCTGGCTGATTGGCCTGCTGCAGAAAGATCCTCAGCAGTGGAAGCTGGATGGCCCAACGCGATTGAAGTTTACCCGCGACATGGCGGACCGGAAAATCCGTATGGAATGGGTGCAGGGATTTGTCAGCGAGCTGGCAAAAAACCGGGTTTAGTGGATATCCGCACGGAATCGTAGCGGCGCGATTCATCGCGCGCCTTTGACTCCGTGCGCCATTGATAAGGCGCAATAAATTGCGCCGCTACGAATCCGTGCGAGTTGAGGATCTCATATACAAAAAAAGCGCCTTGCGGCGCTTTTATCGTTACTGCTGCTGTGATGCATCTTTGCCCAATCAGGCCTGATTCGAATTCAGGATCAGCTGACCATTACGGTCGAGCGGAATGCGGGTGCCAGGGTCGTTTTCCATGCGGATTTTGCCCTGCTGGTCGCCTATTTTATAGGTCACGTCATAACCCAGCATTTTTTCCTGCTTATCGTATACCGTTTTGCAACGCTGCTCGTTGGTGGTGTAAGTGTCGCGATCCTGCAGCGCACCCTGCACCTGATTACCACCGTAACCACCGGCCAACGCGCCCGCTACCGTAGCGACATCACGTCCGCGTCCGCCACCAAACTGATGGCCCAACACGCCACCGGCTACCGCGCCCAGCACCGAACCGGCAATGCGATTCTCATCCTGGACCGCACGACGATGGGTCAGCGTCACATTGCGACACTCCTGTCGCGGCTGCTTGATGCTCTCTTTGATCGGCGTCGCCGACAGAACTTGTGCAAACTGCGGGCCGCGATCGAAGACATCCATGCTGGCGACTGCGGCAACACCTAACGCTGCTGCCACGCCGATACCGATACCCGCTAACATTGATTTATTCACAGGAATGTCCTCCTGAAGGTTGTTACCGCGCATTCCTGCCGCTACCAAATCCTGTGTAGCCGAGGCATAACCGGCGTGCGCGCCGCGCCGTGTTTGTTGGTAATAAGTTTTACAGATGGACCGTAATTGCAACATCAGATTAATGGAGGAAACGCAGCGGAAACCCATCAGGGCCAGCTTTTAGGAGAGTTCTGAGAGCGGGTGAAATAGTGCCGTAACCTTAAGCTGAACGTGCAGTTTTCAGCGGGTTACGGCAGCTGGCGTGGCGTGGAGCGGCATTCACCGCCCGAAAATCATCAGTGCAGCTTGAGGCGCGGACGCAGGACGCGGTTAAGACTGCCGACCAGCATCATAAGACCGGTCTTGAAGTATCCGTGGAGCGCAATCTGGTGCATACGATATAGAGAGATGTAGACAAAACGCGCAATTCGCCCTTCCACCATCATCGATCCGCGCATCAGGTTACCCATCAAGCTGCCGACGGTGCTGAAGCGCGACAGCGACACCAGCGAACCGTGATCTTTATAAACATACGCTTTCAACGGCTTCTCTTTACGCTGTGCAAGGATGTTCTCCAGCGCACGCGACGCCATCTGATGCGCTGACTGCGCGCGCGGCGGCACAAATCCGCCACCCGGCAGCGCGCAGGAGGCGCAATCACCAATGGCGTAGATGTCATCATCCAGCGTGGTTTGCAGCGTCTCTTTCACCACCAGCTGATTGATGCGGTTGGTTTCCAGTCCGCCAATCTCTTTCAGGAAATCTGGCGCTTTGATACCGGCCGCCCACACCATCAGATCGGCGTCGATGAATTCGCCACCTTTGGTATTCAAGCCGTTTTCGGTGGCGCTGGTGACCATGGTTTGCGTCAACACGCGCACGCCAAGTTTGGTCAGCTCCTGATGCGCCGCCGCTGAGATGCGCGGTGGCAGCGCAGGCAGAATGCGTTCACCGGCTTCCACCAGCGTGACGTTCAGCGAACTGCTATCCAGGCCTTTATAGCCGTAGCTGTGCAGCTGTTTCACCGCGTTATACAGCTCTGCGGAGAGTTCCACGCCGGTGGCGCCGCCGCCGACAATGGCAATGTTGACTTTTTCCAGGCTGCCTTCGCTGGCCGAGAAACGCAGGAACAGGTTGAGCATTTCGTTGTGGAAACGACGCGCCTGATGCGGGTTGTCGAGGAAGATGCAGTGATCTTTTACGCCCGGCGTGCCGAAGTCATTTGAGGTGCTGCCAAGCGCGATGACCAGGCGATCGTAGGCCAGCTCACGCTGCGGCACTAACAGTGCGCCTTCCGCATCGCGGATTTCGGCCAGCTCAAGGGTTTTGTTTTCACGATTGATTTGCGTCAGCGATCCCAGCTGGAACTGGAACCCGTGATTGCGTGCGTGCGCCAGATAGCTCAGCGCATCAATCCCTTCGTCCATCGAACCGGTTGCCACTTCGTGCAGCAGCGGTTTCCACAGATGACTGTGGTTACGATCGACCAATATGATCTCGGCTTTCTTCTTGCGTCCCAGCTTGTGACCGAGCTGCGTTGCCAGCTCTAAGCCGCCAGCACCACCGCCGATGATAACGATTTTTTCCATAGATGTAGTCAACAAAGACCCCCTCAAAGTTGTAAACCAATAGTTAATTAAAGGTTAATAAAAACCTTAATAAACATAGGGTTGGCGACGTTAAATCGCGAGCTGAGGGCAGAATATCACGGCGTCAGAGACATCACATAAGAAAATTGATGTACATCAATCTTTCAGCTGCATTATCAGAATGTTACACATTTTATGCGCCGCATCACACGGCGCGTCGGCGGTCAGGCGAGGAGTTTGAAGGCTTTGATGCGCTGCAAATGCGGCGCGATGTTCTTGAATTTATGGCTGGCTGCGTCATCCCAGATGATTTCATAAAACGGCTGCAGGTGCGCCGCACTGCGCTGATTGTCCAGCGCTTCATCCTGACGAGACAGAATCGCCAGACACTTTTCGCGGTTCTTTTCGCGGAAATCGCTGACGCACTTAGTGGCGATATCGAGATACTCTTCCGGGCGATCGATTTTGCCTTCCATGTTCTCAAACGGGAACAGATTAGGATTGAAAATCACCTGACGCATGCCGCACAGGAAGCCAATGCGTTCGGCCCAATAACCACCGAGCCCAACCCCGCAAATCAGCGGATGCGCATCGTCGCCCTGTTGCAGCAGCTTGTCGCACTCTTTCAGCAGAAACTGCATGTCGTGTTTGGGATGGCGGGTGCTGTAGCTGACTAATCTGACGTCCGGGTCAATAAACTGCAGCTGCAGCACCTTTTCATGGTTGCCCGGACTGTTGGAATCAAAACCGTGCAGATAGATGATCATGATTTTCCTCAGCGTGGAATGAGATCCGGGCAGCGACGCTTATCTGCCCGAGGCTTTGTGCGCCAGCCAGCGCTCTTGCAACGCGCTTAACTGACGCTGATTTTTCCGCCAGCGCTCGCTTGCCAGCAGGCTTTGACGGGTAAAACGCCCTTGATGGTATAACTGCGTTACGCGCTCTGCGCCGATCGGCGTCAAGTTATCCAGCACGCTCACCGCGCCCGCGCGCTGATTGCACACCAGGATCATATCGCAACCGGCATTCAGCGACTGCTGCGCGCGTTCGGCGTAGCTGCCCATCACCGCGGCACCTTCCATCGACAGATCGTCGGAGAAAATCACGCCGTTGAAGCTGAGCTCCTGGCGTAAAACGGTTTGCAGCCAGTACGGGGAACCGCTGGCGGGCAACGGATCCACCTCAGTATAGATAACGTGCGCCGGCATCACCGCATCGAGAAGCTGCTCGTCAATCAACTGCTTAAAGATCGCCATGTCATGCTGACGGAGCGTGGCGGCATCGCGGTTGTCGCGCGGCGTCTCTTTGTGCGAATCGGCACTGACCGCACCGTGACCGGGGAAGTGTTTGCCAGTAGTTTTCATGCCGGCTTCATGCATGCCGTTGATAAAACGGCGCGCGACCTGCAGGGCGATGGCCGGATCTTCATGGAATGAACGATCGCCAATCGCCGCGCTGATGTGACCAATGTCGAGCACCGGCGCGAAACTGATGTCGATATCCATGGCGATCATCTCCGACGCCATCTGCCAGCCCGCCTGCTGCGCCAGTTCACCGGCACTATTGAGATCGTGCAGCGCGGCGAACGATTGCATCGCCGGCAGCTGCGTGAAGCCGTCGCGGAAACGCTGCACGCGACCGCCTTCCTGATCCACCGCTACCACCAGACGATGACGCGATGCCGCGCGAATCTGGCGCACCAGCTCTGCTAACTGCTCGACATCGTGGAAGTTGCGGGCAAACAGAATCAGTCCGCCCACCAGCGGATGCTGCAGAATTTCGCGTTCTTCGGCGTCCAGCTCATAGCTTTCGACGTCGAGCATCAGCGGTCCAGGCGTGTTCATGGTCATGATTAAGATCCTACGTTAAAGGTCGTGCCAGCTGGCCTGCGCCAGCCGTAGTAAGGTGTCATCCTGGCACTGCTCGGCACGCAGCTGATACCAGCTGGCCATCAGCAGCTGCAGCCACGGTTGCCAGCGCTGCATCTGGCGCGCCAGTGCCGGCTCATCAAGCTGCGCGCGCGCGGCGTAATCGGCAATCCACGCGGAACGCGTATCGCCATCGACCGCACAAACCGCCGCCAGCTCCAGCGCCACATCACCGTCGGCGGCATATTCCCAGTCGATCAGGCGTAACCCTTCCGGTGTGGCAATCAGGTTGCCGGCGTGGACATCCATATGCAGCGGCGCCAGCCGCAGCGGCTGCGGTTCGCCCTGCTGTAATAAGCGTTGCAGACGACGCTGCCAGCGCCAGTGACGCTGACGACAAAGCTGCCAATAGCGCTGCAGCAGCGGCGCTAATCGTAAACGGTAGCCGGTTAGCGGCTGTTGATGCAGACGTTGCAGCAGCGCCACAATCGCCTCCCGCTGCGCGTTAAACTGCGCGGAGGTGAGCACCTCGCCCGGCAGCCAGCCTTGCAGCAGCCAGGGATGGCGCCACGCCAGCGGCTGCGGACCCAGCTGTGCATGCCGGAGCTGCTGCAGAATGCGGTATTCGCGCTGGCGATCAACAAACGGGATCGGCTGCGGCGGCGCACGTCGCGCCAGCAACTCGCCCTGCGGCATCTGCACGCGCACGCTTTGCCCGCTCAGTCCCGGCAGCGCGAAAAAATGACCGGCAGCTTGCGCCGTCGGCCATTGTTGCTGAAGCAGGTTTTGCAGCTGGGGATCAGGGTTGAGCAACACCGTTTCCTGACCAGATGATTTCACCGGTTTGTACCAGCATCAGCTGCATTTGCAGCGTCGGTGATTTCACATCGCCCTGCGCATTGCTGTAGAGCACATACTGCGCGTTAACGTTGCGCGCCAGGCCAATCGCTTTACTGCGCGAGTTGAGGCTGTCATCCGGCGATAAGCCCAGCGTCTGCTTGGCCTGCGCCAGCTGTTCTGGGGTGATCAGCGTGAACTTGCCGTTGTTGGCCAACGCATTCTGAATCGCATCGGTGGCTTTGTCGGTTTGCAGCGCGCCGTTGGTGCTGTTCTTGATGCGGTCCACCAGCAGCACGCTGCCCGGATTCACGCCTGAAGATTGCACCATCTTGCCGACCAATGGTTGTACGCTGGCATCCCAGTTAATGGTTTTCAACTTTGGTGGCTGCGGCACGGTTTGCGGCGGCGGCACTGGCTGCGTTGGCGGCTCTACTGGCTGAGTGGGTGTGGTCGGCTGCGTGGGTTCTACCGGTGCCGGCGTCTGTTGTTGCACCACACAACCGGTGAGCATTAGCGCAAACAGCAGCGCGCCCGAACGTTTAATACTGCGAATCACAGCTTACTCCTCAAAGATAAAGATAGAGACGCACCTTACTGGCGGTCGGATTGCCCATTTGTGAGGCCACTTCTACGCTGCCGTGCGCCGGAACAATTTGGCTCTGCGCCGGCTCTTCCGGCGTGATTTCCAATCCTTTGTCGTCGTACCAATAGAAACGATAGTGCACTTTCACCGGCGTTTCACGCTGGTTGTACAACACGCTCATGGCACGCTGCTGACCATCTTGTTCGGTCAACTTCGGATCATCGGTAATAATGCCCGCAGATAACACCGCTGATTCCATCACCAGCGATTGCGAGGTATTAATCATCGGCTTATCGCTGCTGCAACCTGCAAGGGTCAGCAACAGCAAGCCACTCAGCCATTGACGCATCACGTTGTCCGCCTGAGTTAGATGGCCAGCATCGGGCCCAGCGGCTGACCGCCAACCAAATGCATATGGATGTGATAAACCTCCTGACCACCATGGCTGTTGCAGTTCATGATCAGGCGATAGCCATCTTCGGCAATGCCTTCATCACGGGCAATTTTGGCGGCCACGGTGATCATCCGGCCCAGCGCCTGCTCGTGTGCGGCCTGCACATCGTTGGCGGTGGGAATCAGTACGTTGGGGATGATCAAGATATGGGTAGGCGCTTTGGGCGCGATATCACGGAAGGCGGTGACCAGTTCGTCCTGATAAACCACGTCGGCGGGGATCTCGCGACGGATGATTTTACTGAAAATGGTTTCTTCAGCCATGGTGCATTTCCTTAAGCCTGAGTTCAGTCAGGCAGTATGCGTGAGGAATTCCATTTCTTTCAACCTCAGGACCACAATTCCTGCATTAAATGGCTGCCTTTAAGCCGTTTTCTCACTTCACCATGCATTGTGCTACGGCTCGCATTTCTAACATCTCATTAACCACAAAAATGAAACGCTGTTTTATAAATTAGAGATATCACGCCATTTTCTTTGTGATTTTGCCATTCACCTGCAAGTCATTGCGAAATCACGAAGGTTTGCCGGCTTAAGCCGCTCTACTTTCAATCCAATCCGAGCAAGTTGTACGGAGTGATGAGGGATGTGTTTACCGACTAATTCAAGGAGAACCTGCCATGCGCTCTCGTAAGATTGGCCTGGGCCATTATCTGGCCTATGGGTCCGGGGATTTCCTCGGTGCAGGCACCACGGCGTTAACCGCCGCCTGGCTGCTCTACTTTTACACCACCTTTTGTGGGCTCTCGCCGATTCAGGCGACCTTCATTTTCGCTGCCGCCCGCGTGCTGGATGCGGTGGTGAGCCCGCTCATGGGTTTCCTGACCGATAACTTTGGTTCGACCTGGCTCGGCAAGCGCTTTGGCCGCCGCAAATTCTTTATCCTGCTCGGCATTCCGTGCGTGTTCAGCTACAGCCTGATGTGGGTTGGCGACATGAGTTTCTGGTGGTATCTGCTGACCTATCTGCTGTTCGATATGGTCTACACCATGATTCTGGTGCCTTACGAAACGCTGGTGCCGGAGATGACCGATGACTTCAAACAGAAAACCCGTTTCTCTGGCGCACGTATTGGCCTGGCGCAGCTGTCG
Organism: Pantoea sp. B9002; assembly: GCF_013385945.1. Lineage (NCBI taxonomy): Bacteria > Pseudomonadati > Pseudomonadota > Gammaproteobacteria > Enterobacterales > Erwiniaceae > Pantoea > Pantoea sp. B9002. The sequence continues at coordinate 103,960 of NZ_JACAPA010000003.1, forward strand.
GCCATTCTGGCAGCGTTCCTGCCGGGCGTGCTGATTGGCTGGTTTGGCAAAGATAATCCGATCTCCTTTTTCTACGCCAGCCTGGTGTTCTCGGTGATTTGTGCGCTGGTATTAACGCTGGTGTGGCTGTTTACCTGGGAACGCGATCCCGACGATTTCTCTGCCGAATCGCGCCGCGCCGAGCAGGAAAAATCGCAGCTGACCTTGCTGCAGAGCCTGAAGCGCCTCTACACCGAGCTGGCCTCAACGCTGCGCATTCGTATTTTCCGTCAGCATCTGGGCATGTATCTCGGCGGCTATATTGCGCAGGACGTTTTTAATGCGGTGTTCACCTGGTATGTGGTGTTTGTGCTGATGCAAAGCGCGCAGATCGCCTCCAACCTGATGGGCACCATGGCGGTGATGCAGTTTATTGCGGTGATGGCAATGATTCCGCTGTGTATCCGCCTTGGACCTGCGCCCGCGTATCGTATGGTGGTGGTGCTGTTTGGTCTTAGCGCCCTCTCCTACGCCGGATTGTGGTACACCGGCATGAACGATAATTTCGCTCTGCTGGTATTGATTTCCGGCCTTGCCGGTCTCGGTCGCGGCGGCATCAACTATGTGCCGTGGAATACTTACACCTATATCGCTGACGTCGATGAAGTGATTACCGGTCAACGTCGCGAAGGCATTTTTGCCGGCATCATGACGCTGACGCGCAAAGCCTCGCAAGCAGGTGCGGTGATGTTCGTCGGTATCGTATTGCAGCTGGCGGGCTTCTCTTCCGGTCAGGCCACGCAGGTGCCGGCTGTCGGCCATACCATTCTGGCGATCCTCAGCGTGGGCACGCTCTGCGTGCTGGCTTGCGGCTTCATTATTTCACTGCGCTTCAAACTCAATCTGCAAACTCACACCGTGCTGCGCGAAGAGACGTTGAAAATGCGTGAAGCCGGACGCGTGGTGCCAGAGCGCATTACGCCGCAGGCGCGTGAAGTGGTCGAAATGCTGGCGGGCATGCCGTATGAAAATCTGTGGGGCAATAACAACGTCGGCTATCTCAACCGTGATAAAGCTGCCGCACCGCCGCTGCCGACGCAGCCACGATCTTTACCTTCTCTCTCTACCCTGATTAACGATAGGAATGAACCATGACTGTATTTCCTGTAAAGCACAGCGCGTTACTGCGCCAGCCTGAATATCTGTTGCCACGTACTGAGCTGGTGCAGTTGATTCAGCGGCTAACCCATAATCTGGTGAATATTACCGATCACAGCGGCGAGTTTTTGCTGCGCCTCGATGATGGCCGCGTGATCGATACCAAAGGCTGGGCCGGTTGGGAGTGGACGCACGGCATCGGCCTGTACGGCATGCTGCACTACTATCAGCAAACCGGCGATCAAGCTACGCTGAAGATTATCGATGACTGGTTCAGCACGCGCCTGGCGGAAGGTACACCAACCAAGAACGTCAATACCGTCTGCCCATTCCTGACGCTGGCGTATCGCTATGAAGAGACGCGAAATGCCGCGTGGCGGCCGGTGCTGGAGCGCTGGGCTGAATGGGTGATGTATGAGATGCCGCGCACCGAGCAAGGCGGCTTGCAGCACATCGTCTACAACAATGAAAACACCCAGCAGCTGTGGGATGACACCTTAATGATGAGCGTGATGGCGCTGGCGAAGATTGGTCAGCTGCTGGATCGTCCGGAGTTTGTCGAAGAAGCCAGCTATCAGTTCCTGATTCATACTCAATATTTGATGGATCGCCAAACCGGTTTGTGGTTCCACGGCTGGACGTTTGATGGGCGGCACAATTTTGCCAACGCACGTTGGGCGCGCGGCAACAGCTGGCTGACTATCGTAATTCCTGATTTCCTCGAGATGATGAACTGGCCGGAACAGCACGCCACGCGGCGTTTCCTGCAACAGGTGCTGGAAAGTCAGGTGAAGGCGCTGAGCGCCTGTCAGCACAGCAGCGGTTTGTGGCACACCTTGCTCGACGATCCCAACAGTTACCCGGAAGCCTCCGCCACCGCCGGTTTCGCCTATGGCATTCTTAAAGCGGTGCGCAAACATTATCTTTCGCCCGAGTATTTGCCGCTGGCGGAGAAAGCATTGCGCGGCGTGATCGGCAATATCGATGAGGATGGGGAATTGAAGCAGGTGTCGTTCGGAACAGCGATGGGCAGCGATCTGGAGTATTACCGCCAAATTCCGCTCACCTCAATGCCGTATGGTCAGGCAATGGCGCTGCTGTGTTTAACCGAGTATTTGCGGGTTTATTTATAAATAAAAAATGCCCTCATTTGAGGGCATTTTTACGCACCGAAAATAAAGTGCGTTGAAGCGGCGACAGAGGGTTCAAGTGCTTTCGCTGGAAGAGGCGTCAGATCGTAAAGTCGCCATAAACCATCCCTGGGGCTCGGCCCGCGACATCCTTGTCGCGGGACGCTTTACTCCTCTGCCGCCTCTTCCTGCTATCAACGCATGTGCGCGCGGTTAAAACACCCCGTTACATACCGCGGATATAATCATCCATTTCGGTTTTCAGGTTATCGGACTTGGTGCCGAAAATCGCCTGAACGCCTGAACCTGCTACCACCACACCACGTGCGCCGAGGCTTTTCAGTTCAGCCTGATCAACCTTGCCCACATCCGCCACGCTCACACGCAGACGCGTGATACAGGCATCAAGGTTAGTGATGTTCTCTTTACCACCAAACGCGGTAACCAGTTTGCCCGCCATTTCGCTGCCGGTTGCGCTGCTCTGCTCCATCGCGGTCTCCTCACGGCCAGGGGTTTTCAGATTCAGTTTCACAATCAGGAAACGGAATACGGTGTAGTAAATCAGGCCGTAGATGATACCCACAATCGGGAACAGCCAGATTTTGCTGCTGTTACCGCTCAGAACGATAAAGTCGATCAGACCGTGTGAGAAGCTGGTGCCATCACGCATACCCAGCAGAATACAGATTGGGAAGGCCAGGCCTGCCAGAATCGCGTGGATCACATACAGAATCGGCGCCACGAACATAAAGGCGAACTCGATTGGCTCGGTGATACCGGTCAGGAACGAGGTCAGCGCGGCGGAGATCATGATGCCGCCCACTTTGGCGCGGTTTTCTGGTTTAGCAGTATGCCAAATCGCAATCGCTGCCGCTGGCAGACCATACATTTTGAACAGGAAGCCGCCAGACAGCTTGCCTGCGGTTGGGTCGCCCGCCATGTAACGTGGGATATCACCGTGGAACACCTGACCTGCGGCATTGGTGAATTCACCAATCTGCATCTGGAAAGGTACGTTCCAGATATGGTGCAGACCAAACGGCACCAGTGAACGCTCAATCAGACCGTACAGTCCAAAGGCCACGACTGGGTTTTGATACGCTGCCCACTGTGAGAAGTCCTGAATCGCCGTACCGATTGGCGGCCAGATGAATGACAGCACCACACCGGTGAAAATCGCCGCCAGACCGGAGATGATCGGCACAAAGCGCTTGCCGGCAAAGAAGCCGAGATACTCAGGCAGTTTGATGCGGTAGAAGCGGTTGAACATATACGCCGCGATGGAACCGGCGATGATCCCACCGAGCACACCGGTATCCGCAAGATGCTTGGCCTCGATTTCGCCCGCCGGTAAGTGCAGCACCAGCGGAGCGACGACCGCCATGGTTTTAACCATGATGCCGTAGGCGACCACGGCCGCCAGCGCGGAGACGCCGTCGTTATTGGTAAAGCCTAGCGCCACACCGATCGCAAAGATCAGCGGCATATTGGCAAACACCGAACCACCCGCTTCGGCCATGACGTGGGAAACCACTTCCGGCAGCCAGCTGAAGTTTGCTGAACCAACACCTAACAAAATACCGGCAATCGGCAGAACCGATACCGGCAACATCAGCGATTTACCTACTTTCTGCAGGTTCGCAAATGCGTTCTTGAACATAGAAACTCCTGAGTATGAGTGCAATTTTTTGCGCAGTGCGCATGGCTTAGGGGGAGGATCCTTCGCCGGGGTGACGCTGAGCGTCTTTTGATTTATTACGAAGAGTAAAATAAATCGCTAATTGTTAAATTGACGGCCATCACATTTCGCTAAGGACGCCCCTTTCCTTTCAGTCATTTCTTACTGACTTGCGCTAATAAACAGCAATAAAACACTGCCTGCGTCCCGTAAGACGCAGTACAGTAAAGTGATTTGTGATTAATTACAGCGTTTGAAATAAAGCGTTTAGCCGCCGAGACGACTCATCGGGATGTGGAACAGGCGGGAGAAGTTTTCGGTGGTGGCAGCGGCCAGCGTTTCGATATCAACGCCTTTTAACACCGCCATGTAATCCGCCACATCACGCGTAAACGCCGGCTGATTCTCTTTACCACGGTGCGGTACCGGCGCCAGATAAGGCGAATCGGTTTCCACCAGCATACGATCAAGCGGCACGTAGCGCGCCGCATCGCGGATCTGTTCGGCGTTGCGGAAGGTCAGAATGCCGGAGAAAGAGATGTAAAAACCGAGATCGAGCAGTTTGGCGGCGGTCTCTTTATCTTCGGTAAAACAGTGCAGCACGCCGCCGCACTTCTCTACCTGCTCTTCGCGCAGAATCGCCAGCGTGTCTTCACGCGCATCACGCGTGTGCACGATGATTGGTTTATTAAGCGCGATACCGGTACGAATGTGCTCACGAAACGAGGCTTGCTGCTGCGCTTTGGTTTCCTGCTGATAGAAATAGTCCAGCCCGGTTTCACCCAGCGCGACCACGCGATCCTCTGCGGCCAGACGGCGGAACTCTTCGACGTCGTACGGCGCTTCCTGATTAAGCGGATGGACACCACAGGCCAGCGCGACGTTTTCACGATCGCCCACCAGCTGTTTAATTTTGTAGTAATCCGGCAAGGTGGTGGCAATCGCCAGCATAAATTTCACATCGCGCGCTGCCGCTTTGGCGATGACATCATCCAGATCGCGATGGTGCTTTTCATAATCGAGGCCATCGAGATGGCAGTGGGAATCGACAATAAACATAGAGTTCTCTTTTTGCTTAGCCGACCGTTGCCGGAGTCAGTAAACGTCCCCAGGCGAGTAAACGATCGGTCAACATTAATTCACGGTTGAGTGCGGCAACATGCAACAGCTGTTCGCGGCACTTCATCCATTGCTGCGCACTGCTGTTAAGCGCACTGCTGTTCATTCTTTGCGCTAACTGCGTGACCACATCCGGGCGATCGCCGTTGCTCAGCCACTGACTTGCGCCCTGCTGCACTTTCATCGCATCCACCAGCAGCGAAATCAGCCAGCTGAGACGTTCAGCCACATCTTCGCTGTTCAGCGCGGGTAACAGCTGCAACACATCGCCGTTGAGCGCTTTGATCAGCGTTTCGCACAGCGTTTCACGCGCCTGCCAGCGCTCGGGCTGCAACAGCGTCAAAGCGGCGGCGGGTGCGCCATTGCTCAAACGCAAGGCAGCGCGCAGCTTCTCTTCCGGCTGCGGTTGCTGTTTCTGCAGCCATTGCAGGCTATGCGCCTCTTCTGGCGGCGACAGATGCCACGTCATACAGCGACTGCGCAGCGTAGCCAGCAGGCGTGAAGGTTCGCGCACGCTGAGGAAAAACCAGCAATTGGCCGGTGGCTCTTCCAGCGTTTTCAATAATGCGTTGGCGGCGGCTTCCGTGAGCTGCGCGGCATCGGGCAACCAAACGATTTTTGCGCCGCCCTGCTGGGCAAAGTGATACAGCTTTTCAGTGACGTCGCGCACCGCATCAATACCAAGCGAGGATTTTCCCTTTTCTGCTTCCAGGCGATACCAATCGGGATGCGTGTGCGCCTGCATTAACTGGCAGCCGTGGCAATGGCCGCAGCTTTTCAATCCTTCCGGCTGCAAACACATCAACCAACGGCTCACGCCCCAGATCAGCGCATCGTCACCCATGCCTTCAATGGCTTGTACCAGCAGCGCGTGATGCGCCTGTCCACTTTGATGGCGGGCGATGATTTGTCGATAAGGCTGATTCAGCCACGGATACCAATTCATGCGGATTGGCCTGCCAGCCAGCTACGCAAGGTGCTTTGAAGTGACGATGTCACGTCTTCGATATTTTGCGTCGCATCAATAGTGAGGATCGAAGGATCCTGAGCGGCTAAGGCCAGATAGCGTTCACGCGTGCGCTCAAAGAACCGCAATGATTCCTGCTCAATACGATCCAACTCGCCGCGTGCGCGGGCGCGTTGCAGGCCAATTTCTGGCGTTACGTCGAGATAGAGCGTGAGATCGGGACGGAAATCGCCCAGCACCGCATCGCGCAGCGTAGTCATCAGTTGCGCATCCAGACCACGCCCGCCGCCCTGATAGGCTTGTGAAGAGAGATCGTGGCGATCGCCAACCACCCACGCACCGCGTGCCAGCGCCGGTTTGATCACGTTCTCTACCAGCTGCACGCGTGCCGCGTAGAGCATTAGCAGCTCGGCTTTATCGGTCACCTGCTCGCCATCAATGCCCTGCTTGACTAGCACACGCAGCTGTTCTGCCAGCGGCGTACCGCCCGGCTCGCGCGTGAAGACGACATCATTAATGCCGTGCTCATGCAGCACGGCAACCAGCGCATCGCGCGCGGTGGTTTTGCCTGCACCTTCCAGGCCTTCAATGACGATAAACTTACTTTTCATTTTTTTCCTTCATTGTCAGCCGGTAAACCTGCACCGCTTTGTTGTGGCTGGCCAGATTGGTGGTAAAGGTGTGTCCACCTTTGCCATCCGCGACAAAATAGAGGTAATTGGTTTTTTCCGGATGCGCAGCCGCTTCCAGTGAAGCACGGCCCGGCATCGCGATCGGTCCCGGCGGCATACCGCTAATGGTGTAAGTGTTGTAGTCGGTCGGCGTTTCCAGATTTTTACGCGTTAGCGTGCCGGTGTAGCTGTCGCCCATACCGTAAATCACCGTGGGATCGGTTTGCAGTTTCATTCCGGTCCGCAGGCGGTTGATAAACACCGACGCCACGCGCGCGCGCTCTTCGCTCACGCCGGTCTCTTTCTCAATGATCGATGCCATGGTGACCATGTCCTGCTCTTTCTTGTAAGGCAGATTCTCCATGCGTCCCTGCCAAATCTCATCGACCAGCTTGTTCATGCGCGCGTGGGCACGTTCCAGCAGCGCCACATCGCTGGTATTGGCGGTGTAGAGATAGGTATCAGGATAGAAACTGCCTTCCAGCTGGCTGACGTCGAGTTTGAGTGCGGCGGCAACGGTGGCAAATTGATCGTCACTCAGCGTGTGTTTCAGGTATGGCGCTTTCCTCAGCTCGGCTAACCACTCGGTAAGACGCGAACCTTCAATAAAACGCACCGGGAATTGCGCTTCTTTACCGCTGGCTAACAATTGCAGTAGCTGGCGCACCGTCATGCCGGTTTCCAGGCGATAGGTACCGGCTTTAAAACGTGCCAGTTCCGGTTCCAGTTTCAGCAACGGCCCAAACCAGATGCTTTGCGGAATGATCTTCTGACTTTCCAGTTGCGCTTCCAGCACCACGCGACCGCTGCCAGCGGGCAAGGTGTAAATGGTTTCCTGCTGCAGTGTTAAGGGCGTATCGGCTAAACGTGCAATCTGCCAATAGCTAAAGGCGGCGGCGAGTCCTGCGACAACCACAACGCCTGCGAGAATTTTTTTCATTCGAGTCATGATGCTTCCATCGTCGGGCAACTGGCGCGCAGTTGCTGATACAGCGAGCGTGCGGTAAACGAAACGTCGTCAATTTGCCGCACGGGTAAAACAGGCATCAGGGCGTTACATATCACCACTTCATCGGCATTCAATACGTCGTCCCTGCTGCCATCAATCAGCTGACAAGTCTGGCCATTCGCGGCCATCTGTGCCATCAGATAACGACGCATAAGGCCATCCACGCCTGCCTGCTCAAGCTGCGGCGTAAAGACGTTGTTGCCTTTGCGCCAGAATAAATTGGCCGCACAGCATTCCACCACCGTCCCGCCAGTGTCAAGCACCAGCGCCTCGTCACCGCCCGTCTGGTCAAGATGCTGGCGAATCAGCACTTGCTCAAGGCGATTAAGGTGCTTTACCCCGGCCAGCAACGGATTGCGCGCCAGACGGATTGGGCTGGTGTGGAGCACAGCGCCCTGCTGTTGCAGCGTGGCGTAATGCTGCGGCCACGGCGAGAGCGAAAGGATGCGCGTGGGAGAGTGGCAACCTGCGCGGCTGTAACCGCGTCCGCCTGCGCCCGGCGTCAAAATTACTTTCAGCACCGCCTGTGTTTGTCCCGCTGCGGCATCATGCATTTCTGTGGCGAGCTGTGCTAAATCAGGCGCATCCATCATTAACCGTGCGCAGGCCTCTTTGAGCCGCTGCAGATGCGCATCCAGCATTACAACATGGCCGTTAATCACCGCGGCGGTGGTAAAGCAGCCATCACCAAATTGCACTGCGCGATCGCGTGCTGAAAGCTCGGTTTGCGCTATGCCGTTTATCCACATGTTGGCCGCCTTGATTAGCCCGGTAGAAAATATAAAAAAGGCCCGCATTGCGGGCCTCTGTATGGCTGAGGAGCGATTAAACCTTGCGGAAGATCAGCGAGCCGTTAGTGCCGCCAAATCCGAAGGAGTTACACAAGGTGTACTCCAGTCCGCTGACCTGGCGCGCCGTATGCGGCACGAAGTCCAGATCGCAACCTTCGTCAGGATTGTCGAGGTTGATGGTCGGTGGAATCGCCTGGTCGCGCAGCGCCAGAATCGAATAAATCGCTTCTACCGCACCCGCCGCACCCAACAGGTGGCCAGTCATCGACTTGGTGGAGCTGACCATCACACTGTGAGCCGCCGCACCAAATACCGATTTAACCGCCTGCGCTTCCGCTTTGTCACCGGCTGGCGTCGAGGTGCCATGCGCGTTGACATAACCGATTTGCTCAGCGTTCAGCTGCGCGTCACGCAGCGCGTTAACCATCGCTGCGGCTGCACCTGAACCGTCTTCCGGAGGTGACGTCATGTGGTAAGCATCGCTGCTCATGCCGAAACCAATGATCTCAGCATAAATCTTCGCACCACGTTTCTTAGCGTGTTCGTACTCTTCCAGTACGACAATGCCAGCACCGTCACCCAACACGAAACCGTCACGATCTTTATCCCACGGACGGCTTGCCGCCTGAGGATTGTCATTACGCGTGGAGAGCGCGCGAGCAGCACCGAAACCACCTACACCTAATGGCGTACTGGCTTTCTCCGCACCACCGGCCAACATCACATCAGCATCGTTATACGCAATAATACGCGCCGCATGACCAATGTTGTGCACACCAGACGTACAGGCAGTTGCGATAGAGATGCTTGGACCTTTCAGGCCGTACATGATGGTGAGGTGACCTGCAACCATGTTGACGATGGTAGAAGGCACGAAGAATGGGCTGATTTTGCGCGGTCCACCGTTGACCAGCGAGCTGTGGTTATCTTCGATTAAACCCAGTCCGCCAATACCAGAACCGATTGCCGCACCAATGCGACCAGCATTCTCATCGGTTACGACCAGACCGGAGTCTGCCATAGCCTGAATACCCGCAACGATGCCGTATTGGATGAAGTCATCCATCTTGCGCTGATCTTTGCGCGAGATGAAATCATCGCAATTAAAATCTCTTACTAAGCCCGCAAAACGCGTTGCGTAGGCACTAGTATCAAAATGGTCGATCAGGCTAATGCCGCTCTGACCGGCAAGGAGAGCACTCCAGGTAGACTCTACGGTATTGCCGACAGGAGACAACATGCCAAGACCAGTCACAACTACACGACGCTTAGACACGCACGTCCTCCAGGGAGGGAAAAAATAACGCTATGTGGGGCAAACATAAAACTCAGGCGGTCGAGGTGACCGCCTGAAGATATTCATTAGCCTTGATGGCTATTGATGTAGTCGATCGCTGCCTGAACGGTAGTGATTTTCTCAGCTTCTTCGTCTGGAATTTCAGTATCAAACTCTTCTTCCAGAGCCATTACCAGCTCAACGGTGTCAAGAGAATCTGCACCAAGGTCTTCAACGAAAGAAGCAGTGTTAATCACTTCGTCTTCTTTAACACCCAGCTGCTCAGCTACGATTTTCTTAACGCGTTGTTCGATATCGCTCATACTATTTAATTTCCTATCAAAACTCGCTTTCGCGATGGTTTTCGTAGTGTATAAAATGTTGAAAAAGATGCAACAAAATCCCGGCTGGTCGAACCACGATTTTGCGTTATTCTGCGGTGTTTACCGCAGATAAAGCAAATGTTTTCGTGATTATCAGACCATGTACATGCCGCCATTGACATGAAGCGTCTCACCCGTGATGTAGGCTGCTTCGTCAGAGGCTAAGAATGCAACAGCATTGGCAATCTCCTGCGGGTCACCTAAACGACCTGCGGGAACTTCTGCCAAAATACCCGAACGTTGATCTTCGTTCAGTGCACGCGTCATGTCCGTCTCGATAAAGCCCGGAGCCACGACGTTTACAGTAATGCCACGTGACGCAATTTCTCGCGCCAGTGATTTGCTAAAGCCAATCAAACCTGCTTTTGCTGCCGCATAGTTTGCCTGACCCGCGTTACCCATGGTCCCAACTACAGAACCGATGGTAATGATACGGCCCACGCGTTTTTTCATCATGGCACGCATAACCGCCTTAGAAAGACGGAAGACAGATGTCAGGTTGGTATCAAGGATATCCGCCCACTCATCGTCTTTCATGCGCATCAACAGATTGTCACGCGTAATGCCTGCATTATTGACTAAAATGTCCACTTCGCCAAATTCGGCGCGAACTTGTTCGAGGACGCTCTCAATTGAGGCGGCATCAGTGACGTTCAGCAGCAGGCCTTTGCCCTTGTCGCCGAGGTAAGCACTGATTGCTTCCGCACCGCTTGCACTGGTGGCGGTTCCCACCACTTTAGCACCGCGCGCAGCCAGCGTTTCCGCAATGGCGCGACCAATTCCACGGCTTGCACCGGTAACCAGCGCTACTTTACCTTCAAAGCTCATGTTTTTCCTCTTATTCCTGTGAAAGTGCAGCGCTCAGTGAAGCAGAATCGTTCACCGCAGCGGCACTCAGGCTATCCACAATACGTTTGGTCAGACCGGTCAGGACTTTACCTGGACCGACTTCCAGCAGCTGCTCAACGCCCTGCGCAGCAATAAATTCGACCGATTCGGTCCAGCGCACGGGGCTATACAGCTGACGGACCAGCGCGCTTCGAATCGCAGCACCTTCAGTTTCACACTTCACGTCGACGTTATTCACCACCGGCACCGAAGGCGCATTGAAGGTGATCGCTTCGAGCGCCACCGCCAGCTTATCGGCAGCAGGTTTCATCAACGCGCAGTGCGATGGCACGCTGACGGGCAGCGGCAGTGCACGTTTGGCGCCGGCAGCCTTACAGGCTGCACCCGCACGCTCAACCGCTTCTTTGTTGCCCGCGATAACCACCTGGCCTGGCGAGTTGAAGTTAACCGGTGAAACCACCTGACCTTGCGCACTCTCTTCGCAGGCTTTACGGATTGATGCATCATCCAGGCCGATAATCGCCTGCATGGCGCCAGTACCTTCCGGTACCGCTTCCTGCATCAGTTTGCCGCGCAGCTCAACCAGTTTAATGGCGTCAGCGAAATTCAGCACACCGGCACAAACCAGCGCCGAGTATTCACCGAGGCTGTGGCCGGCCATCATGGTTGGCTGCACCGCATTTTTGCTCTGCAATACGCGATAGATAGCAACAGAAGCCGCCAGCAGCGCAGGCTGCGTCTGCCAGGTTTTATTCAATTCTTCAGCCGGTCCCTGCTGGACCAGCTGCCATAAGTCATAACCCAGCGCATCTGAAGCTTCACGGAAAGTGGCTTCAACCTGCGGGTTTTCAGCGGCCAGCTCGGCTAACATGCCGACGGTCTGCGATCCCTGACCTGGGAAAACATAAGCACATTGCGTCATCTTTCGTTCCTGTCAATCAAAAGCGAACCAGCGCAGAACCCCAGGTGAAACCGCCACCAAAGGCTTCCAGCAGAATCAGTTGTCCCGGCTTGATACGGCCATCGCGCACCGCTTCGTCCAGTGCACTTGGTACTGACGCGGCAGAAGTATTACCGTGACGATCCAGCGTGACCACAACTTTCTCCATGCCCATGCCGAGCTTTTTGGCGGTTGCGCTAATAATGCGCAGGTTCGCCTGATGCGGCACCAGCCAGTCGAGCATTTCACGATCAAGATTGTTGGCTTGCAGGGTTTCATCAACAATGTGCGCCAGTTCAGTCACGGCCACTTTGAAGACTTCATTGCCCGCCATCGTCAGATAAGCAGGCTCATCCTGATGGGCACGATCCTGATACGGCAGCGTCAGCAGTTTGCTGTAACGGCCGTCGGCGTGCAGATGGGTAGAAAGGATACCTGGCTCTTCGCTCTGGCTCAGCACCACCGCGCCTGCGCCATCACCAAACAGAATGATGGTGCCGCGATCGTTAGGATCGAGCGTACGTGCCAGCACGTCTGCACCGATCACCAGCGCATGTTTTACCACACCATTTTTGATGTATTGATCGGCAACGCTCAGTGCATAGGTGAAGCCTGCACAGGCAGCGGCCAAATCGAAGGCAGCGCAATCGTTGATCTCCAGCATTTGCTGGATCATGCACGCTGAACTTGGGAAGGCATGGCTGGAAGAGGTGGTCGCCACAATGATCAGGCCAACGTCGCTCGCATTCACACCCGCCATTTCCAGCGCGCGCTGTGCTGCGGTGAAGCCCATAGTAGCAACGGTTTCTTCCGGAGCGGCAATACGACGCTCACGGATGCCGGTACGGGTGACAATCCACTCGTCCGTCGTCTCGACCATTTTTTCCAGATCCGCATTGGAGCGAATCTGCTCAGGCAAATAGCTGCCCGTACCGATAATTTTGGTAAACATCTACGCTTTGTCACTCCTGGCTAATACAGTGTCAAGGCGCGCCGCAATCCTCTCTGGGACTTGCTTTCGCACCGTCTGCTCTGCCTGCTCTATCGCCACGGCAAATGCACGTTGATTCGCCGCACCGTGGCTTTTGATCACTGTCCCGCGCAATCCTAACAGACAAGCGCCATTGTACTGGTCGGGGTTGAGATGGCCGAAACGCTTTGCCAGACGCTTTTGAATCCAGCGCCCCAGCAATGTTAGCCACCAGGCCCGTTTTTTTCCTTCCTCTGACGATTTAATCAGAGAGAGGAACATTCTTACCACGCCTTCCATGGTCTTCAACGTGACGTTACCAACGAAGCCATCACAAACCAGCACATCCGTCTTGCCGGTGAGGAGATCGTTCCCCTCAAGATATCCAATATAGTTGATTTGCGGTGACGCTCGCAGCACCGCAGATGCGGCGCGGATTGTTTCCAATCCTTTGGTCTCTTCCTGACCAATATTCAGCAGCGCAACACGCGGCTGGGCGATCTCCAGCACTTCTTCGGCCATCACTGCGCCCATGATCGCAAACTGCACCAGCATGGCGCTGTCGGATTCAACGTTAGCGCCGAGATCCAGCACCACCGTTTTGCCATGCTGCTGATGCGGCAACACCGTCATCAACGCCGGACGTTCAATGCCATCCAGCGGTTTTAATAACATTTTCGCCAGGCCCATCAGTGCGCCGGTATTTCCCGCACTGACACAGGCTTGTGCTTTCCCCTCTTTCACCAACTCTAACGCCACTCGCATGGAACTGCCGCGGCTGTTACGAATCGCCTGAGAAGGTTTGGCATCACTTGCAATAACCGATTCGGCAGGAATAACCTGCACACGCCTCTGTAACGAGGAATCCGCTTTGGCAAGAAATGACGAGATGATGTCGGGATCGCCGACCAGAAGAAGAACCAGCTCCGAATGAGAGGCCAGTGCCTGCAAGGCTGCAGGCACTGTCACGCAAGGACCGAAGTCCCCGCCCATGGCATCAACTGCCAGGGTCAAACGTGTCAAGGTATCGCCTTGTGTAATCGCGAGGATTACTTGGTGATAACCTTGCGACCGCGGTAGTAACCATCCGCAGTGATATGGTGACGCAGATGAGTTTCGCCAGAAACTTTATCTACTGACAGAGCAGCAGTGGTCAGAGCATCGTGTGAACGACGCATACCACGCTTAGAACGGGTTGGTTTATTCTGTTGTACGGCCATGGACCTTACTCCTATTACTTACGCTTTAAACTGGCTAATACGGCAAAGGGATTTGGTTTTTCTGCCTCTGGAGGCAATTGACCAAATACCATGTCCGCGTCGGACACTTCACAGTGTTCAGAATCATGCACCGGAACCACGGGCAGCGCGAGGATGAGCTCATCTTCGATCACTGCCAGCAAGTCGATCTCACCAAAATCATTGACATCAACTGGCTCGTAGGCTTCCGGTAGTGCCTCGGCCTGTTCATCAGAAGAGACAGGACTGAAGCAATAGCTTACGTGAACATGACGTGGAAACGACTGGTTGCAGCGTTGACATGACAGAGTCACCTGCACTTCTGCTGTTCCTTGCAGAACGGCGAGGCGCTGGTTATCAACCGCAAACGACATATCGCATTCAACTTCACTGTCCACACTCACGACCGTTTCGGCCAAGCGCGCCACCAATTCAGGTGCATAAACACCATGATAATCAAGGCGTTTTTGCGCGGCGCGGACCGGATCGAGCGTCAGGGGTAATTTTACCTTTTGCATAGGGCGCGCATATTAACTTTGTAACGTCATAGAGTCAAAGAAAAAGGCCGGTTTACGGCATCTTTCACCCGTTAGTCGCATCCAGTGCGGCGCATAGTTTAAAATGACTGTCATCTTTACGCTATCTATTCTGAAAAAAAATGACGACACCTTTGGTTTTAGCCTCTACCTCCCCTTTTCGTCAGGCGCTGCTAAGCAAACTGGGCCTGCCTTTTATAACCGCCGCCCCCGATTGCGACGAATCCCCGCTGCCGCATGAATCGGCCTCCGAGCTGGTGCAGCGGCTGGCATTAACCAAAGCGCAGGCGCTGGCCGCACGTTACCCGGACAGCTGGATTATCGGTTCCGATCAGGTTTGTGTGCTGAATGGCGAGATAACCGGTAAACCGCATACCGTGGAGAAGGCCTGCCAGCAACTCGCGGCCGCCAGCGGCAACGCCATCACCTTTTATACCGGCCTGGCGCTTGTGCAACCGCAGAGCGGCAAACAATCGGTCATTTGCGAGCCCTTTACCGTGCATTTCCGCCAATTGAGTAACGAAGAGATTCGCGGCTACGTCGAAAAGGAACAACCGCTGCAGTGCGCCGGCAGTTTCAAAAGCGAAGGATTGGGGATTTGTTTATTTGACAGGCTGGAAGGTCGCGATCCCAATACCTTGATTGGCTTACCGCTGATCGCGCTGGATGAGATGTTAAGAGCGGTGGGCATCAACGCCTTGTGTTGATGCCCGTGTCATCAGGCTTTTTTCTGACGCAGTTGTGCGAGGCAATGTTTCAGTGCGCCATCCAGTGGCGCTTCCATCCGCAGCACTTCTCCGGTGTTGGGATGGGTGAAAGTCAACGCTGCCGCATGCAGGAACAGACGCGATAAGCCTGTCGAACCCAATTGCGCATCAAAGTCGCGGTCGCCGTAACGATCGTCAAAAGCGATCGGATGGCCGCCGTGCAGCGTATGCACACGAATCTGATGGGTACGGCCCGTTACCGGGCTGGCTTTCACCAGAGTCGCGAAACCAAAACGCTCTTCTACTTTAAAGCGCGTCTCGGAAGGTTTGCCCTCCGCACTCACGCGCACCACGCGTTCGCCGCTCTGCAAAATGTTCTTCAGCAGCGGAGCCTGCACCACTTTCAGATGCGACGGCCAGTCACCGCGCACCAGCGCCAGGTAATCCTTCTGCATGCCCTTCTCGCGCAGTTGCTCATGCAGCGAGCGCAAAGCAGAACGCTTCTTCGCCACCAGCAGGATGCCGGAAGTATCACGATCGAGACGATGGACTAACTCAAGGAAACGCGCTTCCGGACGCAACGCACGCAGCCCTTCAATCACGCCAAAACTTAATCCGCTGCCACCGTGCACCGCGGTGCCCGACGGCTTATTCAGCACCATCAGGTAATCATCTTCATACAGAATGGCGTTGGTGAGCGCCGCGACTTTATCCAGCTTCGGTGAAACCGTATTCTCTTCGCGCTCGGCAACCCGCACCGGCGGAATACGCAGCTCGTCACCATCCTCCAGCTTATATTCCGGTTTGACGCGCTTTTTATTCACCCGCACTTCGCCTTTACGCAAAATGCGATAAATCATGCTTTTCGGCACGCCCTTGAGCTGGGTGCGCAAAAAGTTATCAATTCGTTGTCCGGCATTTTCAGCCGTGATGGCGACATACTGTACGCCGGGATTCTCTGTTTTCATGGCGGCGATTCTAATTAGTGTACCTGGATAGCGCCACCCCTTTTTCTGTGCTTAACTCTCTCTTTGTCGCGTGATGAAACGGTGAAAATGGCGACATTTTCAGCGATGCGATGATTAGCCCTGCAAATGAACAGGTTATGGATGAATAAACTTCTCAGCTTGGCAAAAGTCGCCTTGCTTAATGTTGGTTAGCAATGGAATAATGCAGGGGTTTCTGCCCTGGAAAGATTCAGGCAGGAAAAAGAGCGAAATAAGTCATTTTGCCGGATTGAACGGACACGCAGCAATGGCGTAAGACGTAATGTTAAATCAGGCACTTAGCGGGCTGCGGGTTGCGGCCTGGACGACAGACTAGGATGTGTGGATTTTTGAATACTCTGTAACATTTCCACCTTCAGGCGCTGGATTTCCTTATGAAAAACAGGCCACCGACAAGATTTGCGCCCCTTTAGCCGCCGACAACCGTGAGGTTGACGTCAGTGCATTAAGACACGGGGCCATCGGTTGATTCTCGTCCAGGGTAACGATGCCCGCAGCTAGATCACTCATGTGAGAATAACGAGTAAGTCACGATGAAAAGAATGTTAATTAACGCAACTCAGCAGGAGGAGTTGCGCGTTGCCCTGGTTGATGGACAACGTCTGTACGATCTGGATATTGAAAGTCCTGGACACGAACAGAAAAAAGCCAACATATACAAAGGTAAAATCACCCGCGTTGAACCCAGCCTTGAAGCTGCATTTGTCGATTACGGTGCAGAACGTCACGGTTTCCTCCCTCTGAAAGAAATTTCCCGCGAATACTTCCCCGCCAATTACAACGCACATGGTCGTCCGAATATCAAAGATGTGCTGCGTGAAGGTCAGGAAGTTATCGTTCAAATTGATAAAGAGGAACGCGGTAATAAAGGTGCAGCACTGACCACCTTTATTTCTCTGGCCGGTAGCTATCTGGTATTGATGCCGAACAACCCACGTGCCGGTGGTATTTCACGCCGCATTGAGGGCGACGATCGTACCGAATTAAAAGAAGCACTTTCCGCACTGGAACTTCCAGACGGCATGGGATTAATCGTCCGCACTGCGGGCGTAGGCAAATCTGCCGAATCACTGCAGTGGGATCTCAGCTTCCGTATGAAGCATTGGGAAGCCATTAAGAAAGCCGCAGACAGCCGCCCGGCGCCTTTCCTGATCCATCAGGAAAGCAACGTGATCGTGCGCGCCTTCCGCGACTATCTGCGTCAGGATATCGGTGAAATCCTTATCGATAATCCAAAAGTACTGGAACTGGCCCGTCAGCACATTGCTGCACTTGGTCGTCCGGACTTCAGCAGCAAAATCAAACTCTACACCGGTGAAATCCCGCTGTTCAGCCACTACCAAATCGAATCGCAGATTGAATCCGCCTTCCAGCGTGAAGTGCGTCTGCCATCAGGCGGATCGATTGTTATCGATAGCACCGAAGCCCTGACGGCAATTGATATCAACTCCGCACGCGCGACTCGCGGCGGTGATATCGAAGAAACCGCGTACAACACCAACCTGGAAGCGGCCGATGAGATCGCTCGCCAGCTGCGTCTACGCGATCTCGGCGGCCTGATCGTTATCGACTTCATCGACATGACGCCAGTGCGCCACCAGCGCGCGGTGGAAAACCGTCTGCGTGAAGCGGTGCGTCAGGATCGTGCGCGTATTCAGATCAGCCACATTTCACGCTTCGGTTTGCTGGAGATGTCGCGTCAGCGTCTGAGCCCATCACTGGGTGAATCCAGTCATCACGTCTGCCCACGCTGCAGCGGAACCGGCACCATTCGTGATAACGAATCGCTGTCGCTGTCTATTCTGCGTCTGATTGAAGAAGAAGCGCTTAAAGACAACACCAAAGAAGTGCATGCCATTGTTCCGGTTCAGGTCGCCTCTTACCTGCTGAACGAAAAGCGTGATGCCGTTAGCGCCATCGAAAAACGCCAGGGCGGCGTGCGTGCCATCATCGTGCCAAACGATCAGATGGAAACGCCACACTACTCGGTACTGCGTGTTCGCACCGGCGAAGAGACGCAAACGCTGAGCTATCACTTACCGAAACTGCACGAAGCGGAAATGGCGCTGCCTTCTGAAGAAGAGCACGCTGAGCGTCGTCGTCCGGAGCAGCCAGCACTGGCCGCCTTCGCGATGCCTGATGCGCCGCCTGCGCCGGTTGAAGTGGTGAAAGAGCCTCAGCCAGCAGCAGCAGAAGTGAAAACCAAACCAGCAGTTGCTGCGCCTGCGGTAACTCAAACTGGTTTCGTGGCTCGCCTGCTGAATGGATTGAAGAAACTGTTTGCCGGTGATGCGCCTGCTGCGGCTCCTGCTGAAACCCAGCAAGAAACCCCAGCCGTTGCTGCCGCTGAATCTGAAAATACCCAGCAGCGTGGCGAACGTCGTAACAATAACAACCGTCGCAACAACCGTCGTGAACGTACTCCGCGTAATGGTGAGAACGGTCAGGTGCGCGAAGGCCGTGAACCGCGCGAGCCGCGTGAAGCACGTGAGCCGCGTGAAGCCCGCGAACCGCGTGATAATCAGGACAACCGTCGCAACAAGCGTCAGAACGAGCCGCGTGAAGCGCGTCCAGTCCTGAGCGATGAAGCGCTTGAGCAACGTGATGAGCAGCAGCAACAGCGCCGCGAACAGCGTGCCGATCGCCAGCGTCGTCGTCAGGAAGAGAAGCGCACTCAGCAGCAGGATCAGAAAGCCGCTGAACCGGTTGTTCAGGCACCTGTCGTTGACGAAAACGTTGAGCAGGAAGAAGAACGCGTTCAGGTCATGCCGCGTCGTAAGCAGCGTCAGCTGTCACAGCGCGTGCGTGTGGGCGATACCACTGAAATTGCTGCCGCAGCGCCAGTGGTGCATGAAGCTGCCGTTGAAACTGCGCCGCGCGCTCAGTACAACGAACATCCTGAAGCCAGCAATGACGAGCAAGATGATAGCGATAACCGTGATAGCGCCAACATGCCGCGCCGTTCACGTCGTTCACCGCGTCACCTGCGCGTGAGTGGTCAACGTCGTCGTCGTTATCGTGACGAGCGTTACCCAACGCAGTCTGCAATGCCGCTGGAATCTGCTGCTGCCTCACCAGAAATGGCGTCAGGCAAAGTGTGGATTTCTTACCCGGTTGCGCAAGCGCAGGAAGAGTACAGCACACAAGATGCGATGCATGAAGTGTCGGATTACGGCTACCAGCAAACCACCGATGCCGAGGCTCAACCCGCTGCCGTTGCAGCTGTTGAACCGGCCGTTGAACAGGTTGCCGCTGAGGAAGCCGTGCATCAGGTTGAACCGCAGGCACATACCGATGTACCAGTGGTGAATACTGATGACGTCACGCCGATTGCCGCGCCCGTAAATGAAGAGCCATCAGTGATCTCTGCTGCTGACGAACAGGTTGCACAGGAAACCGCGGCTGAAGCGGAACCGGCTGCCGTGGTTGAAGAAGCCAAGCCTGAAGTAAGTGAAGTGGCTGCTGTTGTTGAGCAGGCGCCGGCGGATGTTTCGCCAGCAGTTGAAGCGCAGGTTGAAGATGTGCTGGCTGCGCCAGTCACGGCTGAAGCCGAAGTCACGCCAGTCACTGAACCTCATGCGCCGGTTGCGGCACGTGATACTGCAGTGGCCACGGTTGAGACGCGCTTCAAGCATCACGCTACCGCACCGATGACCAAAGCACCGGCACCGGCGTGGGAACCTGAACCGGTTCGCAACAGCGACTGGGTCCGTCCAGCCTTTGGCTTCGAGGGCCGCGGCTCAGCCGGTGGTCACAGCGCGACGCATCAGGCAACCGCCCCGGCAACCCGTCCGGAAAGCGCGTAAGCTCTAGCAAGTCAGTAAACATCAAACCCCGGCCAGTCCGGGGTTTTTTATTGCCTGCGGTCGCCATAAATGGCGCCCCTACGATGCGCGGCATGACACCAAACCACTGTAGGGTCGCCATTTATGGCGACCGATTTACGCTGACAACCTTACGCCATTCATGGCGACCTGAATAACGGGCAAAAAAAATCCCACAGCCCCGAAAGGCGGTGGGAGAAACTAAGCGCACCCGGTTAAAGTACGCTCAAAGGTTCAGGTCAGTTACGAATTAAGCTGGAACAGTGACATCTGCGACATATCGGTGAAGGTCTTATACGACGCCTGCAGTGCCGTCTGTTGCATGGTGTAACTGGAGATCGCTGAGGTGTAATCGACCTCAACCAAATCACTCATCTGCGACGCCATGATGGTGTCACGATCGTCACCCTGCGCATCCAGCGTATCCAGTTCAGCTAACTTTGTACCCACAGCAGAGCGCACGGTTAACACGTTGTTCAGAGAGTTGCTCAAACCACGGTTAGTCTTGTCCAGTGCATCCTGGAAAGTCTGTTTCGTCGCGGCATCAGCGTCATCCTGCGGAACTTTCAGCGCTGCGATTGCGCTATCCAGCATGTTAAACAGGTTGGTTTCGCTGGCGCTGTTATCGGGCTCGGCTTTCGCGTTGCCGGTGATCGACATAAATACCGAGTCGCCGGTATCGCCCACCGTCATGGTGCGGCTGGAGTCCACTTTCTGCGAAATAGCATCAGTGCCGCCGGTGTACGTCACGCCAGTACCGGAATCGGTAAACGGTGCGGTATCAGTTTTATAACCAGCAAAAATGTAGCGACCGTTGCCATCCTGGCTGTTCGCCTGGTTGAGTAACTGCGCGCGGATGCCTTCTAACTGAGTGGCAATTGAACCACGGTCATCATCACTCAGCGTACCGGTTGAGCCATAAACGATCAGCGTCTGCGCATCCTGAATACTGCTGGTGACGCTGGAGAGGGCATTCTCTTCCATCGACAGGCTCTGATCGGCGTAACTGCGTGCCGTGGCATATTGGCTACTTTGCGCCTGTGACTGTGACAACACCACAGAACGCGCGGCGGCAATCGGATCATCAGAGGGATTACTGACGCGGCGGCCGCTAGAAAGCTGCTCTCCCACTTTCAACCAGGAAGACTGCGAATCGGTAATCCCGCGCACCTGCTGGTTAAAAATCATATTAGTACTTAAACGCATGGGCTTTTATCCTCTCTGCTTAGCCGCGGATGTCCATCAGCGCATTGAAAATGGTGCTGGCCGTTTGCAGCACTTGCGCATTAGCCATGTAAAATTGCTGATACTTAGTCAGGTTGGCGTACTCTTCATCGAGGTTAACGCCGGAAACGGATTGCTGACGATCGGTCAGCTGATTAACCACGTTTTCCTGAGTGGTGCTTGCCGTTTCCAGCGAGCTGGTTTTGTTACCGATGGTGCTGACGATACTGGCGTAAGCCTGCGCAATGGTGGCATTGCCGTTCACCAGGTTGGCGTCCTGCAGGTTCAGCATTTTTTGCGCGTTGGTGTTATCACTCTCACCGCTGGTCGCAGACGATGCCGCTGCAATCTGCGACTCATCGGTAATCGCTACTGTCATGCCGGCGACCACGTTCTGTACCGGTTTCACCAGGAAGCTATCTTTAGCACTCGCGCTGCCGCTGACCGTCAGATCAAGACCATCGAAGCTCAAGGTAGTATTGCCGCTGCCATCCGTGCCTTGCGTCGGAGTGATTTTCACGTTGTCCGACATACGCGTCACAGACCAGTTGCTGCCGTCATAGCTTACGGTGTAGTTCGAAGCTTTTAAGGCGCTGCTGTCTGACCAGGCCGCGCTGACTGTAGCGCTGCCGGTGTTCTTACTATTGCTGACAACTGTTGGGCTGCCGATGGTGAAGAAATCGGTTCCCTGATTACCGTTGCTGTCGTAACCCTGGGTTTGCACTGCGTTGAAACTGGTGGTGAACGCGGCAGCCAGCTGACCGAGCTGATTCTGCGCGGTATCCAAATCCTGCGTACGGAACGCCAGCAAACCGCCGAGCGAACCGGTGGTCAGGGTTTTTTCCGGGATTTCAACGTTACCCGCCAACTTATCAACATAACCAACCGTGGTGCGCGATGGGTCACTGCTGGAAGGCATCGCCACCAATTGCGTGGTGTTTTTGCCGTTAACCAGCGTCAGGCTGCCCATAGAAACTACATAGCTGCCATCCTGCTGCGACACGCTGACGCCAACCACATTATTCAGGTTGTTGACTAGCTGATCGCGCTGATCGAGTAAGTCGTTTGGCGCCGTGCCACCGCCGGTGGTCAGCTTGGCAATCTGCGTGTTGAGATCAGCGATTTGTTTGGTATAGGTATTAATCTGATCAACGCTGGAGCCAATATCAGTATTGACGCTGCTCTGCATGTTGTTGAGATACTGCGCGGTGGTCTGGAACTGGTTCACCAGGCCTTGCGCATAACTCAGCATCGACTGACGTGCTGACGGATCATCTGCGTTACTCACCACGCTCTGCACGTTGGTGAAGAAGTTCTGGATCGACGTCGACAGGCTGGTGGTCGAGGTAGAGAGCAGATCGTCGATATTGGAGATCTGCGAATATTGGGTGTTCACCGCACTGTAATTGGCGCTCGCGCCACGCAATTGCGCGGTAATGAACTGATCGTATTCACGTTGCACACCGGTCACGTTGACACCATTTCCGTAGTAGCTGCTGCCGGAGAGCGTGCTGTTGGCCTGGCTTAACAGAATAGTCTGACGCGAATAGCCCGCTACCGTGTAATTGCTGATGTTGTTACTGGTGGTGCTTAATGCAGCCTGTGCGGCGCTCAGTCCACTCATCGCTGAGTTAATTATGCTGGACATCTCGGTTCCTTAATTTCCCGTTAACCGGGCTGGCAGTCATCAGTGCGATTGCGCGGACGAGAACGCCCGCGGCATGTGATTGTTATCGGCGTGCTTAAGTGAAACTTGAGAGCAAAAATCAGAACAAATCGGTGATGTCGTTGCTGTACGCCTTCACCACTTTTTCGCCCATGTTTTTGAATTGCTGGATCATTCCCACCAGTTTCTGCGCATACTTTGGATCGGTAGCGTAACCGGCGGCCTGCAAGGCACGCGCGCCCTGCTCGGCGCTCGGTGCGTTGGCAACGGCGGCATAACGAGGATTGTTGGAAAGCAGTTTGACGTAATCGCTGAGCGCTTCCATATAGGAACCGTAAACACGAAAACTGGCGCGCACTTTCTTCGCTTCGCCGCCTTCGTATTCGGTGGTCATGATATCGGTGGTTTCGCCCTTCCAGTCGCCGCTTGCCTTGATGCCAAACACGTTGTAACTCGGCTTGCCGTCGCGCGTCAGAATCTGTCGCTGGCCCCAACCGGATTCCAGCGCGGCCTGCGCCAGAATCAGGTGATGCGGGATGCCGCTCTGCTGGCTGGCGACCTGCGCCGGCTGCGCCAGCTGCGCGATAAAGTCATTGCTGTCGCTCGGCAAACTGCTGGGCGAGACCGGCAAACGCGGCACCGCTTTACGCACCATCTGCTCCAGCTGATTCGACGGCAGGTTGCTATAGATGAAGCTGTTATCCAGCTTCATCGGCACCGTACCGGCGGTTTCGTCCGGCTCCTGAGCGGGCTGCATCTGCTTAACGATGATATCGGCCATGCCGAGACCGCGTTTGCCGATGTCCTGCGCAATCTGCTGATCGTACATCGAGGTGAAAAGCCGCGTCTGATCGTTGCTCAGCAGGCCATCCTGCGGCAGCGCTGCACGCATGCTTTTCATCATCATCTGCACGAACATCCCTTCTACCTGCTTGGCCACCTGCATCGCCTTCCCTTTCGGGTCGGCGGCGGCTTCGCGTTTCAGGTCGTTCAGCGAGCGGCTGTCGTACGCCGCATTGACCAGCGATTGCGTATCGTTCATCAGATAATTTCCAGTTTGGCGCGCAAGCAGCCTGCGCTTTCCATCGATTGCAAAATCGACATCAGCTCAATCGGTGACGCACCCAGCGCATTCAGCGCACGCACCACGTTATTGAGGTTGGCGCTGGAGTTAACCCGTTGCAGCGCGCCGCCACTCTGACGTAGATCGATCTGGGTGTTGTTGGTGGTCACAGTCTGACCACCCGCCAACGGTGTATCCGGCTGACTGACGTTCTGCTGCTGATTGACGGTAACCGACAGATTGCCCTGCGCCACCGCACAGGTGTTCAGCGTCACTTCGCGGTTCATCACCACCGAACCGGTACGTGAGTTGATAATCACTTTGGCATCTTCCAGCGGCACCGAAACATCGAGGTTCTGAATTTCGGCCAGCAGACGCACCTGAGAACTGTTATTCGGCGACACGCGGATCTGCACGGTACGGGCATCCAGCGGCTGCGCCGAACCAATGCCACGGCTGTTGATGGCGTCGGCAATGCGCTGCGCCATGCTGAAGTCTTCATTATTCAGCTGCAGGTTAATGGTGTTCTGGCTACCAAAGTTGCTCTGCAGTTCACGCTCTACCGTGGCACCGCCGGTAATGCGGCCACCGTTCAGCTGGTTAACCTGCACGCTGCTGCCACCGGCCGAAGCGCCTGCGCCGCCGACCAGAATGTTACCCTGCGCCAGCGCATAAACCTGGTTATCGACGCCTTTCATCGGCGTCATCAGCAGCGTACCGCCGCGCAGACTTTTGGCGTTACCCAGCGAGGAGACCACCACGTCGACGGTTTGGCCCTGACGCGCAAAGGTCGGCAGCTTGGCGGTAACCATCACCGCCGCCACGTTTTTCAGCTGCATGTTGGTACCGGCTGGCAACGTAATACCCAGCTGGGAGAGCATGTTGCTCACGGTTTGCGTGGTGAACGGCGTTTGTGTGGTCTGGTCACCGGTGCCATCAAGGCCCACCACCAAGCCGTAACCGATCAGCTGGTTGTCGCGCACGCCCTGTACGGAGGTCAGATCGCGGATGCGATCAGCATGCGCCAGCACGCTGAAACCGAGCAGCAAGCAGAGGCTCAGGCGGAGCAGAGTCGTCATATTCATTCTTAATACCTCTTACATCGGCGAGACGTTCAGGAAGAAACGCTGGAACCAGCCCATCGTCTGCGCTTCATTGATATAACCATTTCCGACGTACTCAATACGTGCATCGGCCACCGCGGTCGACAGCACCGCATTGCTGGCGCTGATGGTGCGCGGGTTAACCACGCCCGAGAACCGGATGAATTCGGTGCCCTGGTTAATTTCGATCTGTTTCTCACCCACCACGCGCAGGTTGCCGTTCGACAACACCTGATTGACGGTGACGGTGATGGTGCCCGTAAAGGTGTTATTGGCCGTCGCGCCACCTTTGCCGGCGAAGTCGTTTTTGCCACTGGCATCCAGCGTGGCTTTTTCGCCACCGGCACCCACCAGACCGCTCAGGCCGGTTGGTACCCCTGTCACACCAAAACTGTTGCTGCCATCGCGGCTGGCGTTGGCCGAAGAACTTTTGCTGGCGCTGACGTTTTCCTGCAAGGTGATCGTCAATGTGTCGCCAATGTTGCGTGGACGGCGATCCTCAAACAGCGGCTGATAGCCGTAGTTCAGCGGTGCGACGCCCTGAAAAATGGAACCGTTCACCACCGGCGGTGCGGATGGCGTCGGCTCTGCCGTTGTCGCCCCTTGCACCAGTGGCGTGCGCGGAACCAGCGCACAACCGTTAAGAGTGAGTAGCAGCGTGGCTACCAACCAATGACCAGGCTTGAGAATCACTTGCTTCGCCACGGAGTTCTAACCTTATTCATGTTGCTTAATCAGGCCAGCGAAGCTGGCCCAACGACACCAGCATTACAGCTGGGTTAACTTCGCCAGCATCTGATCGGAGGTGCTGATCGCTTTACTGTTGATCTCGTAGGCGCGCTGCGTCTGAATCATGGTGACCAGCTCTTCCGCCACGTTGACGTTCGAGGTTTCGACATAACCCTGATACAGCAGACCCGCGCCGTTCTGGCCTGGCGTGCTCTGCGTCGCCGCACCGGATGCCTGCGTCTCCTGATAGAGGTTTTCACCCTGGCTATTCAGGCCCGCATCGTTCATGAAGGTGCTCAGCGTCAGCTGACCGACCTGCGCCGGGTTGGTCTGGCCCTGCTGCGTCACGCTCACCACGCCATCGCGCGAGATAGTGATGCTGGTGGCGTTGGCCGGAATGGTGATGCCTGGCTGAACCGGATAACCGGCGTTGGTCACCAGCTGACCGTTCTGGTCAACCTGGAATGAACCATCACGGGTATACGCCGAGGTGCCGTCTGGCATCTGCACTTCGAAATAACCCTGGCCGTTGATCGCCACGTCTTTCGAGTTGCTGGTCTGCGACAGGTTACCCTGCTGATGCAGACGTTCGGTGGTGACAGGACGCACACCGGTACCGATCTGTAGGCCAGACGGCAGCGTGGTTTGCTCCGACGACTGGGTGCCCGGCTGACGCAGGGTTTGGTACATCAAATCTTCAAATACCGCGCGCGAACGTTTAAAGCCGTTGGTGCTCACGTTCGCGAGGTTGTTGGAGATGACGTCCATGTTGGTTTGCTGAGCGTCAAGACCGGTTTTGGCGATCCATAAAGAACGAATCATGGTGTTTTCCTTACGCCTTAGCTGCTCATGTTGAGCAAGCTGTTAGCTTTTTGTTCGTTTTCATCGACGTTGGAGATCACTTTCATCTGCATCTCAAAACGTCGGGCGTTGGCGATCATATCGACCATGGTTTCAACCGGCTTGACGTTACTGCCTTCCAGCACGCCGGGCATCACGGAGACGGTGGCATCATTCGCCAGCGCAGCACCGCGCGTCGCCTGCGCTTGCTGGGTAGGACGGAACATGCCGTCATCACCACGCTGTAGCTCAGTGCCGGTGGCGCGTACCAGTTTCAGCCTGCCGATCTGCACCGTGGCGTTGGGTGCATCACCGGCATTACGCGAGGTGATGGTACCGTCGGCGGCCACCGTCAGTTCGGAACCTTGCGGTATGGCGATCGGACCGCCATCGCCCATCACGGGATTGCCCTGAATGGTCAAAATACCGGTCGAGCTGATCTGCATGTTGCCGTTGCGGGTATACGCTTCCGAGCCGTCAGCGGTCCGCACCGCCAGCCAGCCATCTTGCTGTACGGCCACATCCAGCGGGCGGCCGGTGTTATCCATTGAGCCCGGTGACATATCGGCGCCCGGCGTGGAAGCGGCAACCAGCGTACGCGTCGGCAACGACCAGCCGCTGACCGGCACCGCGCGCAACGCGTTGAGCTGAGCACGAAAGCCCGGCGTTGAGGCGTTGGCGAGGTTGCTGGCCGTCACCGACTGCTGATCCAACGTCTGACTGGCCGCGCCCATGGCGGTATATATTGCGTGATCCATAAAGCAATCCCGTTAGCGAATTAACGTAAGTTAACCAGGGTGTTAAGAATCTGGTCCTGAGTTTTGATGGTCTGGGCGTTAGCCTGATAGTTGCGCTGTGCCACGATCATGTTGACCAGTTCCTGGCTCATATCGACGTTAGACGCTTCCAGCGCGCCAGCGGTCAGAGAACCGTAGGTGCCGGTGTTAGCCAAACCGATCGCTGCCTGACCCGAAGAGCTGGTCGCAGACCAGACGTTGTCGCCTTCAGACTTCAGGCCTTCCGGGTTTGAGAAGCTGGCAAGCACAACCTGGCCCAGCAGCTGGGTTTTCTGGTTGGAGTAAGTACCGGTGATGGTGCCGTCATCGTTGATGGCGTAGCTGGTCAGATCGCCTGGCGCATAGCCATCCTGCGTTGGGTTACCAAAGGTGGTCGCACCGGTGTTCTGCTGCAGGCTGCCGCTCATGTTCAGCGTGATAGCCTGGCCCGCTGCGGCGCCATTGCTGCCATCAATCGAGAGACCAACGGTCGTTGCGCCATTGACGCCACCCAGGCTGGTCATGTTGCCGCTGGCGTCGAAGCCAACATCAAAATTACCGGCACTTTTACCGGTAGTGGAATCAATCGCGTGCACTGACCAGCTGTTATCCGCGGTTTTGACGTAGTACAAATCCAGCGCGTGGTCGTTACCCTGTGAGTCATAAACGGTCACGGTGCTTTTGGCGTTATAGGTATCAACCGCCGACGCATCGAACTTGGTGTCATCCAGCGCGGTGCTGGTGGAGTTGAGGTTCGCAACCTGAGTCGCCGTGCTGGTCGCGCGGGCTGACATCTGGGTAGTCGGTACACTCAGCGCAACCGGGTTAGCACCGGTCTGAATGGTTGGCGGCGTACCGGTAGCGGGATAGCCGGTTACGGATAAGCCTTGCGTGTTAACCAGGTTACGGTTGGCATCCAGTGTGAACTGGCCGTTACGTGAGTAGTAGACCGCGCCGCTGGTGTCGGTCATACGGAAGAAGCCGTTGCCGCTCAGTGCCACATCCAGGCCACGACTGGTCGTAGTGGTCGTACCGTCGTTAAAGTTCTGAATCACCGCAGCAACTTTAGTACCCATACCGACGTTTGAACCGGCAAACATGTCGGCAAACGAAATGGTGCTGGATTTAAAACCGGCTG
Source organism: Pantoea sp. B9002 (assembly GCF_013385945.1). Lineage (NCBI taxonomy): Bacteria > Pseudomonadati > Pseudomonadota > Gammaproteobacteria > Enterobacterales > Erwiniaceae > Pantoea > Pantoea sp. B9002. Next base: position 132,731 of record NZ_JACAPA010000003.1, read on the forward strand.
TGGCGGAGTTGGCGATGTTGTTACCGATGACGTCGAGGTTACTGGAGGCAGCACTCAGACCACTCACCGCTTGTGAAAAAGACATAGTATTTCTCCTGCTAAAAGGTTAATCAGAGAATCTGACGAATTTCATCGAGGGTTGCGGAGCCCATGGTGCCGAGATCCAGTTTTGCGGTGTCATCCACTGTGCTGACGCCATTGACGTAGGCATAGTTAAGCGGTTGTGCCACCAATTGGGTGCTGCCATTGCTGGCGGCCAGTGAAACGGTATATTTGCCATCCGGTGCGGTGCTGCCATCGGTCAAGGTGCCATCCCATGAGAAGGTGTGCACGCCTGCCGTTAACGCCCCCAAATCGATGGTGCGAACGGTAGCGCCGCTGGCATCTTTGATGGTGGCGGTGGTGGCGGTTGACGCGGTGGTCAGTTCCACACCAAATGGCGTAGTAGTGCCGCTGCCGACCAGAACCTGGCTGCCGTTCACCATCACGCCGTGACCAATCAAGGTCGCGCTCTGCAACGACTGGCTAGAGCTAATCTGACCGGAGATCGATCCCAGCGTGGTATTCAGTTTTTCAATACCGCTTAGGGTGTTGATCTGTGCCAACTGCGTGGTCAGCTGGCTGTTATCCATTGGATTGGTGGGATCCTGGTTCTTCAGCTGTGTAACAAGCATGGTCAGGAACTGATTCTGCAAATCTTGCGCGCTGTTACCCGTGCCTGAGCTGCTGGAGGAGCTCAGCACTGTTGGGTCGAGTGAATCATTTACGCCTACTGCAATGCCCATCATGTCTCTCCGTTATTGACCCATGGTGAGGGTTTTCATCATCATTGACTTCACCGTGTTCAGCACTTCAACGTTGGCCTGGTAGCTGCGCGACGCGGACATGGTGTTGACGGTTTCGGACACAACATCAACGTTTGGCATCTTGACGTAGCCCTTCTGATCCGCCAGCGGATTGCCTGGGTCGTACACCAGTTTTGCTGGAGTAGGATCGTTCACCACGCCAGCGACCTTCACGCCGCCGGTCGCTGCACCTTGTGCGGCGTCGGTCTGGAAAATCACCTGCTTCGCCACGTAAGGCTGGCCATCTGGGCCGGTTACGCTGTCGGCGTTGGCCAGGTTACTGGCGCTGACGTTGAGGCGCTGTGATTGCGCTGTCATCGCAGAACCGGCGATATCAAAGATATTCAGCAATGCCATGCTTATTGCCCCTGCAGAACGCTCATCATGCCTTTGATCTGGCTACTGATGAGGGTGAGATCGGTTTGGTATTTCAGGCTGTTATCAGCAAACTGCGTACGTTCGCGATCCATATCCACGGTGTTGCCATCCGCGGCGGGTTGATCGGGAATGCGGTACAGCAGATCCAGTGACGGCTGAGAGTTGGTTTGCGCTTCAATGTGGCGTGAGGACGTCACATTCAGCGCCAGACTGCTGCCTTCGGCGCGACCGTTTTGCATCACCTTGCTCAGTTGGCTGGCAAAGTCGATATCCCGAGCCTGGTAGCCCGGGGTATCGGCGTTGGCAATGTTTGACGCCAGGATTTCCTGACGCTGAGCACGTAGGTTTAACGCTTCAGTACCAAATCGCAGCGCGGCATCGAGTTTGTCGAGCATGCTTCCTCCGCGAATGAGAATTTCGAGCTGACAGCTTAAGTGGACAAATGCAAGGGTGATCGTCTGAATAGCAGCAAAAATGACGGCTATTTTTGACATTGATTTTTTTGCGCGAGGCGTAGACTCAGTGCCATCTTCTCGTCAGGAGGCGTTATGCGCAGATATTCCACCTTGCTAGCCACACTTTTGCTGGCACTGGCGCTACCCAGCTCTGCCGCGGACCTTACCGCGCAGTTGACTCAATTTTTTAAAGCGCGCGACCCACAACATGCCGCGGGCATGACGGTGGTGGTGCGTACGCCACAGGCGCAGTGGCCAGACTGCGAAACCCCTGAACTGCAGCTGCCGGGCAATAGCCGTCAGTGGGGCAACATCAGCATCGCCGCTAACTGCGATCAAAATCGTCGTTTCCTGCAGGTTCAGGTACAGGTCACCGGGCAATATCTGGTGGCGAGCCGTCAGGTGGCGCGCGGCAGCAATCTCAGCCCGACGGACGTGCGTCTGGAAACCGGACGCCTCGATGAACTGCCAGCACGCGCATTGATGGATAGCAGCGGCGTCATCGATGCGGTCGCGCTGCGCGATATTCCGCCAGGACAGCCGGTTACCGCCACCATGGTGCGTCAGCCGTGGCGCGTGAAAGCCGGTCAAAATGTGATGGTAGTCGCCAGTGGAAACGGGTTTAATGCCAGCAGCGAAGGACGTGCGCTGAACAACGCCAGCGCGGCACAAATGGTGCGCGTGAGGATGGGAAATGGTCAGGTTGTCAGTGGTCGCGTCGACGCGGATGGGAATATTCTGATATCGCTATAAAGCGTTAAAGAACCCTGTTGTTCTGCCGATAGAGATATCAACAAAGACATTACCCTATGCTGACTCAGTTGGCTGACCCCCAACTGACCTTACAGGAGCCTTACCATGAGCATCGACAGAACGCAGCCTACGAATCCGGTTAGCACTGTTCAAACACGCGACAACAACGATAACAGCGGCAAAGTGCGTCAGAGCGCGACGCCAGCAGCCAGCACCACCAGCGAAAGCGGTGCGGAAGTGAAGTTGAGTACCGCGCAGGCGCAACTGATGCAGCCTGGCAGCAAAGACATCAATACAGCGCGCGTTGAGCAGCTGAAGACGGCCATTCGTAATGGCGAATTGAAAATGGATACCGGTAAGATCGCCGACGCGCTGATCGCCGATACCAAGGCGTATTTAGAGGGTAACTAATCCCAATGGACAATTTGCTGATCACCTTAGACAAAATGCAGGACGTGCTGACATCCCTTGCCGTGGTAATGGATGAAGAACAACAGCAACTTTCTGCCGGCCAGGTTAATGGCAACATGCTGCAGCGTATTTCTGAAGATAAAAGCGCGCTGCTGACGACGTTGAATTATCTGGACGAGATGCGCCGCACCACCGAGAAAACCCTCGGCACGCAGGCGCCCTATGGTGATCACAGCGATCGCGAAAGCCGCTGGATGCGTATTCAGCAGCACACGCGCCGCTTGCGCGATGCCAATACGCATAACGGGATTTTGTTGCAGCATCAGATCGGCTTTACCAACGAAGCACTGGCAGTATTGCGACCGCATCAAACCCAGGCGTTTTATGGCCCGGACGGTTTAGGCAAAGGTCAGGCGACGCTGAGTCGTAAAGGGTAGAAAAAAGTGGGTTTGAAGAGGCTGCTATCTTTTGGGATGGCGGCCTTTTTGTTGTGCTTTTAAGCACAGCGCACCAGTGATAAGCAGCAGACGGGAGTGTGTTTTGGGCAGGCATCCGCAGCGCTGAACGGAGAAAGGAAGCCAGGATTTGCCCGCAGGACGCGGGCGAAAGGCTCAGCCGGGACAAGGAAGTCCCGTCTGAGCCGATCCGTCAGGCTGACGTACGAAGTGAAGGTACCGCGAAGCGGCGCGAGGACCGCCGGACCAAAACAAACTTCCGTCTGCGTAGGGGCATGATTTTACACCAGCGTGCGGCGCGCGAAGTCGCGCGGGCGGAAGCCGAGCAGACCAAGCATCACAAAGTATGAGCCGCCGCCAATGGCGCAGACCGCCGCCAGACGAATCAAGCGCCACCACATCTGCCCCTCTTCCCACGCCGGCATCACCTGCAGAATACCCAACAGTGCTGCGGCCATCACCACTACTGCAATCAGCAAACGGATCAGGAAACTGAACCAGCCTGGTTGCGGCTGGAAGATATCCTGCTTACGCAGTTGCCAGTAAAGCAGCGCAGCATTCAGGCAAGCGGCCAGACCGATCGACAGCGACAAACCGGCATGCTTGAGCGGGCCGATAAATGCCAGGTTCATCAGCTGCGTCACAATCAGCGTCACGATGGCAATTTTCACCGGAGTTTTGATGTCCTGACGAGAATAGAAGCCAGGTGCCAGCACTTTCACCACAATCAGCCCCATCAAACCCACTGAATAGGCAATCAACGCGCGCTGCGTCATCAGAGCATCAAAAGCGGTGAATTTTCCGTACTGGAACAGCGCGACCGTCAGCGGCCCGGACAAAATGCCCAGCGCCACCGCGCTCGGCAGCGCCAGCAGGAAGCAGAGACGCAGGCCCCAATCCATCAACCGTGAATACTCTTCCTGATTGCCGCTGGCAAAACTCTTCGCCAGCGAGGGCAGCAAAATGGTGCCCAGCGCCACGCCCAGCACGCCGGAAGGAAACTCCATCAGGCGATCGGCGTAGTACATCCACGAAACCGAACCGGAAACCAGAAAGGAGGCGAAAATGGTGTTGATGATCAGTGAAATCTGGCTAACCGACACGCCAAGGATCGCCGGACCCATTTGACGCATTACGCGCCACACGCCCGCATCGCGCAGATTCAGACGCGGCAAAACCAGCATGCCAATCTTCTTCAGATGCGGCAGCTGATAGAACAGCTGCAACACGCCACCCACCACCACAGCCCACGCCAGCGCCATCACCGGCGGATTGAAATGCGGCGCAGCGAAGACGGCAAAACCAATCATGCTGACGTTCAGCAGCGTCGGCGCAAACGCCGGCACGGAAAAACGGTTCCAGGTATTGAGGATCGCGCCCGCCAGCGAGGCGAGCGAGATCAGCAGAATATAGGGAAAGGTGACGCGCAGCAGCGCGCTGGTTAAGGCGAATTTATCGGCGGTATCGGCAAAGCCTGGCGCCGTTACCACAATCACCCAGGGCGCGGCGATCATCCCTAACACGGTCACCACCGCCAGCACCAGCGTCAGTAAGCCGGAGACGTAAGCGACAAACACACGCGTGGCATCTTCGCCCTGCTTGCTTTTATATTCCGCCAGGATCGGCACGAACGCCTGAGAAAACGCGCCTTCAGCGAAGATACGGCGCAGCAGGTTCGGCAGTTTGAAGGCAACAAAGAAGGCATCGGTTGCCATTCCTGCGCCGAAAACGCGCGCCACAATGGCATCGCGGGCAAAGCCCAGTACGCGGGAAAACAAGGTCATCGAACTGACCGCAGCCAGCGATTTCAACAAATTCATATTGAGTGGCGCATCCTGAAAAGTGTCGGAGAAATGAGCGACTTAGCGCGGACATCCCGTGATGTCCGGCGATAGTCTACTGCCACGGCGGGAAATGACCAGCATTGAGTGTTACAAGGAATTATTCACGTTCGGCATCGCGCCACAATTTTTCCACCAGACGCTGCGCCGCCAGCGCCTGTTCGCCACTGGTTTCAGGCATCGTCTGATTTTCAACGCACTGAATGAAATGGTGCGCAGCGCCGCTGAAACCGCGCTGAGTAAGATGGCTTTGCCACGCGGGCGGCACATCACGCACGATGCCGCCGCGGTTTTCCTGCTGCCAGTCGCGCATCTCGTTAATTTCGATGTATTCACCGTCGCAGATGGCGCTGACGACTTCGCGTTGCGTCCCGGCGCGACGATGCATGCTGGTGGTGATTTGCAGCGATCCGGCGGAGAAATGGTGTTCGGCGTACAGCATCGCGCCATCGTCATTGGTCTCGATATGTCCCAACTCGCGCGTCAGGCTGCCGCCCGCCAGCCACAGCGCGGTGTCCACCACGTGCAGATAATCATCCAGCAGGGTAAAGCGCAGATCCTGTGGACCCACGCTATCCGCGCGATGTTTCTCAATGCGCAGCGAGGCAGCGCGTGGCATGTCACTTTTCAGCTGCTGATAACGCGGCGCAAAGCGGCGGTTAAATGCCACCATCAGCTTGCGCTTCTGCTTGTCCGCCAGCGCCACCAGCGCTTCGGCCTGTTGCAGCGTTTCGGCTAACGGTTTATCGACGCACACATCTTTGCCCGCCAGCAACAGCGCTTTAACCACTTCGTAATGGCTGGCGGTGCTGCTGTGAACAAACACCGCATCGCTGGCGGCGGCCAGCGCATCCAGTTGACCAAAATAAGGTATGCGATAGCTATCGCAGATCGGTTGCGCCTTTGCCTGGTTGGGCGAAAACGCGCCAGCCAATTGCCAGCCGCTGGCTTGCGATAACACCGGCAGCCACGCTTTCTGCGCGATACCGCCCAATCCTACAATGCCAATACGCAGCGTCATATCAGTGCTCCTTTTGCAGCAGCTGTTGCAGTTGCGACTGCAACTCAGCAACCGTTTCTTCAAGTTGCGCGACACGCGCGGTTAAATCGCCGTTGTCACTGACGGTTTCTGCGCTGGCCGCGTCTTCCACTACTTCGCCACCAAACAGATGCATATAGCGGCTTTCACGTTTGCCCGGTTCGCGCGCCAGCCGCACCACCATTGGGCCATCCTCGCGCGTGCTTAAACCGTTAAGCGTCTGCTCGACTTCATTCATATCGCTGAATTCATGCAGACGACCACTGCGGGTGCGCAGTTCGCCCGGCGTCTGTGCACCGCGCAGGAACAGCAGCGTCAGCACCGCCACTTCAGCGCTATTCAACTGCAGATTGCCGAAAGCGGAATTGCAGAAGCGCTGTTCATACTTGCTGACGCGCTGACCGAAGCCATTATTGGCGGTCACCAGATGCTTTTTCACCAGCTCATCAAGCTGCGCTTGCACCTCCATCTCGCTGAGATTCAGCACCGGTTCGCGGTTGGATTTCTGATTACAGGCGGTGACAACGCCATTAAGGGAGAGCGGATATTGATCCGGCGTGGTGACCTGCTTCTCCAGCAGGCATCCAATCACGCGCAATGCCTGCGCGGATAAGGCCATTTTCATTGAGGTCATCCTTTTTTATTGTCCACGGCGATCCGGGGTCCACTCCCGGCAGGTCAACGCGGTGAGTACATGATCCTGCCAGCGCCCATCGATCAACAAGTAATCTTTGGCGTAGCCCTCTTTTTCAAATCCAAGGCGCGTCAGCAAATCGCCACTGCGCTGATTGTGCGGCATGTAATTAGCCATAATGCGGTGAATGCGTTGCTGGCGTTGCATATAGCGGATGGTGGTATTGAGCGCTTCAAACATCAGTCCCTGACCTTGCCACTTCTCGCCCAGCGAATAGCCGAGATAGCAGGCGTGAAACGATCCGCGCAGCACGTTGCTGTAGTTCGCCACACCACGCACTTCGGTCTCTTCCGGGTCCATCAGCACAAAATAGTAGGCTGAGCCCTGTTTATGCATGTCGGCGATCAGTCCGAGGCGCGCTTGCCAGCCCGAAGGATAACAATGGCTCTCGTCGCGCACCGGTTCCCACGGCTTAAGAAACGCACGATTTTCAGCGTAATAATCCGCTAATCGCCAGGCATCGCGTTCATGTACTAAACGCACCACTAAGCGATCGGTAGTGAGGCGCACGCGTGGGCCAGCAGAACGATAGCCAAACATCATGACTCCTGAAATCCATAACTTAAGAAAGATGTACGCCAGCGGCGATACTTCTCACTATAACCGTCACCCCGCTTGCGGTAAAACCCTTGAACGCGTTCCTCAGGATTCATCCTGATTTAGGATTAATATTTCTGCGGATTCGATGAAAAAATATCATCCTGAGAAAGCTGTTTTTCGCCTCTGAGCAGGCGGAAAATAGACCAATTGGTCTCTTATCTCCTCTCACTTGCTCAGGAATTAGCATGTCTCGGGTTGCGCGGGCACGACGCCTCGGTAAAACATTTCTTTTAGTGGATAACATGCTGGTTGTGATGGGATTTTTCGTGGTATTTCCCCTCATTTCCATCCATTTTGTCGAACAGCTGGGCTGGGCCGCGTTGATGGTCGGTATTGCGCTTGGCTTGCGCCAGTTCGTTCAGCAGGGATTCGGCATCTTCGGCGGTGCGATTGCCGACCGTTTTGGTGCGCGTCCGCTGATCGTCACCGGCATGCTGATGCGCGCGGCGGGTTTTGCCTGCATGGCGCTGGCGCATGAACCCTGGCTGCTGTGGTTTGCCTGTTTGCTTTCCGGTCTTGGCGGCACGCTGTTTGATCCGCCCCGCAGCGCGCTGGTGATGAAACTGGTGCGCGCACGCGATCGCGGCCGCTTCTTCTCCCTCCTGATGATGCAGGACAGCGCCGGTGCGGTGCTGGGTGCGCTGATTGGTAGCTGGCTGCTGGCGTGGGATTTCCGTCTGGTGTGTTGGGTTGGCGCGGCGGTGTTTGTCACTGCTGCACTTTTTAACGCCATTTGGTTACCGGCGTGGCGCATCTCGACCGAACGCATTGCGATGCGTGAAGGGATGCAACGCGTCTGGCAGGACAAGCGTTTTCGCCTGTACGTGCTGACCTTGACCGGCTACTACATTCTCGCCGTGCAGGTGATGTTAATGCTGCCAGTGATGGTGAATCAGGTGGCCGGTGCGCCAGCCGCAGTGAAGTGGATGTACGCCATTGAAGCGCTGCTGTCATTAAGCCTGCTCTATCCGCTGGCGCGCTGGAGCGAAAAACGCTTCCGCCTCGAAACGCGTTTGATGGCCGGTTTGTTCCTGATGACCTTCAGCCTGCTGCCGGTTGGCATGACCGATTCGCTGCCGTCGCTGTTTATGCTGATCGCTATCTTTTATCTGGGCTCAATCATTGCGGAACCGGCACGTGAAACGCTCAGCGCTTCGCTGGCCAGTTCGCGTGCGCGCGGCAGTTACATGGGCTTCAGCCGTCTTGGCCTCGCGATTGGCGGTTTGATCGGTTACTCCGGCGGCGGCTGGATGTTCGATATGGGCCAGCAATGGGCGCTGCCGGAACTGCCGTGGATGCTGCTGAGCAGCGTTGGCATGATCACCCTTTTGGCGCTTTGGTGGCAGTTCCAGCCGCGTTCGGTGGCGCCAGCGATTTTCAGCAGCTAGTTTGCCCCTGCCACAGATCTCTTCCATACTTCCCGCACGTCCGAAAAAAGGGTGACCTCCGTCACCCTTAGAACCACAGGAGAAACGGGATGAAACTCTACATCTACGATCACTGCCCTTTCTGCGTCAAAGCACGCATGATTTTCGGCTTAAAAAATCTGCCGTTAGAACTCATCGTTATGCTGAATGACGACGAGCAAACGCCGAAAAAACTGATCGGCCAGAAAATGGCGCCGATTCTGCAAAAGGCCGATGGCAGCGCCGTACCAGAAAGTATGGATATTGTGCGGCTGGTTGATAAATACGATCACGAGCCGCTGCTCAATGGCAAAAGTAATCCTGCGATCAGCGACTGGCTGCGCCATGTGAATGGCTACGTGAATAAGCTGCTGCTGCCGCGCATCGCCGATGCGTCCTTCGCCGAATTCGCCACGCCGGAAGCGCGCAGCTACTTCAGCGAGAAGAAGCAGGCCAGCGTGGGCGATTTCAGCGAGTTGCGTAAACACGCGCCGGGCTTGATCAAAAACATCAGCGATGATTTGCGTCAGCTCGACAAGCTGATCGTCAAACCTAACGCGGTTAATGGCGAACTGTCGGAAGATGATATTCATCTGTTCCCGCTGCTGCGCTCCTTAACGCTGGTCAACGGCATCGAATGGCCAAGTCGCGTTGCCGATTATCGCGACAACATGGCGAAACAAACCCAGGTTAATCTGCTCTCTTCTATCGCCGCATAATCCTCATCCCTGAGAGGCGCTGCGGCGCTTCTCATCTCTCTCCTGGTGACACATGCCGCTGATTCAGGCAGGCTATCGCTGTTTTGCCGTTTCGATCAGGATGAGGACAATATGAAAAAGGCGTTTACCGGGCTTTTCGCCCTGCTTTTTGCCGTGCTACTCAGCGGCTGTAACCAATTGACGCAATACACCATCAGCGAACAGGAAGTGAATCAGGCGCTGCAAAAGCGCAATAACTTCGAAAAAGACATCGGCGTTTCCGGGCTGGTGAATGCGCACATTGTGCTGAGCGATCTCAACAGCCAGATTGGCCGTGAAGAACCCGGTAAAATCACGCTCTCGGGTAAAGCCAATATCAATGTCAGCTCGCTGTTTGGTCCGCAGCAGGCCGAAATGCTGCTGAAGATGAAAGCGCAGCCGGTTTATAACGCGCAGGAAGGTGCGATTTATCTGCATGACATGGAGATTGTCAATGCGCAGGTGCAGCCGGAGAAAATGGCATCGATCATGAAAACCCTCACGCCGTATCTCAATGAGTCGCTGAAGCGCTACTTCAATGAGAGACCTGCTTATGTGCTGAGTGCAGACCGCAGCAAAGGCGAAGCGCTGGCGAAGAAACTCGCTAAAGGAATTGAAGTGAAACCGGGACAATTGGTGATTCCGTTTACTGATTAATCCGCGCAACCGCACTTTCGGGTGCGGTTTTTGTTTGTCACAATAAAATCCCGTGCAAACGGTTGCCCACATCCTTATGATTACTCCCCGGCCTAAACGTGCCTCTCGTTTTCTTCTCAGCCGGAGCCTTTTTGAATGACAGCCCAACCTCAGCACATTACCATCCGCCGCCCTGACGACTGGCACATCCATCTGCGCGATGGCGCGATGCTCAACGCCGTACTGCCTTATACCAGCGCAGTAAATGGTCGCGCGATTGTCATGCCAAACCTGGTTCCACCGGTTATCAGCGTGGCCGCTGCCGTGGCTTATCGCGAGCGCATCGTGGCTGCGTTACCTGCTGAGCATGCTTTTACTCCGCTGATGACCTGCTATCTCACCGACTCACTCGATCCCGATGAGATCGAGCGCGGCTTCCGTGACGGCACGTTTACCGCCGCCAAGCTCTATCCTGCGCACGCCACCACCAACTCCAGCCACGGCGTGACCAATATCGCCGCCATCGCTAAGGTGCTGGATCGCATGCAGCAGATCGGCATGCCGATGCTGGTGCACGGCGAAGTGACCGATTCTCACATCGATATTTTTGATCGCGAAGCGCGCTTTATTGAAACCGTGCTGGAACCGCTGCGTAAACAGTTCCCGGCGCTGAAAGTGGTGATGGAGCACATCACCACGAAAGAAGCTGCGGAGTATCTGGCAGCCGGTAACGAACTACTGGGCGCCACCATTACGCCACAGCACCTGATGTTCAACCGTAACCATATGCTGGTGGGCGGCGTACGTCCGCATCTCTACTGCCTGCCGATTCTGAAGCGCAATATCCATCAGGAAGCGCTGCGCAAACTGGTTGCCAGCGGGAATCGTCGCGTATTCCTCGGTACCGATACCGCGCCACATCTGCGTCACCTCAAGGAAGCCAGCTGTGGCTGCGCCGGTGTGTTCAATGCGCCAACTTCATTGCCGGCGTACGCCACGGTGTTTGAGGAGCTGAATGCGCTGGAACATTTCGAAGCCTTCTGCTCGGAGAACGGCGCGAACTTCTACGGTCTGCCGCTGAATGAGGGCACGCTGACGCTGGTGCGTGAATCCTGGCAGGTTGAAGAGAGCATTGCGCTGGCAGATGACACGCTGGTGCCTTTCCTTGCCGGTGAAACGCTGAACTGGCGCATCAAAGAATAATTATCTGCTGCTTGCCTTCGGGAAAGTTATACTGTACAAATAAACAGTATATTATCCCGGAGGCTTCTATGCGTGTTGAAATTACCGTAGCAAAAACTTCGCCCCTTCCTGCGGGTGCACTGGATGCACTCAGCATCGAACTGGTTCGTCGCATTACGCAGGATTTCCCTGACGACGATCATCACGTCAAAGTGCGTTATGCCGGCGGCAATCAACTCAGCGTGTTTGGTGGCTGCAAAGAGTCACGCGAACGCATCAGCGAACTGTTACAAGAAACCTGGGAAAGCGCTGACGACTGGTTTAATAACGATTAACTGCCACTGTGCCGTTTTTGCCGGGTATCGCTATCCGGCTTTTTTGTTTTTATTTCCCTCTCGCCAGAAAAACTTCCTGCATCTAGACTCATGTTAAACGATCCCCTATTCTTGCCTCGTCATGCTTACAGGAGGTGTTTTACATGACTACTGAAAAACCAGAAGAGGCGATGACCTTCGGAGAATTGCTGGCTTTTATTGCTGAGCAACAGCGCCGCTTAACCGTATTAGAAAATGCGTTTGCCACCTTGACCTTCTGTCTCGACGATCGCGCCAATCAGTTGCTGGTTCACAACCTGACGCTGGAAGCGCAAAACCAGAACCATGACGAGCAGTTACAGCAGCATTTTACCCGGCTGGCGGAAGAGATTCAGAAACGTCACGGCCTGCTGCCGGTTGAGCCTCACTCATAAAAGTGCCCCCTTTTTCGGTCTAAAGTTTTCCCTTATAAAAGCCGATAACTTCGTCAGTACTGCCAGTAATAATTCCAATAAAATGCCTGACGCTGCGGGCATTTTATTATTCGATGAAAGAGCAATCTTAAACGCGTTTATTTTTACTCTGTTTAGGTTCGTCATACCTTTTAACTATTGCACCCGCTATTTCATGTTATAATTGTTTCGCTAGTGCACGATACAGCCGCATTGAACCTCAAGAAGCACTTCGTTTAACGAGTAATACGGAGGTTATAATGGACAGAAATAAAGACGTCATCCAGACTCATCCGTTGGTAGGATGGGACATCAGCACCGTAGACAGTTATGACGCCATGATGATTCGCCTGCACTCGCTCTCCTCGCAGGGGCAGAAAGAAGAAGAAGCTGACGTGGGCCCGACCTACTGGCTGACTACCGACGTAGCCAGACAGTTCATCTCTCTACTCGAAGCTGGCATTGCAAAAATAGAGTCTACCGAGCAGTACCTACGCGACAATCAAAAGCATTAATTTCTACTATCGCGTGAAAGGGCACCCAACAGGGTGCCTTTTTCATGGGCGCTCTCTTTTGATATGCTGTTGAAAAATTTCGCCGTTTTGCTGGAGTGATGTCGTTATGGTTTATGATCTGATTGTGGTGGGAAGCGGTTCAGTAGGCGCAGCAGCCGGGTTTTACGCCACGCAGGCTGGCTTATCGGTGCTGATGATTGATAGCGCCCATCCCCCGCACAGCCAGGGCACACATCATGGGGAAACCCGCCTGATTCGCCATGCATATGGTGAAGGTGAACGCTACGTACCGCTGGTGTTGCGCGCACAGACACTGTGGGATGAGCTGGAACGCCAGAGCGGCGAGCGCATCATGCATCGCAGCGGCATCCTTAATTTAGCGCCCATCACCTCGTCCTTTATTCAAAATGTCATCGATAGTGCGAAAGCGTGGCAGCTGGATGTGAAAATCCTGCAAGCCGATGAAGTGCGTGCGCGCTGGCCGCAATTCACGGTGCCGGATGGCTACATCGGCGTGTTCGAACCTAACTCCGGCTTCCTCAAATGCGAGCAAGCGGTGCGCAGCTGGGTGCAGCTGGCGGAACAGGCTGGCTGCGCGCAGCTGTTTAACTGCCCGGTGACAGAGATGGGTCGCGACGGCGATCTGCAGCAGGTTACCACCAGCGATGGCATTTTCCGCGCGCGTAAACTGCTGGTCAGCGCCGGAACCTGGGTCAGCCAGTTGGTCGCCGATCTGCCGGTTGCGCCCGTGCGTAAAGTTTTTGCCTGGTATCAGGCAGATGGTCGCTACAGCGAGAACAACAAATTCCCTGGCTTTACCGTGGAGATGAGCGATGGCAGCCACTTCTATGGCTTCCCGGCGGATAATAACGCGCTGAAAGTGGGACGTCACGATGGCGGCCAACTGATGCAAACGCCGGCCGATCGCAAACCCTTTGGCAGCATCGCGGTGGACGGTAACGAATCCTTTAACTTCCTGCGTAAATTCCTGCCGGGCGTGGGCGTCTGTTTGCATGGCGAAGCCTGCAGCTACGACAATACGCCAGATGAAGATTTCATTATCGATACGCTGCCGGGCGAGCCTAATCGTCTGATCATCACCGGATTAAGCGGACACGGTTTCAAATTCGCCAGCGTGCTGGGTGAACTTGCCAGTGAATTTGCGCAGAACAAACCGTTCTCTTTCGATATTAAGCCTTTCTCGCTCGCGCGATTTAACTAATCCACAAATGCCGGTGCTAATCCTGTGCCGGCGAAATTGACACAAACTGACAGTTAATTACCTATATCAACATTCAGCGCAGCGCTATGCCGCATTTGGTGTAGTGAATGTGCAATACTCCGCAATAAGCCTCGCCTTTTAAGCTCTCCCTTCAATTATCCTGACTGAGTTTTAATTAATTCCTCATTTATTCCGAAGATGATTTTCAACTTTATAGAAAAGTAAGGTTAATTGATCTTTCATTGCAAAATGTAGATGCTCATTACCACTTATTTCATTTCTGGACCTTTATATGTGGCGTAATTCCACACAGCATTTCGGCGCTGTCTCCATTTTATTGCATTGGCTTATGGCGCTGGCTATTTACGGTATGTTCGCGCTGGGTTTGTGGATGGTGGGATTGGGCTATTACGATGGCTGGTATCACGACGCGCCTGAAATTCATAAAGGCATCGGTATTCTGCTGTTCGCTGCGCTGCTGCTGCGCCTCGGCTGGCGTTTTATCTCGCCGCCTCCTAAACCGTTGTCGAGCTATTCGCCCGCCGTACGACGCAGCGCCACCGCCGCGCACTGGCTGTTATACGGCTTGCTGTTAGTGCTGCTGTTCACCGGTTATCTCATCTCCACCGCCGATGGCAAACCGATCTCCGTATTTGGTTGGTTTGAGGTTCCCGCCCTGTTCAGCGGTGCCGCGCAACAAGCGGATGTCGCGGGTGACATTCATCTTTGGCTGGCGTGGGGTTTGGTACTGATCTCTGCACTGCACGCGCTGGCAGCCCTGAAACACCATTTTATCGACCGTGATGTGACACTGAAAAGGATGTTGGGTTACCGCATCCCGTTAACCTCTGAAAAGGAAAAGTAACATGCTAAAGAAGACATTATTGGCAGTAGCAGCGGCCGGATTATTGAGCGCCAGCCTGACGGCGAGTGCGGCTGACTATAAATTTGATAAGGAAGGCCAGCACGCGTTTGTGCAGTTCCGCATTCAGCATCTGGGTTACAGCTGGTTGTACGGCACCTTTAAAGACTTTGATGGCAGCTTCACTTTTGATGAAGCCAATCCTGCGGCAGATAAAGTCAACGTGACCATCAACACCAACAGCCTCGATACCAACCATGCTGAGCGTGATAAACACCTGCGCAGCGCGGATTTCCTTAACACCGGTAAGTTCCCGCAGGCAACCTTTACTTCTACCGCCGTGAAGAAAGAGGATAAAGATTACAAGATCACTGGCGATTTAACGCTGAATGGCGTGACCAAGCCCGTCACGCTGGATGCAAAACTGATCGGTGAAGGCAAAGATCCATGGGGCGGCTATCGTGCAGGATTTGAAGCCAGCGGTGAGATCGTGCTGAAAGAGTTCAACATCAGCAAAGATCTTGGCCCGGCATCGCAGAAAGCTGAACTGATTATTTCGGTGGAAGGCGTGCGTAAGTAAATGAAATACAGCCTGAAGTCCGCTGACTTCAGGCTGTTTTGCGCTTATTTTTTATCTGGCGCTGGAATCGCCATCGTCATGTTCAGCAAACCACGCGATTTGTTAAACACTTTATTGCCATTTTCACGGCCCGCACGGCGTGCGCGCTGCTCTTCTGGCGACAACGTTGACTCTTCCATGCAGATTGGGCTGCAGCAGTTGTTGTACTTTTCAGAGCAGCTTGGGCACTGGATAAACAACAGATGACATCCATCATTGATGCAGTTGGTGTGGCTATCGCAAGGCGTGCCGCACTGATGACAGCTGGAAAGAATATCGTCGGAAATACGCTCGCCCATGCGTTCATCAAAGACAAAATTTTTGCCCTTGAAACGCACCGGTAAGCCCTGTTCACGTGCCCGACGCGTGTATTCGATAATCCCGCCTTCAATGTGATAAACATCATTGAAGCCGTTGTGCTTCATCCAGGCGCTGGCCTTTTCACAACGAATGCCGCCGGTGCAGTACATGACTATCTTTTTGTCTTTCTGATTCTGCAACATATCAACAGCCATCGGCAGCTGATCGCGGAAGGTATCGGCCGGCACTTCCATGGCGTTATCGAAGCGCCCCACTTCATATTCGTAGTGGTTACGCATATCCACAAACAGCGCATCCGGATCGTCGAGCATCGCGTTAACGTCTGCGGCTTTCAGATAAGCGCCGACATCGCTGGCATCAAAGCTGTTGTCTTCAATCCCATCCGCCACAATGCGCTCACGCACTTTCAGGCGCAGCACCCAAAAAGATTTACCGTCATCATCCAGCGCAATGTTCATGCGTAGGTTGTTCAGTGCCGCATCAAAGGCATACAAAGCGGCCTTCATTTTTTCGTAGCGGCTGGCAGGCACGCTGATTTGCGCGTTGATGCCTTCGTGCGCAACATAGACGCGACCAAACACCTTGAGTTTGGTTAACTCAACGTAGAGGGCATCACGGAAGGCTTTAGGATCGGCAATCTGGAAGTATTTATAAAAAGAGACTGTGGTACGTGGTTCGGTTTCCGCCAACATACGTTCCTTCAGCTCTTTATTGGAAACAAGGTTATGTAACACTGGCATGGTGTTCGTCCTGTTAGCAATCAGAGAAATTTAGCGCGCGTATGATACCCGAATTCTGCCCGATACAAAAATTTTGGTTTGATAAGCCTCTTGAGTGCAATTAGAGGTGTATTCCTGCGCCCCAATTGCGTTTTCGTGCGCATACCTGCTGCCTGATAGCCGTCCACGGTCTATGCTTGATTTCAGCCAGAATGAAAAAATGGCATAATGACAAAAAATTACAGAAACCGGACTCTCTGGCATAAGACGCAGGATACTGACATTTCCATGACTCAACTTCCCCAACTCACCCGTGAACTGCTTCATCCGCGCTATTGGCTCACCTGGCTTGGCATCGGTTTTCTTTACCTGCTGGTACTGCTGCCCTATCCGGTACTGCATGCGCTAGGCTGCGGTCTTGGACGTATTGCGATGCGTTTTATGAAGCGTCGGGTAGAAGTGGCGCAGCGTAATCTGGAAGTGTGCTTTCCCACTATGCCGACCAATGAGCGTGACGCGATGGTGAAGCATAATTTTGAATCTGTGGGCATGGGGCTGATTGAAACCGGCATGGCATGGTTCTGGCCAGACTGGCGTATTCGTAAATGGGTCTCCACCAGCGGCCTGGAGCACGTTACCAACGCACTGGCTGAGAAACGCGGCATATTATTAATTGGTATGCACTTCCTGACTCTGGAATTGGGTGCGCGCGTGTTTGGTATGCACAATCCAGGCATCGGCGTGTATCGTCCCAACGACAATAAACTGATCGACTGGCTGCAAACCTGGGGCCGGATGCGCTCCAATAAAAGCATGCTGGACCGCAAAGATCTGAAAGGCATGATTCGCGCCATGAAGAACAACGACATTATCTGGTATGCACCGGATCATGATTATGGCCCGCGCAGCAGCGTGTTTGCGCCGTTCTTCGCGGTTCAGGACGCGGCGACAACCACCGGCACCCACATGTTGATTCGTCTGGCAAACCCAAGCGTGGTGCCGTTCCTGGCGCGACGTCTGCCAAACGCGCGCGGCTATGAGCTCAAAATGATGCCAGATATCCGTGACAAATTTACGCTGGAATCAGAACTCGAGACCGCTGTGGTGATGAATAAAGTGGTGGAAGAGACGGTGCTGCTGGCTCCCGAGCAATATATGTGGCTGCATCGCCGCTTTAAAACGCGTCCGCAAGGCGAGCCATCGGTTTATTAGTATCGGGCGGGGCACATGTATGCCCCGCTGTTTATATGCACTAATTTGCCTTTTGGCACGATGATATGCGGTTATTTATTAGTGAGTCGTGCCAGCCTGAACTTAGTCTGATAGTTTGCTTAGCGCCGAATTTAATCAGACATCATTCCTTTTTAGCGCGCAATTTTGACGTAAAATTAACCTTTCCTTACGCCGCAGCAGCCAAATTCTGCGCTGATGCTTGATTCAAGGATTTGTCCCTCATTAATATTTATTCATCAAAGTTTAGCGTTTCGGATCTGATTTCTACGACTTCCAGGTCTTTTCCTATTTAATATTGCTAAACCCTTCGGCGTCACTAATTAATGCAGTAAAATTAACTTACTAAACAAGGCATTGTCTGATTAAAAAACCCTATATTCCATTTGGTTAAAATAATCGCCTCGCTTATAACTTTATGGAACTGGTTCGTAAAATCGAATCCAGTTAATTTCGATTGCAGCACTTAGCTCTATTAGTTCACTTTTAAAAATATAAAAAGATTACACACAGCAAATATATCTCAGGACAACTACAAAATGAATAAAGGCATCTACTACTACGTGACGATCAGTACCGATCAGGAAGGTTATCATCTTCTGCATCGGAAAGAGTGCAAACGACTACCCGTAAAGGAGGATATGGTTTTTATTGGCACTCTATATAATTTAAATCAGGCATTATCAACCGCGCGTATTAATTTCAAAAAGGTTAAGCCCTGTATTAAATGTTGCATTCGTTACTCTGCTCCAATTATTCATGAATCAGTACGTCCGGTATTACACTTCCCACAGAAAATAGCCTGACCGGTTGGGCGGTTGAATTTCACTCAACCGCCCAACCGATATTTCCTCTCCGCCCTGCACTTCACGATTTTTCGTCTATCCTTCTGTGAAATCCCTTTTTTACAGACATGGAGTTGATGATGAGCCTGTTTAGCACCCTTGAAGAAGCCATTGAAGCCGCTCGCGAAGAGTTCCTCGCCAGCCAACCTGATATCGCTGAAGAAGATGCCAGCGTTAGCCAGTTCGCCCTGCAGAAGTACGTGATGCAGGATGGCGACATTATGTGGCAGGCCGAATTTTTCGCTGAAGAGGATGGTCAGGGTGAATGCCTGCCGATCTCCAGCGGAGAAGCCGCACAAGCCATTTTTGACGGCGATTTTGATGAAGTCGAACTGCGTCAGGAGTGGCAGTCAGAAAATACGCTGCACGAATGGGATGAAGGCGAATTCCAGCTGGAACCCCCGCGTGACCTTGAAGAGGGCGAAGCGGCGGCACAAGAGTGGGAAGACGACAACAGCCCTTCTGACAATCTGTAGTAACGTTTATTCGTACGGGCCGTGACTGGCATCCACGGGCAGCAACAGCGTGTCCATCACCAGCGACAGCGGCAAATCGATAATGGTTAGCACACGCCACGGTCCGTCACGAACGTCCCACTGCACGCCGGGATAATATTGGTTGCCGTGACCTTGTCCGGGAAAGGTGCGGCTGATAATACTGCCACAACCGGTGAGCAGAAGAATGGCGGCGCTGAGCGCGGTTATTTTCAGGAAATAATTCACAACATTTACTCACAATGAACTGGCGTTAGTTTAACCGTGTGAGGGGCAGATTAACTACTTAAATATGGTAAAAAACATGCTATGAGGTCATAAGTGAATATTCCCCTTGCTCACAGCCCATCAACCATAAGTGTTAATCTACATTAAAATTCTCACTGCAAACATTTGATAAAAATACGTTTATTAATTTTTGGGACACTTCCCGTGTCCAGTCATTGCTGCTCAGCGTAATTTCTCGTGCTGTTATTTCAACACGCAGGAGCGTACACATGAAAAGCACCACAAATACCAAAATAAACCGAAATAGTTTCTCTTCAATTAATCCTCAAGTCGAAAACGGCGTACTCTCCACTTTGGTCACCGCTCAGACTGTATCCAAGCCTGTTATTAGCGATGTTTACGATAATTTCGGGCCGGTTCAACGTTTACTTGCTCATGGTGAAACTACCGATGATCGTAACCCAAAAATTGGCGGTACTGCGTTAAGCGATACTCAATATATCCACCTTTACCGTAACGGTGTCGAAGTGGCGAAAGTGGCTGTGATTGATGGTCAGTGGTCATGGGAAGGTGGCGCAAATGTGTTTGGCACGGGCTATAACAACATTGTGGTGCGCGGTGAAAACAGCCAGGGGCAATTAAGTGATGCCTCAGAACCATTTCTGATTATTGTCGCAGGTAAACCTGGAGTACCTGTGATTTTTGACGCCATTGATGATGCGGGTGGCCTGCCTGAAATTATTAAACGTGGCGGCAAAACTGATGACGATACGCCAACCTTACGTGGTAGCGGCGTACCGGGGAGCATCATAACACTTCAAACCAAGGCTCCCGGTGGGAAATGGGTGGAACTGGGTTCAGCCACCGTGGATAGCGAAGGTAAATGGCAATTAACGTCCTCACAATTGTCTGAAAATGGTGACTGGAGCTTTAGAGCTAAAGCCGCAAATGGCCATGGTGCAAGTGCCTGGAGCGACAGTTTCACCCTGCAAATCGAAGGATTAGCAACTGCACAACCTGTTCTGACTGAAGTATTGGATAATTTTGGTCAGATTAAAAAGGCTCTTGCCAATAATAGCAACACAGACGATCACAATCCGCGTTTCAGCGGTACAGCTGACTCGAGCATAAAATTCGTGCACATTTATGATGGAAATACCAAAATAGCCACCGTTTTAACTAATAAAGGCAAATGGTCTTGGGAAAGTGACGCAAATATTTTTGGCAGCGGTAAGCATCAGATCACACTGCGTGGTGAAGATGCAGGTGGTGCAATTAGTGAGCCTACAGCAGCCTTCGATTTCACCATTACCGCAGCTGCACCAGGCGTGCCTGTGATCATAAATGCATTGGATGATATCTCAAGTGTTGTAGAAATTATCGATCACAAAGGCAAAACCTCAGACAGCACACCTACGCTTAATGGGCTGGGAGCAGAAGGGAGTGTTGTGACAATCCAGGCCTTATCTCCAAATGGAGAATGGGAAATCATTGGCTCTACTGTGGTCGGAAGCAACGAAAGATGGTCATTTACTACTACTGAGCTGACGCAAACGGGTAACTGGGGCTTCCGGGTCATGTCTTCAAATGAAAACGGCAAGAGCGGCTGGAGCAGCAAATTTGTTTTGAAACTGGTCGAAGTTCAGCCTGAAATCGAGGAGATTACTTCGGTTAACACAGACATTACAACCAGCGATATTCTGGCGAAGAGCACAGAATTGCTTTTCAACAATGAACCAAATTCATATGACAAATTTGATTCGGCAGCCATAGCGGACCTGGAAAATTACAGCAGCAATATGTTGAGCCAATATGGCGTGGTTGTCAGCGTCATGCCGCAGTCTTCTCAAGATTTAAACCTGTTACCACAAGACCTGCTAGCGCAATACTGATTAGATTTCAGACTCATACCCCATTAAAAAGCGGCATCTCTGCCGCTTTTTACTTTCTCATCTTCAGCGCTGTGGCAGCGCCTCTGGATTGAGCTTCAGCTTCTGATAGCTTTCCACCCACTGATGATATTTGTCCGCGCTTTCCCACAGGCGTGAGTGCACACGCGCCAGCACCACCGGATCGCTAATCAGCTGCAAACGCTGCTCGCGATTCAGTTTCTCTGGCGCATCGCTCAGTGCCTGATCGACACGACGGTCGCGCGCATGGTCCAGCAAATCGCTCTGCTTATGACGCGATGTTGCCATCGCCGTCGCCAGCGCGTTAAACGCCGGGTTAAACAGCGCATGCATAAAGCCATTTTTCAGCGCGCGTTGACGGTTGATCTGCAGGTAGTGATCGGTATCGACCAGCTCTTTGGGTGGCTCATACTCTTCCGGAATCAGGAACAGTTTGGCGTTCTTACTCTTCTGCCCTACCGTTGCACGGCTCGACATCACCGACACAAACGGCGACAGGATCAGCGAGAAGACGATCGGCGACAGCCACCACAGGAAGTTCAGATCGAGGAAGCCCATACCGCCCGCCCACACCAGACCCAACAGCATCTGTGAACCATGACGACGGAAAGCTTCGCTCCACGGCGTGGCATCATCATCACGCTGCGGCGAGTTCCACACCACTTCCCAGCCAAGGAACGCGCTGACCACAAATACGGTGTGGAACAACATGCGCACCGGCGCCAGCAACACTGAGAACAGCATTTCCAGAATCAGCGAGAAGAACAAGCGGATGGCGCCACCATAAGGTTTCGCTCCCTTGAACCAAATTAGCACCACGCTCAACAGCTTCGGCAGGAACAGCAGCACCAACGTGGTTGAGAACAAGGCAATCGCCAGATCGGGACGCCACTGCGGCCACACCGGGAACAGCTGGCGCGGTTGCAGGAAGTAGGTCGGTTCCATCAGCGTGTGCACCACCTGCAAGGCAGTCGACAGCGCGAGGAACATGAACCACAACGGCGCAGAGAGATAAGACATCACGCCCGTCAGGAACACCGCACGGTGAACCGGATGCATCCCTTTTACCAGGAACAGACGGAAGTTCATCAGGTTACCGTGACACCAGCGACGGTCACGCTTCAGTTCATCCAGCAGGTTCGGCGGAAGCTCTTCATATGAGCCCGGCAGATCGTAAGCGATCCACACGCCCCAACCAGCACGACGCATCAGCGCGGCTTCGACGAAGTCATGCGACAGAATTGAACCGGCAAAGGAACCTTCACCCGGCAATGGCGCCAGCGCACAGTGCTCAATGAAGGGCTGCACACGAATAATGGCGTTATGGCCCCAATAGTGTGATTCACCCAACTGCCAGAAGTGCAGACCGGCGGTGAACAGCGGACCGTACACACGCGTAGCGAACTGCTGGCAACGGGCATACAGCGTATCCATGCCTGACGCTTTTGGCGAAGACTGAATAATACCGGCGTTCGGGTTGGCATCCATCATGCGCACCAAGCCGGTGAGACACTCACCGCTCATCACGCTGTCGGCATCCAGCACCACCATGTAGCTGTAATTGCTGCCCCAACGACGACAGAAGTCATCGATGTTACCGCTTTTACGCTTCACACGACGGCGACGGCGGCGATAGAAAATTTTGCCCGCGCCACCGACATCACGCACCAGTTCCATCCAGGCTTTCTGCTCAGCGATGGCGATATCGGCATCGTAGCTGTCACTCAGAATGTAAACGTCGAAGTGTTCAGCATTGCCGGTGCGTTTGACCGATTCCCAGGTCGCACGCAGGCCCGCAAAAACACGCTCAACGTCTTCATTACAGATTGGCATGATCAACGCAGTACGATGTTCCGGATTCAGCGGTTCATCACCGGTGGTTGAATACGAAATACTGTACTTATCGCGACCAATCAGCAGTTGCAGGAAGCCCATCAACGCGGTCCAGAAACCGGCCGAAACCCAGCAGAACAAGATGGCAAACAGGAACAGAATCCCGGTCTGCAAAATGTACGGCAGGATCAGCTCAACCGACTGCAACCAGTTCTGATTGAACATCTCGATCGGATCGATCAGCGTCCAGCCCTGATACGGCAGAATGGTTTTCATGTACCAGGTTGCCACCACGGTCTGCAGAATCGTCAGAATCAGCAGCACGTAACGACGCATGGAGCCAACGTGGCGCCACTTGTCCTCATTTTTCTGCTCTTCAACGGTGGCATAACGTGGATTAGATTTCTGGCCGCGCAGGGAATCCCAGGCGCGCGCAATCGGGTTGGTGCGCCAGATCTCCGGGAACATCAGCGAACGCTTCACTTTCGGCATCGCCTTCAGCGTGGTGCGATCGAGATAATCCTTGCTGAGCTGCTGACCATCCGCCAGTGAGTCCGGCCAGGCCATTTGCACACGGGATGACACCGATTTCAGCGGTGCATCATCCGGGCGCTCGCTGGCGGCGTTATCCTGCCCCAGCGACGTATGAATAGCGTGGAACGCCTGCGCATTCTGTAGCGAATCGCTCAGACGGGCGCGCCCTGCCGCATCAAGCGGCAGAGCCTCCACGTAAGATTGAGGTAGAAATATCGATTTATTCATTGGCAGGTAGCTGATAGCTCCAGGTTTCCGTCAATGTCTTGTCGCCGCTCACCAGCGCCGCACGCATCTCAGTCGGCTGCTTGTTATCTTTCACACGCAGACGCAACACCAGACGCCAGCCTTTGGTCACCGGGTTGTAGCGCACACTCTGCTCAACCACGTCAGCGTTATTACCCACGCTCACCTGCGGTGCCACTTGCGTATCTTCCGGCAGCTTGCTCATCGCTTTGCCAACGAAATCCACGGTGAAGGCGATAGAACCATCCGGCTGACGCACCAGATTCGACTGCTTCACATCACCGGCAGAGCGCAGCGTGTCTTTCACCCAGGCGATATCGTCTGAGTGCAGCTGATTCTCGTCACGGGTGAAGTGCAGACGATACTGGAAGTTCATCTCTTTGCCCGGCTCTGGCAGTTTTTCCGGCGTCCAGAACGCAACGATGTTGTCGTTGGTTTCATCCGCAGTCGGAATCTCGACCAGTTCAACGCGACCTTTACCCCAATCACCCTGCGGCTCAACCCAGCCACTTGGGCGCAGATCGTAGCGATCGTCGAGATCCTGGAAACGGCTGAAATCACGCGTGCGCTGCAGCAGACCAAAGCCTTTCGGGCTCTCAACGGTAAAGGTGCTGACCGCCAGATGTTTCGGGTTATTCAGCGGACGCCAAATCCACTCACCGTTACCGGCATGAATCGAAAGACCATTCGAATCGTGCAGCTCTGAACGGAAGTTGGTCACTGGCGAAGGCTGGTTTGCACCAAACAGGAACATACTGGTCAGCGGCGCCACGCCCAGTTTGCCGACGTTGTCACGCAGGTAAACTTTGGATTGCACATCAACCGTCGATTCTTTGCCCGGTTTGATGATGAAGCGATAGGCACCGGACGCACGAGGCGAATCCAGCAGCGCATAAATCACCAGCTGTTTGTCCTGCGGTTTTGGACGTTCAATCCAGAACTCTTTAAAGCGCGGGAACTCTTCGCCCGACGGCAAGGCAGTATCAATCGCCAGACCGCGCGCAGAAAGACCGTACACCTGGCCTTCGCCAATCACACGGAAATAGCTGGCGCCGAGGAAACTGGTGATCTCGTCGTCTTTGCCCTTTTTATTTAAAGGATACAACACCTTAAACCCAGCAAAGCCGAGGTTTTTGACTGAATCAGCATCGTGTTTTACGTTGCCGAAATTGAAGTAGTCAGGGTTATATTTAATTTCACGTACTGAAGACGCCGTCACTTCGTTAATTTTCACCGGCGTATCGAAATACATGCCCTGATGATAGAACTCAAGCTTAAACGGCGTGCGCAGTTTGCCCCAATAAGCTTTGTCGTGGTTAAACTGGATCTGCTGATAGTCAGCAAACTTCATTTCACGAAACTGAGAGGGTAAATTGCTTTTTGGCGCTTCGAAACTTTTCCCTGCCAACGCCTTGGCTTGTTTTGCAACATCATCAATGTTAAACGCCCAACTATTGTTGGCATACATAGCCAGCAGAACTGCCGCGCCTACCCAGCGCATCTTTACCAGTCCCACTTTATTATTCACATTATTCAGCACATCCCCCCCTTTCGTGTGCTTAGATCAAACCCGATTATCTTAAAGGATTATTCGGTTTTCCGACAGCGTATGTAATAGATTGTTCCGCTGATTTGTAAGCTGAAAGTGTGCTTTTAGGATAATTAAACCCCGCAAAATCACATACAGATTCACCTGATAGTATACCCTGTTTACAGCCGGTAGAATTTTCCTTCGGCATAATCCGGTTTCAGGGCGAAACCGGCAAGTAAACTGACTATTGGAAGATTATGAGTTCAGCTAAACCCGAACGTGAATATTTCCTCGATTCGATTCGAGCGTATTTAATGTTATTAGGCGTGCCTTTTCACGTCTCCCTGATTTACTCCACGCAAAAATGGGCGGTGAACAGCCATGACGCCTCAATGTGGTTGACGGTGCTGAACGACTTTATTCACGCCTTCCGCATGCAGGTGTTCTTTGTTATTTCAGGCTATTTTTCCTACATGCTCTACTTACGCTACCAGCCGCAGCGCTGGTTGAAAGTGCGTCTGGAGCGTGTCGGCATCCCGATGTTAACCGCCGTTCCACTGATTACCTTGCCGCAGTTTTTCATCACCAAAAATCTCACCGATAAAATTGGCGACTGGAACAGTTTTTCTCTGTACGAAAAGTACAACACGCTGGCGTGGGAGCTGATATCCCATCTGTGGTTTTTATTGGTACTGGTGATCCTCACCACCTTTGGTATGTGGGCGTTTCGCTGGCTGAATAAGCAGCAGCGCGGCATCAATTATCAGCAAGTTGGCTGGGGTAAATTGACGCTGGCGCTGCTGATTTACGCCCTGATTTGGTGTGCATTCCGCCGCGTGCTGTTTTATTTCGTGCCGGGCGTGTTTGCCGACGGGCTGTTCAGCATTGCCGTGATGCAAATGTTGATGTTCCTGCCGTTCTTTATGCTGGGCGCGCTGAGCTGGAAGCACCAGGCACTGAAAGCGCTGTTTGTGCGGTTTAATCCGGTGATGTGCTTTGGCGCTATCGCGGTATTTATCGCCTACAGCCTGAATCAGCGTTACAGCAGCGGTGAAGGTTGGCTGTATGAGATTGATATGATCATTTCGACGCTGATGGGTTTGTGCATGCTAAACGTCTGTTTTAGCTTCGGCCATAAGCTGCTGAACAGCCATTCGCCGCGCATCATGTATCTGGTGAATGCCTCGCTGTTTATCTATCTGGTGCACCATCCGCTGACCATTTTGTACGGCATCTACATCACGCCGCACATCGGCAATAACACGCTCGGCTTCTTCGTTGGCTTACTGATGGTGTTTGGCGTGGCGTTTACGCTGTATGAAATCCATCTGCGCATTCCGCTGCTGCGCTTCCTGTTCTCCGGTAAGCCGCAGCAAAAGAAATAATCGGTTAACGCCGCTGACTTAAGCCATAAATGCCAGGTTTTTCAGGTGCGCATGAATGCGCACCCTACGAAAACCGTACCAAATTTTTGTAGGGTCACCATTTATGGTGACCGAAATTATAACAACCACTCAACCGGCAAGCGCCATACCAGTCGTACCAGCAAGCGCTGCAGCAGCGTGCATTGCGGTTCGTGTTTGTGCACCACTTCGCCCTGCTCGTTAGCAAACTCCACCCAATTGACGCGTCCCCACTTATCCAGACGCAGCGTCCAGGCGCGATCGCGCATCCCGGCAATAAAGCGCTGATGCGTTTGCTGCGCCAGGGTTTCACTCTCAATCACCAAACCCATTTCGGTGTTCAGCATCGCGGAACGCGGATCGAAATTAAACGAGCCGATAAACACTTTACGATTATCCACGGTGAAGGTTTTGGCATGCAAACTGGAACCCGAATTACCGGTGATACCGCGATCGTGTGGCGCGCTTTGTGGATTGTCCTGCGGCTTCAACTCATACAGCGCGATGCCGTGGCGCAGCAATTTTTTGCGCCAGCGCGCATAACCGGCGTGCACCACCGTGACGTCATTGGCCGCCAGCGAATTGGTAAGGATAGCAATCTTCACCCCGCGCCGCTTCAACGCCAGCAGCTGCGCCACGCCAGATCGCGTCGGGACAAAATAGGCCGAGATAATATCGAACTGCTGCTGCGGCGTGCCGATGACCTCCAGCATGCGCTGCGGCAGCAAACTGCGGCGTTTTGCTTTGCCGAGCCCTTTACGCGGATCGTCGCTCAGCAGGCGCGATTCCGCCCACGTCATCTCCAGCTCGCCCTGCTCCATCTGGCTGATAAACGACGAGTGCTCCAGCCGCGCCAGATAGCGCTCCACCGCTTCACTCTGCTGCCACTCTTGCGGCAAGCGCACCGCCTGATGCGCATCGCCGCTCACATCAACCACCTTGCGCAGCGGCGATACCGCTTTACTGCGCCAGTAGCGCTCGAAATCCTGCGTCACTTCGTCGACCACCGGACCAATCGCCAGCACATCGAGATCGGTAAACAGCGGTTCATCGCCGGTACCAAAATACTCGTCACCGATATTACGGCCGCCCACCAGCGTCGCCGCGCCATCCACCGTCAGGCTCTTGTTGTGCATACGCCGATTAAGGCGGGAAAAATCGGTGAGATAACCGAGCGCACGCAGCGTGCGGAACGAGAACGGATTAAACAGGCGCACAGCGATATTGGCGTGGCGATCGAGTTCCGCCAGCGTCTCATCCAAACCCGGCGTGTTGTTGTCATCCAGCAGCAATCGCACTTTCACCCCGCGCTCGGCGGCATCCAGCAGCGCGCTAAACAGCAAGCGGCCGGACATGTCGTTGTGCCAAATGTAGTACTGCACATCAATGGTGTGCTGCGCCATGCTCATCATCTGATAGCGCGCAGCAAAAGCGTCCAATCCATCGTTAAGCGGATGAATGCCGCTCATGCCCGGATGTCGCGCGCAACGCGCCTCAACACTCGGTTTCAGCCGGTTGCCCGAATGTTCCTCAGGCGGCAAAGAGGTTGCTGCTTCACTCATAGTGAATCCCTGAAAGCTGTGGACCTATTATTGTTGGTATCAATGCGCTAAGAAGCAATCGGAGGCTTCCTTTTCTGCCCGATGGCGCACCGTCAATTTAGTCTAGACTTAGCCAGGCGTTCTGCATCCGGCGTTCACCGAGAGGAGAGGATTATGACTCAGCAATCCCTGCGCCATCACCCTCAGCTGTTCCGCAGTTTCTTTCAGGGCAGTTTTCCCTGTTCAACCGCCCGTCGTGCAGGCGGACGTCGGCTCGATATGGTGATCAGCAGCGGCCACGACATGCTGCTGGAGAAAGATTATGCCGCACTGGCGCAGGAAGGTTTGCACACCGCGCGCGATGGCGCTCGCTGGCATCTGATTGAAGCCGTGCCCAATGAATATGACTGGCGCACCTTTCTGCCGATGGTGCACGCCGCGGCGCGTCACGATATGCAGATTATCTGGGAGCTGGCGCACTTTGGCTATCCCGATCACTTAGATATCTGGAAAGCCAGCTTTGTCGATCACTTCGAACGCTTCGCCCGCGCAATGGCGCAGCTGATGCACGATGAAGGTATCGAAAAGCCCTTTTTCACGCCGATCAATCAGATCTCATTCTGGTCGTGGGCCGGCGCGGACGTTTCCTGGCTCGATCCCTACGCCAGCGATCGCGGTCGCGAGCTGAAGCGCCAGCTGGTGCGCGCCTCGCTGGCGGCGATGCACGCCATTCGCGAGGTTTATCCCGATGCCCGCTTTGTGCTGACCGATCCGCTGGTGCAGGTGGCGACGCATCCCGATAATCCTGACAGCAAACCCTACGCCGACGCGCAGCATCAGGCGCAGTTTGAAGCCTGGGATTGGATTGGCGGACGCGATGCGCCGGAACTGGGTGGCCGCGCGGATTTCCTCGACATTCTGGGTCTCAATTACTATCCCGACAATCACTGGTTTTTCTCAGGCGAAACCATTCCGTTCGACCATCCGACGCGGCTACCGCTGCACCGTTTGTTAATGCAGTGCTGGCAACGTTATCAGCGCCCGATGATTCTGGCCGAAACCGGCGCCGAAGGTGATGCGCGTGCGCCCTGGCTGCGGCAGATCAGTGAAGAAGCGCGTCTGGCGCTGGATCACGGCGTGGCGCTGGAAGGGATTTCGCTCTATCCGGTGGTGGAGTATCCGGCGTGGGCCGACGATCGACGCTCACCGGGCGCGCTGTTTGGCCTCGGCGATCCCAATGGCAATCGCACCCTGCATGAGGCGCTGGCGCTGGAGTTGCGCAGTCAACAAATTAAATGGCAGAACTGGCAGACAAAAAGCTAAGACTGTTGCGTAATGGCGGGTTTTTGCGGGCAGGTTTGCACATCGAGTGAAGGATCCGCGGGGTGACGCACGTCGGTGAGCCAGGTCATGGTGAAGAGAAACACCACGCCAATTAAACAGGCGGAGAGCAGGCCAATTATGGCGATCAGTTTGTCATCTCTGGATTCCATCGACATCTCCTTGCAGGCTTCCTTTTCCCGGTGCTGACCTTAACTCATCCACAGCGTAATCATCAGGACGAAGATTATAAGCGTAACCGAAGTGACTGCAAGTACCACAATGGCGAAGAGCGCATCGTCGAGCGGCTGCCGATAAGGTTCGTCGTGGTCGTCTGGTGGTGCAGGTGAACTCATGATGACTCAAAAATAAAGGCGAGTTTTCGCGCAGGATTGCCGCACAGAGTGTAATGCAATGCGCCCTAAGTTACAGGAAAATTTCTGGCGGAGAAATAACGGGGCGCAAGCGCGCCCCGTGGAGAACAGATTAGAAATCGTAGCTCAGTGAAACCTTCACCGTGCGTGGTTCACCCTGAGACAAATAGGTGCCGCTGTCATCCACGTTGGCCCAATATTTCTCATTCGTGACGTTATCCACGCCCACGCGCCACACCATATCGTTCTGGTTAACCTTCATGCGGTAACGCAGACCCAAATCCAGCGTGGTGTAATCATCCAGCTTCATGTTGTTTGCCAGGTCGGCATATTGCGAACCGGTGTAGTTCAGCAATGCTGTGGCGGTCAAACCGTCCACCGGCTTGATGTCATACTCCGCACCCAGCGCCGCAGTGAAGCGCGGTACGCCGATGGCGTTTTTGCCATCCTGATCGCTATCCCCGGTTTTGGTCATATTCGGATCGATCCAGGTGGCGCTGCTGTTGAGACGCAGGCCCAGCACCGGCTCACCGAATACGTTCAGCTCCACGCCACGGTTGCGCTGCTCGCCATTCAGCTGGTAGACCGAATTGTTCAGCACGCCAACCGGCTGTTTGATTTCAAACAGCGCCAGCGATCCGCCGACGCGACCAAAATCGGCTTTGACACCCACTTCGTTCTGTTTGGCATGCACGATGCCGGTCACGCTACCGTAGTTGGTGGCGGTAAACGGCGCGGCGGTGCCCGGCGTCAGCGATTCGGTATGGTTGGCATACAGCGAGATATTTTGCGTGGCTTTATACAGCAAACCGTACGCCGGCAACCAACGGCTGCTGTCGAAACGTGTCGCGCTATCTTCCGCACCGTCATAACCGTAGTTACGCACCACCACTTTTTGATGACGCGCGCCGACGGTCGCCAGCAAGGTGTCATCGAAGAAGCCCAGCGTATCGCTCAGCAGGTAGCCCTGCGAACGTGAACGGTAAGTGGTCAGCGGATCGCTGAACTTAGCGCCACCGGCGAACACGCTGTCCGGTTCAGCCACATCCTGCGGGTGATAAATGTTTACGTTGGCATCGTTACCCGACGACATGCGATAGCTGTTTTTCGCATTCGCGGTCATCGCCGAATAGCCGAAGTTCACTTTATGCGTCACCGGACCGGTGGTGAAATCACCACGCAGGCCAACCATGCCGCTCATGTTGTCCTGCACGCGATTGGTACGGAAGCGACCAATGGTAGCGTTACCGGCGCTATCGAGGATCTTCGGAATGCCGTAGTTGCCCACTTCATGCGTGTGTTGCGCGCCGAGGCCCGCATAGGCGGTCCACTGTTCGGTCAGATCGTATTCGGCTTTCGCCAGACCAAACTCCGACTCGATATCGCTGAACACCCACTTCTGGCTGTAGTTTTTCGAGTTGGACGGCACATCAGGAATGAAGTCGATGCCGCTGATGTTGATACCGTTACGCGCGTCGTGGAAGGTCTTTTTCTGGTAGCCAACGTCGAGCGACGTACGCAGACGATCGCCACGATAATCCAGGCCGAGTGACGCAGCGGTGGTACGTTTCTTCTCGCCATCCACCTCCGTGCCGCCTTCACGGTTGACCGCATTCAGACGCACGCCAAATTGGTTATTGTCGCCAAAACGACGACCAATATCGGCGGTGCCGCCCACTTGCGAACCAGACGTGTAATCCACGCCGATGCGCGTCAGCGGCGTATCATCAGCGTGCTTCGGCTCGAGATTAATCATGCCACCGACGCCGCTCTCCGCCGAACCGTTCAGCAAGGCATTAGCCCCTTTGAAGATCTCCACGCGATCAATCAGCGAGGCATCCATCACCTGACGCGGCACGATACCGGCCAGGCCGCCGTAAGTCATGGCATCGCCATCCAGCTTGAAGCCACGAATGCGATAGCTCTCAGCAAAGTTGCCGTAGCCTTTCAGATTCTGCACGCCAGCATCGTTGCGCACCACGTCACCGATGGTTTTCGCCTGCTGGTCCTGAATCATTTTCGAGGTAAAACCGATGACGTTGAACGGCACGTCCATGGCGTTCTGCTCACCCAGCATGCCGAGACGGCCGCCGTGTGCAACCTGACCATCAAGGAAAGCCGGTACCAGATCGTCGCCGCCTGGTTTGAAATCGGTTTGAGGTGTCGCGGTCACGGTCAGCGTCTGCTGCTCGTTTTTCGCATCAGTGGAGGTTGTGGTATTGGTGGTAGCAGCCATCACTGGCAAACAACCGGCGCTGACCATTACGGCCAACAGCGTCGGTTTCAGTCCGGGATTGAAAGGCATAGCGCGCATGGGATCCCCTAATGCAAACGAAGTGATAATCATTATTATTGCGGTTTGCGATTATGCGCAGTCGTTGCCCGAAAGCAAGAAAAATCCCACTTTCTGCATTCACATAATGGAGAAGAGGTGCATCAGGTCGCCATAAATGGCGACCCTACGACCGGTTTGTGGGATCGCAATTGGATGTTCATGCGCGATTATGTAGATACCGTCTTGCCA
>NZ_JACAPA010000030.1:0-1688 GCF_013385945.1 Pantoea sp. B9002
CAGCTATATATTCGCGCGGTAACACACAGGGAAAGTGTGCCTACGCGTGCTTTCCGCGCCATTTTTACAAGGAGTAAACATGAGCAACTCTTACCAGAACGAAATCCCTAAAGCCCGTATAAATTTGAAGCTTGACCTGCACACGGGTTCAGCCGCGAAGAAGACCGAGCTTCCACTTAAGCTGCTGGTGACCGGCGATTTCAGCAACGGTGCGGAAGATCGCCCGCTGTCTGAGCGCGAAAAAATCAACGTTAACAAAAACAATTTCAACAGCGTGCTGGCCGATATCGCGCCTGCGGTGTCATTTGCCGTGCCGAACACCCTGGCCGGCGACGGCAGCGATGAGAACGTGGCGCTGAACTTCCGCGACATGAAGGACTTCGAGCCGGAGCAGGTTGCCCGTCAAATTCCCCAGCTGCGCGCCATGCTGGCGATGCGCAATCTGCTGCGCGACCTCAAATCCAACCTGCTGGATAACGTCACTTTCCGCAAAGAGCTGGAAGCCATCCTGAAAGACCCGGCACTCAGCGACGAACTGCGCAGCGAGCTGTCTGCGTTAGCCACCGATCAAGCCTGATCATCCCCGTAACGGACTATAGAGAGAGAATGCTGATGTCAGTTCAGAATGAAACCCATGCCAATGGCGCAACCACCGTGCTGGATCGCCCGGCTGCGGGCGGCGTCTACGCGTCGCTGTTCGAAAAAATTAACCTCAATCCGGTGTCAGAGCTGAGTGACCTCAACGTCTGGCAGGACAATCAGGCGATGTCTGATGCCACCGCCGACGAGCGCGTCACCGCCGCGATGCAAGTGTTCCTGACGCGTCTGAAAATCAGCGGCGCGAAAGTGGAGAAGTTGGATAAAAACCTGCTGGATCACCACATCGCCGAGCTGGATCGCCAGATTAGCCGCCAGCTCGACGCGGTGATGCACCACGACGAGTTCCAGAAAGTGGAATCCGCGTGGCGCGGCCTGAAGTCGCTGGTGGATAAAACCGACTTCCGCCAGAACGTTAAAATTGAAGTGCTGGACGTGTCGAAAGACGATCTGCGTCAGGACTTCGAAGACGCGCCGGAAATCATTCAGAGCGGCCTCTATCTGCAAACTTACGTCGCTGAATACGACACGCCGGGTGGCGAGCCGATTGGCGCGGTGATTTCAGCTTACGAGTTCGATGCCTCGGCGCAGGACGTGGCGCTGCTGCGCAACCTGTCGAAAGTGGCTGCTTCTGCGCACATGCCGTTTATCGGTTCGGTCGGCCCGCAGTTTTTCCTTAAAGAGTCGATGGAAGAAGTGGCGGCGATCAAAGACATCGGCAACTACTTTGACCGCGCTGAGTACATCAAGTGGAAGTCGTTCCGCGACACCGATGATTCACGCTACATCGGCCTGACCATGCCGCGCGTGCTGGGTCGTCTGCCGTACGGCCCGGATACCGTGCCGGTGCGCAGCTTCAACTACATCGAAGAAGTGAAAGGCCCGGACCACGATAAATACCTGTGGACCAACGCCTCGTTCGCCTTCGCCGCCAACATGGTGCAGAGCTTCATCAGTAACGGCTGGTGCGTGCAAATCCGCGGCCCGCAGGCCGGCGGCGCGGTGCAGGATCTGCCGATCCACCTCTACGATTTGGGCACCGGCAACCAGGTGAAAATCCCGTCTGAAGTGATGATCCCGGAAACCCGCGA
>NZ_JACAPA010000031.1:0-8907 GCF_013385945.1 Pantoea sp. B9002
GATGATCCCGGAAACCCGCGAGTTCGAGTTCGCCAACCTCGGCTTCATCCCGCTTTCTTACTACAAAAACCGCGATTACGCCTGCTTCTTCTCGGCTAACTCGACGCAGAAACCGGCGATCTACGACACCGCTGATGCCACCGCCAACAGCCGCATCAACGCGCGTTTGCCGTACATCTTCCTGCTGTCGCGCATCGCGCACTACCTTAAGCTGATCCAGCGCGAAAACATCGGCACCACCAAAGATCGCCGCCTGCTGGAGCTGGAACTCAACACCTGGGTGCGCACGCTGGTGACCGAGATGACCGATCCGGGCGACGAGCTACAGTCTTCCCATCCGCTGCGCGATGCGAAAGTGCTGGTGGAAGATATCGAGGACAATCCGGGCTTCTTCCGCGTCAAACTGTTCGCCATCCCGCACTTCCAGGTGGAAGGCATGGACGTGAACCTGTCGCTGGTATCTCAGATGCCGAAAGCTAAAGCGTAAGGCGGAACTCAGGGATGAAAACAGAACAACCACTCTGGGGCCGGGGCACGATGATCTCGCCCCAGCACTTTCAGCAGCAGTCCGCCTGGCAGGCGTGGCACAGCGAGTGCATTGCGCGCATGGGGCTTAATCAGCCGTGGGGCATATTTCAGGTTGAGTTTGAGCCGGATGCGCTGAAGCTTGGCCGGCTCAAGCCGCGTCATCTGCACCTGCGTTTTCGTGATGGCACGCTGATCGATACCCACAACGCCGATCCGCTGCCACCGACGTTGACGCTTGAGGCGGAGCAGAAGGAAGTGACGGTTGTTCTGGCGCTGCCGCAGCTGTACGCCAACGGCGGCAACTGCCTACAGGAAAGCGACGTGGCAGAGCGTCCGGTGCGCTTTCGCCAGCGCTGGCGCGATATCCGCAACCTGTTCGGGGACGATACCCGGCAGGTTGCGGTATTGCAGCCTGAACTGACGCTGCGTTATGCGCATCAGGATAACAGCGACTGGCTGACCTGCCCGGTGGCGCGTCTGCAGCAGGATGCGCAGGGCGGTTGGGCGCTGGACAGCCAGTTTCTGCCGCCGCTGCTCACTCTGCAATCCAGCCCGTGGCTGATGACGGCACTTGAACAACTGGTGACGCAGCTGCGCGCACGGCTGGTGCGTCTGATGGCGATGCGCCGCGAAAGCAACCAGCGCATGGCCGATTTTGCCGTCGCCGACGTGTCGCTGTTCTGGCTGCTCAACGCGCTAAACAGCGCCGAGCCGCTGCTGGCCGATTTTCAACGTCATCCGCAAAGCCCGCCGGAACGGCTTTATCCCGAACTGGCGCGCCTGGCGGGCAGTCTGCTGACGTTCTCACTGGAACATCAGGTCAGCGCCATTCCGGCTTACCGCCATGACAATCTGAACGATGTCTTTCCGCCGTTGTTCGACCTACTCGGCACACTACTGGAAGCCAGCCTGCCGTCGCGCATGGTGGCAATCGACATGACGCACGATAGCCGTCTGCGTCAGTGGCAGGCGCGCCTCAACGATCCACGCCTGCGCGAGGAAGCCGATTTCTACCTGTCGGTGCGCTCGCCGCTGCCGGTGGCGCAGCTGCAGGAGCAGTTCCCGCGCCAGTGCAAAGTCGGCAGCCCGGATGACGTGACTGGGCTGGTCAACAGCTCGCAACTGGGCATTCCGCTTAAGCCGCTGAGCCACGTGCCAGCCGCTATTCCACTGCGCCTGGAGAATCAGTATTTCTCGCTGGATCTGTCGCATCCGGCAGCACGCGCCATGCTTGAAAGCGGCAGCTGCATGTTTTACGTCCCCGGCACGCTGGGTGACCCGGAACTGGAACTCTTCGCGGTGCTGAGATCATGAGTACTGAATCAAAAGCAATCGATATTGATGCGCTGCTGCAAAACACCTGGCTGCAGGTGATCAGCCTGCGCCACGGCCCGCAATTTGCCGATGGCGAAGGGCTGGCACTGTGGCAGCGCTGCGTCAGTGATGCGGAGCGGGTGCAGCTTGCGCTGCGTGACGCGGGCGTCAGCCGCGAGAACCGCCATGACATTCTGCTGGCGCAGTGCGCGCTGCTGGACGAAGCGGTGAAAGGGCGCGGCGTGCAGGATGATGCCTGCGTGCAGTGGTATCACATGCCGCTGCAGGGCCATTTTTTACAGACCATGGATGCGGGCGAAACCCTGTGCGACCGCATGCAGCAGGTGCTGGCGCAGCCGGAAGCCGATGAAATGGTGCTGACCTGTTTTCACCGCGTGATGATGCTGGGCTTTCTCGGTGGTTATACCTCCATTGATGCACCCGCGCGCCAGCAACTGGTGAGCGCGCTGACTAAACGCGTACCACCTTTCACGCGTGCGGCGGATGCGCCGTTATTATCGCTGGCAAGCGGTGGGCTGCGGGCGGGCTGGTTAAGCAGCTGGCCCGCACGTCTTGGCCTGACCGCGCTGCTGCTGGCCGCGCTGTGGTGGGGGCTCAATCACTGGCTCGATCACCTCATCACGACGCTGCTGCCCGGAGTCAAAGGATGACGACGCTGCTTCCACGCCTGCTGGTGCTCTGGATTTGGCTGCTTGCGGCGGTGTTGTGCACGCAGTTTTTGACCTTTGCGCGTAGCAGCGATTTTACTGTGCTGCTGGCGATACTGCTGCTGGCTGGAACGGTAACGTTCAGAGTGCTGCGCCGCCGCAAGCATGTGACGAGTCAGGAATGGACTGATTTGCCCGATGTAGCTTATCGACAGCCGGTGGTGCTTTGCTGCAATGCAAGTGGTCTGTCGGACGTGGAACCGGTACGCGTGTTGCCGCACGGCTGCTTTATTCACGTTGCCGATAGCAGCGAACTCCAGCACAACGTGCGTGATTTGTTGCTGCAACGTCCCGACTGGGGCCGCCAGATTTCAATCTGCCTCAATATCAGTCCACAGCAACAGCAGGATAGCGCAGCGCTGGAAAATGTGTTGTTCGCTCTGCGTTGGCAAATTGCGTTACTGCGCCGTGAAACTCGTCAGTCGCTGCCGCTGCTGCTTAACATCGGCGTTGCCGGCGAGATGGCGCAGTGCGCTGCACCACTTTGGCAGGTTCAGCTGGCAGGAAATAGCCCACAAATCTGGCAGGACGACACCTCACCGCGTGGTACCAGCGAATGGCTGCAGTCGGGTGGAAACGTGGCGATGCAGCAGCAGGTCCTGCTCAACTCGCTGGATGCGTGGACGCGTCAGCATGTGCTGCGCGTGCTGACAGAGGCGCACAGTGATGTCGCCGCCGTGATACCCGCCGCATATGTGTTGCAGCTGCAACCCGCTATGCCGGTTGCCGGCAATGACTCTCTGTGGTGCGCCTGGCTGTGGCAGCACACCACTATCCGCAGCGCCGGAGCCGCAGCGAATACGCCCGTCATACTGCCCGACTTTATCCTTCCGCTGCTTCCAGAAGGCCGTGGCTTGACGCCGGGCATCCGCGCGTTGCGCACGGCGATCACGGCCTTCGCCGTTGCCGCAGTCATCGCACTCTGTGCGGTGGCCTGGAATAACCAGTCGCTGATCCATCGCATCGTATTCGACCTCGAACACTACAACCGCATTGCCATGACCGACTACGCGCCGAAGCTCGCTGCTGTGCAGGTGCTGCGCGAGGACGCGAGTCAGCTCGACAACTATGCGCGTCAGGGCACGCCGCTGCGCCTGAGTCTGGGGCTGTATCAGGGCGCTCATCTGCATCTGCCGGTGCTGCACGCCATTAGTACCTGGATACCGGAACCTAAGCCAAAACCTGTGCCGAAGCCGAAACCGCAACCCACGCTGGTAAGGCTGGACGCGATGTCGCTGTTCGATTCCGGCAAATCCGATCTGAAAACAGGCTCGACCAAAGTGATGGTTAACGCGCTGGTCAACATCAAAGCGCGCGCGGGCTGGCTGATTGTGGTCGCGGGTTATACCGACGATACCGGCAATCCGGCGCTGAACCAGCGTCTGTCCCTCAAGCGCGCCGAAGCGGTACGCGACTGGATGCGCGACACCGGCGACGTGGATGAGAGCTGCTTTGCGGTGCAGGGCTTCGGTCAGAGCCGTCCGATGGCGACCAACGATACCGCCGAAGGCCGCGCGGCCAACCGGCGCGTTGAAATCAGTCTGGTGCCGCAGGCCGACGCCTGCCAGGCAGCGGACGCAATCCCTCCGTCATCACAGGATGGTGACGGCAATCATGAAGAAAAGGAGTAACAACATGGCAATTCCGGTTTATCTGTGGCTGAAGGACGACGGCGGTGCGGACATCAAGGGCTCGGTGGACGTGCAGGACCGTGAAGGCAGCATCGAAATCGTTGCGCAGGAACATAACCTGTACATCCCGACCGACAACAACACCGGCAAGCTGACCGGCACGCGCATTCACACCCCGTTCCTGTTCACCAAGGAAATCGACTCGTCCAGCCCGTACCTCTACAAGGCGGTCACCACCGGCCAGACGCTGAAATCTGCCGAGTTCAAATGGTACCGCATCAGCGACGCCGGCCAGGAAGTGGAGTACTTCAACACCAAACTGGAGAACGTGAAGGTGGTGAAGGTCAATCCGGTGATGCACGACGTTAAGGACCCGTCGAAAGAGAAGCACAACCATCTGGAGCAGATTGAGCTGCGCTACGAAAAAATCACCTGGACCTACAAAGACGGCAACATTATTCACTCCGATTCCTGGAACGAACGCGCCACCGCCTGATTACGCGTCATATTTCGCGCCGCAGGTGCGTTGGCTGCGCTCGCGCATCCCGGTCACTTACTTATGTAAGCTCCCGGGGCTGCACTCGCTTGCCGCCTTCCTGCGACACGAACTATTTAGCCTAATCCCTCCGCCGGGCCGGGATTTTTACTCCCGGTGGATCGTAGGGTCGCCATTTATGGCGACCTTAATACCCACCACGCAGATGCCTTTTGCTTTCATCTCTTCAGGGTGAAACCACAAGTCATTTCCACCTCATACCTGCTGACCTTATGCGCTTTGGTTTACGGCGACGGGCGGTAGCGTGCCACCAGTCAGGAGAATTTTGCTATGGACAGTCAGTCAGCCGCGCTTTTGCGTCGCCTTAACCCGTTCTGCGCGCAGGCGCTGGAAGCCGCCGCGTCGCTGTGCCAGACCCGGGCACACGCTGAAATCCAGCCGGAACACTGGCTGCTCAAGCTGCTCGAGCAGGGCGAAGGCGACATCACGGTGATTGCGCGCCGCTACGAGTGGGATATGGATGCTATCTGGCAGGATTTGCTGGCGTTTCTTGACCGCCAGCCGCGCGCGGTGCGCGGGCGTCCGCAGCTTTCTTCTTCGCTCGAAGCACTGCTGAAACAGGCGTGGTTGATGGCCTCCGCATCTGATAGCAACCCGCAAATCCGCAGCATCCATCTGCTGATGGCGCTGTCCGAGCAGCCAAAGCTTGCACAGTGCGAAGGTCTGTGGCCGCTGCTGAGCCTGCGCATGAGCCAGCTTGAGCGCCTGCAGCCGATGCTGGACGCGCAGTCCGACGAGCGTGCGGAAGCGGAGCAGCCGGAGATGCCGGTCAGCACTATCGAGCAGGCTGCCGCAGGCGAAACCAAAGCCCCGACCGCCGAAGCACTTGCCCGCTTCACCCGCGACGTCACCGCCGATGCGCGCAGCGGCAAAATCGACCCGGTCTTTGGCCGCGACAACGAAATCCGTCAGATGGTGGATATCCTGTCGCGTCGCCGCAAGAACAACCCGATTCTCGTCGGCGAGCCGGGCGTCGGCAAAACCGCGCTGGTCGAAGGGCTGGCGCTGCGCATCGCCGAAGGCAACGTGCCGGACAGCCTCAAGCCGGTGAGCGTGCACACGCTCGACCTTGGCATGCTGCAGGCGGGCGCGGGCGTGAAGGGCGAATTCGAGCAGCGTCTGAAAAACATCATCACCGAGGTGCAGAGCGCACCGCATCCTGTGCTGATGTTTATCGACGAGGCGCACACCATCATCGGCGCGGGCAACGCAGCGGGCGGCGCGGACGCGGCCAACCTGCTGAAGCCGGCGCTGGCGCGCGGCGAGCTGCGTACCATCGCGGCCACCACGTGGAGCGAATACAAACAGTACTTTGAGAAGGACGCCGCGCTGGAGCGCCGCTTCCAGATGGTGAAGGTGGACGAACCGGACGACGACACCGCGTGCCTGATGCTGCGCGGACTCAAATCACGCTACGCCGAACATCACGGTGTGCACATCACCGACGCGGCGGTGCGCGCCGCCGTCACGCTGTCGCGCCGCTACCTCACCGGCCGCCAGCTGCCGGACAAGGCGGTTGACCTGCTCGACACCGCCGCCGCGCGCGTGCGTATGAGCCAGGACACGGTGCCGGAAGCCATCACGCGACTCAGAGCAAAACTCGACGCGCTGAACATCGAGCAGCGCGCCATCCTTGACGATGAAGCGCTCGGCGGCGCCATCCCGCAGGAGCGGCTGGCAGAAATCGCCGGCCTGATTGCGGTAACCGATGAAGAACTGGAGGCGCTGGAGCAGCGCTACGGCATCGTGCAGTCGCTGATGCAAGAGCTGCTGGAAGGGCGCAAAGACGCCAGCCAGCGCAATGCCATCGCACAGCTCCAGACCGACCTCGACGCGCTGCAGCCCGGTGAGCCGCTGCTCACCGTCGACGTGGACGCGCGCATCGTGGCGGGCGTGATTGCCGACTGGACCGGCGTGCCGCTCTCCTCATTAATGAAGGACGAGCAGGCCGAACTGCTGGCGCTGGAAAACCAGCTCGCCACCCGCGTGGTCGGACAGGACGCGGCGCTGAACGCCATCGCGCAGCGCCTGCGCGCCTCGAAAACCGGACTCACCTCAGAAAACGGCCCGCAGGGCGTATTCCTGCTGGTCGGTACCAGCGGCACCGGTAAAACCGAAACCGCGCTAGCGCTGGCCGATTTGCTGTACGGCGGCGAGAAGTCGCTGATTACCATCAACCTCAGCGAATACCAGGAAGCGCACACCGTTTCTCAGCTGAAAGGCTCGCCGCCGGGCTACGTCGGTTACGGCCAGGGCGGCATCCTCACCGAAGCGGTGCGCAAGCGTCCGTACAGCGTGGTGCTGCTCGACGAGGTGGAAAAGGCGCACCGCGACGTCATCAATTTGTTCTATCAGGTGTTTGACCGTGGCTTTATGCGCGACGGCGAAGGGCGTGAAATCGACTTCCGTAACACCGTAATTCTGATGACCTCCAACCTCGGCAGCGACGCGCTGGTGCAGCTGCTGGACGAAACGCCGGATGCCGCTGAGTCCGAACTGCAGGCGTGTCTGCGCCCGATCCTGCGCGACCACTTCCAGCCCGCGCTGCTGGCGCGCTTCCAGACGGTAATTTACCGCCCGCTGGCGCGCGACGCCATGCGCATCATAGTGGAAATGAAGCTCAGCCAGGTCAGCAAACGTCTGCAACGCCATTACGGCATCCGCACCACTATCGGCGAAGGCCTGTACGACATGCTCACCGACGCCTGTCTGCTGCCGGACACCGGCGCGCGCAACGTCGACAGCCTGCTCAATCAGCAGATTTTGCCGGTGCTGAGCCAGATGATTCTGCAGCACCGCGCCAGCGGCACCTTAAGCGACAGCCTGACGCTGGATACCAATGATGAAGGTGAAGTGAGCTTTACGTTCTGAATGATCGACGGTTCCTGCCTGCGGCATTTAAAAGGATTTAACCATGACAGACACGGGCATTACCCTGTTCAGCCACAGCCATCACCTGCTGAAGGTCACGGACAA
The DNA here is from genome assembly GCF_013385945.1 of Pantoea sp. B9002. Taxonomy (NCBI): domain Bacteria; kingdom Pseudomonadati; phylum Pseudomonadota; class Gammaproteobacteria; order Enterobacterales; family Erwiniaceae; genus Pantoea; species Pantoea sp. B9002. Next base: position 7,734 of record NZ_JACAPA010000031.1, read on the forward strand.
TACATCCTCGCTCGACGTGCTGAGCTTCGAAGGCACAGAGGCGCTGAGCGCGCCATTCAGCTGGAAAATTATCTTCACCAGCGTTGATAAAAATATCAGTCGCGAAGCGATGCTGATGAAAACCGCGTCGCTGACCCTGCGGCCATCACCGCAGAGCCTCGCCGACCTGCTGCGCAAGGCCAAACCGCTGCGCGTGGTGCAGGGCGTGGTGACCGGCTTTGATACGCTTGGCGTGTCGGCTGACGAAGCACGCTACGCCATCACGCTGCAGCCGCGCCTGGCGCTGCTGGCGCGCACCCGGCAGAACGCCATCTGGCAGGATGCGTCGGTGCCGCAGATTGTCGAATCCATCCTGCGCGACCGCCACGGCATGCGCGGTCAGGACTTCGTGTTCAGCCTCAGCCGCGACTACCCGAAGCGCGAGCAGGTGATGCAGTTTGACGAAGACGACCTGCGCTTCGTCTCGCGCCTGCTGGCGGAGGTGGGCATCTGGTTCCGCTTCACCACCGACACGCGCCTTAACATCGACGTGGTGGAGTTTTACGACGGCCCGCAGGGCTATGAAACCGGCCTGACGCTGCCCGCCGTGCCGCCGTCCGGCCTGCACGACAGCGGCGTGGAGTCGGTGTGGGCGATGGAAAGCCGCTTCCGGGTGGTGGAGAAGACCGTCAGCACCCGCGACTACAACTACCGCGACGCCACCGCCGACATGAACGCGCAGGCCGACGTCACCGGCGGCGACGACACCACCTGTGGCGAAGCCTATCACTGGGCGGATAACTACCTGCAGGCGGGCGAGGCGTACAGCGCGACTCCCGCCACCGAGAGCGGCGCGTTCTACGCCCGGCTGCGCCACGAGCGCTACCTTAACGGCCAGACGCGGCTCAGCGCCAAATCCAGCTGCGCCTCGCTGATGCCGGGCGTGGTGGTGCGCGCCAGCGGTGGCGACAACGTGGCGGAGGTGTTCCGCAGCGGCGTGGTCATCACCTCATTGCTGTGCCGCGCGGCGCGCGACAGCAGCATGGAAACCGCGTTTCACGGCATCCCGGCGGAGGGCCGCTACGGCTATCGCCCGGAGCCCGCGCCACGTCCGGTGATGGCGGGCACCATACCGGCGCGCGTCACCAGCACCACCACCAACGACACTTATGGCCACATTGACCGCGACGGCCGC
>NZ_JACAPA010000032.1:0-31459 GCF_013385945.1 Pantoea sp. B9002
GGATTCATCAGACCGTAGGGTGGGCATTTATGCCCACCGTTTCAATGTACGCACCTATCTTTATGCCCACCGTTTCAACCCCCGCACCACAAAGACAAAAGTTTACACAGCAAAGCTTGGTGTTTCTGCTGTGGATGCTTAAAATGCCCGCACTTTTCTCTGAGGCTGCGGCATGACGATATCGCTATCACGCGCAAAATGGATTCTGGCACTGGTTTGTCTGGTGCTGGCGTTTTGTCTCGCCCAGCGCAGCTTCAATTTGCCTTCCGCACCTTTAGCGCAGGTCAGCGCGTCCGCGCACACCAACAGCAGTGATGATGCCAGCGGCAGCGAAAAACCTTGTGCGCTGAGCGCTAAATCGCTGAGTGCCGCTGCGCCAATCCTTGATACCGCATTGCCTTTCCTGCTGTTGCTGTTGGCGCTGATCGCCACCTTCACACAAACCACCACTTGCGTCGGCTATCGCCGCGCACCGCTGTTTCCGCCTCTGCGACGGCGGCATCTGACCTTCTGCGTCTTCCGGGAATAACACCTGCGCGTTACATCGCGTAAACCCTGTTATTCACTGGAGAATTCACATGACTGTATTGATCAGGAGCCTGCTGCTCCTGCTGGCGAGCTGCGCGATCACTGCGCAGGCGGCAGACACCGGCTGGCTGCGCAATGCGCAAAACAGCCACGCCGAAGTGCGCCTGCGCAGCGCCAGCCACAACGATAATCAGCAATTGCTACTGGATATTCGCCTGCAACCCGGCTGGAAAACCTACTGGCGCACGCCAGGCGAAGGCGGCGTTGCGCCGGAAATCCGCTGGCAAACGCCGGAAGTCAAGGCGCAATGGTTCTGGCCTGCGCCGGAGCGTTTTGACGTGAGCGGCTTGACTACACAAGGCTACAAAGGCGATATCACGCTACCGATCGAACTGGCGAAACTGTCGAGCCAGCAGCTCGCGGGAACGTTGACGCTCTCGACCTGTAGCGATGTCTGCATCCTTACCGACTTCCCGTTCAGCCTCGATCTGACTCAGCCCGCAGACGCCCATTTTGCCCGCGATTTCGCCGAGGCGATGGGGCGCATCCCGGCGGCCAGCGGCTTAACCGATCAACTCGACGCCAGCTTTGTGAAGGGCGAATTGCAGATCCGCGCACAGCGCCAGGGCGGCTGGCAACAACCCGAACTGTTCTTCGATTATCCACCGGGCAGCATGCTGGCGGCACCGACGATCCGTGTAAATGGCGACACGCTCAGCGCGCGCGTGGCGGTCACCGATGAATGGGGCGAAGCGGCACCGGATCTGCGCGGCAAAACGCTTTCGCTGGTGGTTGCGGATGGTGGCATTGCGCAGCAAAGCGCGATAAATATCGGCGCGGAAACGCTGGTGTCCGGCGATGCGGCGCAAACCTTATGGTCGGTGTTGCTGCTGGCGCTGCTCGGTGGCTTGATCCTCAACCTGATGCCGTGCGTGTTGCCGGTGCTGGCGATCAAGCTCAGCAGCCTGGTGCAGCAGCAAGGGCAGACGCAGCGCCAGACGCGCCAGCAGTTTCTCGCCTCCAGCGCCGGGATCATTTTCTCCTTCCTGCTATTGGCGCTGCTGATGACCGGACTGCGACTCAGCGGTCAGGCGCTGGGCTGGGGCATTCAGTTCCAGAGCAGCGGCTTCCTGCTGGTGATGGTGTTAGTAATGTTCCTGTTCAGCGCCAGCCTGTTTGATCTGCTGCATTTCCGCTTGCCGTCGGGTTTGAATACCAAACTGGCGACGCAGGGCGGTGATGGCTTGCTCGGTCACTTCGGCCAGGGCGCATTCGCCACTTTGCTGGCCACGCCGTGCAGCGCGCCGTTTCTCGGTACGGCGGTGGCTTACGCGCTGACGGCACCGCTGCCGCAGCTGTGGCTGCTGTTTGTCGCGCTCGGCGTCGGCATGAGTTTGCCGTGGCTGCTGGTGGCGGCATTACCGGGCATGGCGCGCTGCCTGCCGCGTCCGGGTCGCTGGATGGTGCATCTGCGCACTGTGCTCGGCCTGTTTATGCTGCTTGCGACCTTCTGGCTGGTGACTTTGCTGGTGCCGCATTGGGGCAGCAGCTTCGCGCTGGTGCTGGCGGGCGTGTTACTCGTGGTGTTGTGTGGCTGGCTGGTAAAACGTCGCGCGCTGCAGCAGGCGGGTGTGGTGTTTATCACCCTGACGCTGGCCGGAGCACTGTTCCTGATGACGCGTATCACGCCGGAAGAGGAGACGCTGCACTGGCAGCCGTTGACTGAAGCGGCGATCCATCAGGCGCTCGAGCAGGATAAACGCGTGTTTGTCGATGTCACCGCCGACTGGTGCATCACCTGCAAAGTGAATAAATCCCGCGTGTTAAATCAGCCCGATGTGCGTGCTGCACTGAAAGCCGATGACGTGGTGCTGCTGCGCGGCGACTGGACGCAGCCCGATCCCGCCATCGGCGAATTCCTGCGCCGCCGCGACCGCGTGGCGATCCCTTTTAACCAAATTTATGGCCCGGCACTGCCGCAAGGCCAGATTTTGTCACCGCTGCTGAGTCGTGAAGCGGTGATCTCCACTCTCTCTGAGGCGAAAAAATAATGAAGAAATCCCTGTTACTGCCACTGATGTTCCTTGCCATGCCCGCACTGGCGGCCGCGCCTTTTACCCCTGAGCAAGAAGCGCGCATCAAAGAACTGATCCGTGAAACCCTGGTGCAGAATCCGTCGATTCTGGCGGAAGCGGCCGATGCGTTTGATAAAGAAGCGGCGCTGCAGCAGCAAAACGTGGTGGCGCAGATGGTAGAAAAAAACCACGATGCGCTGTTCAACGATGCCGGTTCACCGCGTATCGGTGCTGAGAAACCGGCGCTGACGCTGGTCTACTTCACCGATTACAACTGCGTATTCTGTAAGAAGTTTGAAGCCGATATCGAAAAACTGATTAAGGCTTATCCGCAGGTGGCGGTGGTGATCAAACCGCTGCCGTATCGTTCTGAAACCTCACTCACCTCGGCGCGTCTGGCGCTCACCGTGTGGGAGCAGCAGCCGAACAACTTCCCTAAATTGCATGAGCGTTTAATGGCGAAAAAGGGCAGTCATGATGCTGCCAGCATCGATGCGGCGCTGGATAAAACCGGCATCAAGCTGAAAGAGCCGAGCAAAGAGAGCCTCGACACCATCAACAGCAACCTGACGCTGGCGCAGCAGCTCGGCGTACAGGGCACGCCAGCCACGCTGGTGGGCGACCAGATGATCAGCGGCGCGGTGCCGTATGAGCAGCTGGAAGCGGCAGTGAAAGGCGCGCTGCAGGCGAAGCAATGAGTCGATTAAAGCGCTGGCTGCGCGAGGCGCTGCTGCTGGTGCTGATTGTCGCGGCGGCGCTGTGGGGCATGGATTGGCTGCGCGCACCGCAACTGCCTGCCGACCTGGCGCAACAACCGCTGACCTCGCTGCAAGGCGAGGTGAATCTGGCCGAACTCAGTCAGGATCGGCCACTGCTGGTTTACGTCTGGGCAACCTGGTGCGGCGTGTGCAAACTCACCACGCCAACCGTGGCGGCGATGAGTCAGGAAGGTTACAAGGTGGTGAGCGTGGCGCTGCGTTCCGGCAGTGACGCGCGCGTGGCAACCTGGCTGGAGAAGAAAGGGCTGCAAGGCGTGGCGATCAATGATGAGAGCGGGGCGATCGGCCAGCGCTGGGATATCAACGCCACGCCGACCTTTATCGTGCTGCATCAGGGCAAAGTCATCAGCACCAGCAGCGGCTGGACCAGCGGTTGGGGGCTGAAGCTGCGACTTTGGTGGGCTTCCCGCTAGTCGTTCTGGCGGCACGTTACGGTGCCGCCAGAAAATCCTTGCGTTGTGGCGTAAAGGTATCCAGCAATACGCCCGCTTCCAGACACACGCAGCCGTGCACAATATTCGGCGCTTTATACAGCGTATCGCCAGCGCCGACTTCCTTCGTCACGCCATCAATGGTGAAGGCAAAACGTCCGGACAAAACATAGGTGAGCTGCTCGTGCGGATGATGATGCAGCGGACCGACCGCATCCTGCTCAAAGGTGACTTCCACCGCCATCATGGTGCCGCCGTGCGCCAGGATTCGTCGGGTCACGCCGTTGCCTAAATCGTCCAGTTGGGTTGCGCTTTTAAAGATAAACATGGTTTCTCCTTGCAGGTTGCATCGTCAATATGTGACTTAACTCACAGTCAAAAAGGGAATTAAAGGCTGCATTTTAACGTTCTTTGATTAAAATGAAACGGTGTTTCAATTTAATCTGAGGATGGATCATGAAAATCGCTTTGATGATGGAAAACAGCCAGGCTGCGAAGAACGCAACGGTGTTGAAAGAGCTTCAGTCTGTGGCGCAACCGCTCGGGCATCAGGTGTTTAACGTCGGTATGAGCGACGAACAGGATCACCATCTTACCTATATTCACCTCGGCATCATGGCCAACGTACTGCTTAACAGCAAAGCGGTGGACTTCGTGGTTGCCGGTTGCGGTACCGGCCAGGGCGCGCTGATGTCGCTTAACCTGCATCCCGGCGTGGTGTGTGGCTACTGCATCGATCCGGCGGATGCCTACCTGTTTGCGCAAATCAACAACGGGAATGCGCTGTCGCTGCCGTTCGCCAAAGGCTTCGGTTGGGGTGCGGAACTGAATCTGCGCTTTATCTTCGAAAAAGCCTTTACCGGTGAAAAAGGGCACGGCTATCCGCCAGAGCGCAAAGAGCCGCAGGTGCGCAATGCGGGCATACTGAACGAAGTGAAAGCGGCGCTGCTGAAAGAGAATTATCTCGATTCATTGCGTGCTATCGATTCTGAGCTGGTGAAGACCGCAGTGAGCGGCCCACGCCTGCAGCACTGCCTGTTTGAGCATGGGCAGAATCAGGAGATCGTGCGCTTTGTCCGTGAACTGACGCAGTAATCAATACGGTTTGAGCGAAGCCAGGGAAACCTGGCTTTTTTTGCCACCTCTGGATTTTTAATCTCACTTTCCCCATCACATAATGGGAGAAATTGTAATATCCTCTCCTGCCACGCACTATTTCAACGCTTTAGGCGCTTGGTCATTATCAGCAGTAATCAAGGGAGAGATGCATGGCAGGTTATCAGCCGCCTTACACTATTACGCCAACTATCCTGAATCAGGTGATTGAGGTAGGTGAATTATTGGGCCGCTGGGCTGCTCAGGCAGAACAATCTTCTCCACTTTTACGAAAAGAAAATCGCATCCGTACCATTCAGGCCTCACTGGCAATTGAGCACAATAGCCTGTCTACCGAACAGGTGACGGCCATTATGGAAGGTAAGCGCGTGTTGGCGCCGGCAAAGGATATTCAGGAAGTACGTAACGCCATCCTGGCTTATGAAAAACTTAATGTATGGAAAAGCGGTAATCTAGCCGATTTATTGGCGGCTCACCGATTACTAATGACGGGGTTGGTCGATGCGCCTGGCCAACTACGCAATGGCAATGTTGGGGTCTATCGTGAAAAGCAACTGATCCATATGGCCCCACCCGCAAACCAGATCGCACGGCTGATTGGAGATCTACTGAGTTGGCTTGACCAGACAGACATTCATCCGCTCATTGCCAGTTCCATCTTCCATTATGAATTCGAATTTATTCATCCTTTCACCGATGGTAATGGCCGTATGGGACGCTTGTGGCAAACCTTAATTCTCAGCGAATGGCGTGCTGAGTTCGCCTGGCTTCCGGTTGAAACGCTGATCCATAATCAGCAGCAGCACTATTATCGGGTATTAGGAGAATGTGATCGCGCTAGTGACTGCACAGCATTTATCGATTTTATGTTGGAGAAGTTGCTTGAAGCATTAGTTGAAGGTATTGGTTTGCACTCTCCTTCAACCGACATCTCGACATTAAAAATGTCGGAGAAAGTGTCGGAGAAAGTGTCGGAGAAAAAAAATGCTAAACTTCCTGCCACCGCCGCAAAAATATTTGCTGCCCTGAGTAAATCACCTGATATGACCATTGCTGATCTGACTCAGTTGTTGGGCGTGAGTAGCAGAACCATTGAGCGTAATTTAAAACTCCTCCAATCACATCATCGTTTGGAAAGAGTGGGGGCGGCTAGGGGCGGTTATTGGCGCGTTATTTGATAGGGTGAGCTTTGCATAAACTCATTCAACTACTGCGTGCGTTTCGGTCACCATAAATGGCGACCCTACAAAGGACTGGCGCATTTTTCGTAGGGTGCGCATTTATGCGCACCTGGTAAAGTGGTCGCCATTAATGGCGACCCTACGCCAACACCCCGTTATCCTGCCGACTCGCATCCACCAGCATCTGCGTATACGCCACCTGCGCGCGGTTATGCACCAGCGCATCGACATCCAGCGTCTCCAGTACTTTGCCGTGTTGCATCACCGCCACGCGGTGGCACAGATGCGCCACCACGCCGAGATCGTGCGTCACCATTAAATAGGTCAGCTTCTCCTGCTGCTGCAAATCGGTGAGTAGATTGAGGATCTCCGCTTGCACCGAGACATCCAGCGCCGAGGTCGGTTCATCCAGCAGCAGCACGCGCGGTTCGAGGATCAGCGCGCGGGCGATGGCTACGCGCTGGCGCTGGCCACCGGACAGTTGATGCGGATAGCGGGTTTGCCACGCGCGATTGAGGCCTACTTTCTCCAGCATGGCGATAACGCGTTGCTGGCGCTGGCCGATGCCGTGAATCTGCAGCGGCTCTTCAAGAATATCACCGATGGTGTGGCGTGGATGCAGCGATCCGTACGGATCCTGAAACACCATCTGCACGCTGCGGCAGCGCTCGCGTGCAATGCGATGCTCCAGCGGCACGCCATCAATCGCCAGCTCACCGTGCCAATGGGTAAACAGCCCGGCGAGGCACTTCAATACCGTGGTTTTGCCCGATCCGGATTCGCCAACCAGGCCAAAGATTTCACCCTGGCGAATCGACAAATTGACGTCGAACAGCACCTGATTACGCCGTTCCTCCTCACCAAAACTGAGGTTGAGATTACTTACGCGGATCATCTCGTTCATCATTGCTCCTTAAGGTTGCAGCCAGCTGGCCTGACGTTGCAGCACCGGCAGACGGGCGCGACGCTGATCCATATCCGGCAGCGCGGCGAGTAAGCCTTGCGTATAGGGATGCTGCGCCTGGTCGAGCTGGCTGGCCGCCAGCGATTCCACCACGTGCCCGGCATACATCACCAGCACGCGGTCACAGAAACGCCGCACCAGATTGATGTCGTGGCTGATAAAAATCAGCCCCAGACCGCGCTGTTTCACCAAATCGTCCAGCAGCGCCAGCACCTGCAAACGCACCGAAACATCCAGCGCCGAAGTGGGTTCGTCGGCAATCAGCAACTCGGGATCGGTAATTAGCATCATGGCGATCATTACGCGCTGGCCCTGACCGCCGGAAATTTCGTGCGGATAACATTGATAGATGCGGCCCGGATCGCGCACCTGCACCACGTCGAGCATCTCCATCGCGCGCTGCCGCGCAACGTCGCGCTGGCCGGGATGATGACTGCGCCAGGCTTCAGCAATCTGCTCGCCCACGCGCACCACCGGATTCAGCGAGTATTTCGGGTCCTGCATAATCATGGAGATGCGCTTGCCGCGAATGGCGCGCATCTGCGCCGGCGTGGCACGCAGCAGATCCACGTCACCAAACTGCATGCGCTGCGCCGTGACCTGCGCGCTGCGCGGATGCAGCTGTAACAGCGCGCGGCCAACGGTGGATTTGCCGGAACCGGATTCACCCACAATCGCCAGTTTCTCCTTGCCCAACTGGAAGGAGATGCCGCGCACGGCGGGCGTCACCAGGCGACCATTAACGAAATTGACCTGTAAATCCTGCACGTCGAGCAACGGTGCAGCGCTATTCGCTGCGGGGATCGAGGATGTCACGTAAGCCATCTCCTAAGAAGTTGAACGCTAAGCTGTTGATCAGAATCGCCAGACCTGGCACCGTTACCACCCACCAACACTCCAGCATGTATGTGCGGCCGCTGGCGATCATCGCACCCCATTCCGGATCCGGCGGCTGCGCGCCCAAACCGAGAAAACCGAGTCCGGCAGCGGTGAGAATGATGCCCGCCATATTCATGGTGATACGGATGATCACCGACGGCAGGCACAGCGGCACAATGTGTTTCCACAAAATGCGCAGTGAAGAGGCGCCCTGTAAGCGTACCGCCGAGACAAAATCGGCCTGACGCAGCGACAGCGCTTCGGCACGCGCCAGTCGGGCAATCGGCGGCCAGGCGGTGAGGGTAATGGCGATCACCACATGCTCCAGCCCCGGACCGAGCGCGGCGACAAACGCCAGCGCCAGCACCAGGCTAGGAAAGGAGATAAAGATGTCGGTGACGCGCATCAACACGCTATCGACTTTACCGCCGAAGTAACCGGCGGTGACGCCGAGCAGCAAGCCCAGCGGGCCAACGGTGATCGACACCAGCAGCACGATATACAGCGTGATGCGCGCGCCCCACACCAGACGGCTGAAGATGTCGCGGCCAAACTCATCGGTGCCAAACCAGTGCTGCGCGTTGGGCGGCGTCAGCGCATTGTTGAGGTCCTGAATCAGCGGATGGTAGGGCGCGATCCACGGTGCGAACAGTGCCACCACCAGCAGCAGCAAAATGATGCCGCCGCCAATCGCGGTTAACGGGTTGCGCGCCATTTGCCAGAGAAAATGGCCGATGCGCGCGCCGGTGCGGCGACAGCGTGCCAGCCGTTCGCGCGTCTGGCTGGCTAACGGCGTATCGAGAGAAATCGTCATACTTTGGTCCTCGGATCGAACACCTGATAGAGCAGGTCAGAGAGAAGATTGAGCAGCACGAAAATCAGGCCGACCACCAGCACGCAGCCCATCACCGCATTCATATCGCCGAGCATCAAACTGCCGGTGAGATAGGAACCAAAACCAGGCCATGAGAATACGGTTTCAATCAGCACCGCGCCCTCCAGCAGCGAACCGTATGCCAGCGCCACTACCGTCAGCAGCTGCACCAGAATATTGCGGAACGCGTGCTGCCAAATCACCTGCCATTCGCTGAGACCTTTCACCCGCGCCGTCAAAATGAACTCCTGCGACAGCTGCGCCAGCATAAAGCTGCGCGTCATGCGGCTGATGTAAGCCAGCGAGTGAAAGCCGAGCAGGGATGCGGGCAAAACCAGGTGATTGAGCGCATTACTGAACACCGTGAAGTTGCCCACCAGCAAGGCGTCGATCAGCAGAAAACCGGTGCGACGCGGCACAATGCCATCGAGACTGAAATCCACACGGCCCGCGCCACCGACCCAGCCGAGATGGGCATAAAACAGCAGCAGACCCACCATACCCACCCAGAAGATCGGCGTGGAGTAACCCGCCAGGCTGATGATGCGCACCAGATAGTCAATCACGCTGTTGCGGCGCGCGGCGGCCCACACGCCCAGCGGGACGCCAAGGCCGGTACCAATCACAATCGCCAGCGTCGCCAGTTCTACGGTGGCCGGGAAGACGCGCAGGATATCGTTGATCACCGGTTGTCCGGTCAGCAGCGCCAGCCCAAGGTTGCCGTGCAGCAGGCCTTGCAGATAGATGCCAAACTGCACCCACAGCGGTTTATCGAAGCCGAGCTGGTGATAAACCTGCTGATAAGTATTGTGATCGGCATCTGGCCCGACAATCGCCAGCACCGGATCGAGCGGCATCACACGACCAATGAAGAAGGTCAGCAGCAGCAGGCCAAACAGTGTGATCGCCACCTGAACGGTGCGGCTACGCAGGCGTCGCCAGTGGCTTTTTGTCAGCTTCATTGCGCACCTCCCGCCAGGCTGTCTGGCGTTTTCCATACGTCACGCAGGAAAGTGGTGGCCGACGGATGCGGCACGTAATCCTGCACCCGATTATTCACCACCACCGAATCAGTCATTTGCGAGATCGGCATCAGCGCCGGGATCAGCTGGTCATAGCGCTGCTGGATAGCGAAGTAATCCTGCTGCTGCTGTTTCACATCGCGCTCCAGCAGCGCTTTATCGATCATGCTGTTTAGCTGCGCGTCATAAAAACCGGTACGCCAGCCCTGAAAGTTGGTGAGGCGCGCGCTGTCGGCGTTGTTGGGGTTGTACACCAGCGCGCGCAGGCTGGAGTGCGGATGCGGCTCCACGCCGCTGCCGCCGCGCCCGACCAGCAAATTGAACTGGCGATCGCGCATCGCACCGTAAATCTGGTTGCCGGTGCCGGTAATGATTTTGGCGCGAATGCCGCCTTGCATCAGCGTGGACTGAATCGCGATGGCGACATTGAGGAACGGCTGATCGGCCAGCACGCGCAGCGTGGTGTCAAAACCGTTGGGATAACCGGCGGCGGCCAGCAAGGCTTTGGCGCGCGGCACATCCAGCTTGTAGCCAGGATCGGGAAGCGTTGCCGGCATGCCGGCTTGAATTGGCCGCTGATGCAGCGTGCCGTAACCGGCCATCAGCGTTTTGTTAATCCCCTGATAATCCACCAGATAACGCAGCGCTTCACGCACCTGCGGATTGGCGAAGTGATCGTCCTTCATGCTCATCGCCAGGTAATAAATCGTGCCTTTTTGTACCGCGTCGATGGTGAGATCGGGATCGTGGCGCAGTGCTTTCACGTCAGGAATCGCCATGTTGCTGGCGATATCGAGATCGCCTTTCTCCATCATCAGCCGCAAGGTTTGCGACTCCTGCAGATGACGGAACACCACGCGCGTCAGCTTCGGCGCACCGCGCCAGTAGTGTGCATCGCGGCTGATGCGCAGCACATCTTTGGCCTGCCACACATCCAGGCGGAACGGCCCGGAACCCGCTTCGTGGGTGGTGAGCCAGCGATTGCCCCAATCGTTATTCACCGCCTGCGCCTGCACGGTTTTGCTGTCGAGCACCACCATGCTGCCGAGCGCCGCCAGCGAGTAGAGCACCAGCTTGGGATCGTTAGGCTTGGGCAGGCGAATCACCACCGTGCGCGCATCCGGCGCGCTGATCATCTGATCCACGTTCTCTTTGCTGAAGCCGTAAGATTTCCAAACCGAGGCCTGCGCCAGATTAAGGTGCAGCACGCGACGCATCGACCAGATTACATCGGCGCTGCTCAACGGATTGCCGGAGTGAAAGGTGACATTGTCACGAAGGTGGAAGGTGAGTTGACGATTGTCGGGGCTGATCTCCCAGCGCTCCGCCAGCGCCGGGCGCACGTTGGTGAGCTGTTGCGGATCGAGCTCGACCAAACCGTCATAAAGATTGACGACAATGCCCACCACTTCGTTGCCGGTCATGGCGGCGGGATCGAGCGTCAGCAGGTTGTTCATGTTCATGCCGACGATCAGCTGATCGTCAGGCGTGGCCGCCAGCAGCGACGGGCTACAGGTGAGCAGCAGCAGCAGCGCGGCGCACCACGCTCTGCATTGGTTCACTACGTTCATAAGCAAAGTCCAGCAGGTCAGAGGTTTATAGTTTTTTGCCGTACTGCTTGTGTCTGGTGCTTACCAGCGGTTTAGCGTGTGGGTTTCAATCCACGAGAAATTAATATCCTCGCCCAATCCCGGACGCGTGGGTAGATGCACAAAACCGTTTGCGTCCATGGGATCGACCAGTGCGTTGAGATAGGCCGGCGGCTGTTCGTAATCGAGGAACGGATGCAGCAAGCCGCGCTCATACCAGCGGCAGTTGCGAATCGCGCCGACTACCGCAATGCTGGCTGCGCCATTACCGTGCACTTCGCAATCCATGCCGAACGCTTCGGCCAGGCTGGCGACCTTCATAGTGGCGGAGATGCCGCCGACACCGTTAGCACCGGCGCGCAGAATGTCGCAGGCACCGGCGCGCACCCAATCGGCGCGACTGTGGTGTTTGCCGCCCAGGCTTTCCGGGCCGAGCACATCAATGCTGAGGTTTTCCGCCAGCCACGCGTACGAGGCCATACTTTCTTCCTCCATCGGCTCTTCGAACCAGGCGAAATTGAGTTTTTCCAGCGCTTTACCGATGGTCAGCGCATCGCTGCGGCTGTACCAGTGATAGCCGTCGAGCATCAGGGCGATGTCTGGGCCGACCGCTTCACGCACCGCGGCGCAGGCTTTGATGTCCATTTGTGGGCTGGGCGCGAACGAAACCGGCGGCATCCAGGTGTGCAGTTTGATGGCCTGATAACCGCGCGCGACCAGTTTTTCGGCAAACTGCGCGTATTCATCGGGCGTGGATAAACCGCCTTCCAGCTCATCGCCGCACATGGTGCTGCCGTAAGCGGGGATTTTCTCGCGATAACCGCCAAGCAGCTTATGCACCGGCTGCTTGAGTTTGCGACCAATCAAATCCCACAGCGCCTGTTCCACCGCCGATAACGCGCGTTCGGTGAGCTGATGGGCGCTACCGCGCTGCCAGTGCACCAGATCCTGCCACAGACGCTCGCGGTCAAAGGCATTTTGCCCAATCAGCACTTTGCGGAAGAAGGCGTTCACCACGTGCGGACGAATCACTTCGGCGGGAGCAAACGCGTAGCCGCAATCGCCATCTTCGCTGGTGATAGTCAGCAGCGCCATTTGGGCATCGGTCTCTGCGCCGGGATGCGAATGTCCGGCGCTGTCAGAGACGCGGCGCGTAGGGTAGCTAAACAGGGTGACATCAATGGCACTGATCTTCACGGTAACTCCTCCTTCAACTCAGTGGCTTGCCCAATTGGGCATTAACATAAAAAATAAAACGCCGTTTCATTTTGTAATTTAGCGTTCACATTTTGTTTACGCATTAGCCAAAGCGCGGGATAGCGTGGCGATTAATTGGGCATTTGCCCGGTGCGCTGTGAGGTTTTTCACGAATGACGGGCGTTTTGTGAGCGATTGCACAGTGGGAAAAAGCGCAGGGAATGTAAAAAAATGTGTATCCGGGGCTTTTCATTTCCTGTCTGCCAGGTAATAGTGACGCCGCGAAATTTAAATAATAATCATTATCATTCTGGGTGTATTAAATGAAATCATGGCTGTTAGCACTGGGATTACTGGCGGTGGCGGATCACGCTGCGGCTAAAACCATTACCGATGTGGCTGGACGACAGGTCGAAGTCAAAGAGGAGTCAAAACGCATCATTCTCGGCGAAGGACGTCAGATGTACTTGCTGGCGGCCTTTGATACCGCGGCACCGTTCCAGCGCGTGGTGGGCTGGCGTGACGATTTCCATAAAGCCGATTACGACGGTTATATGGCGTATGAAAAGAAATATCCGCAGATCAAAAAGCTGCCGACCTTTGGTGGCGCGAAAGATGGCACCTTTAACGTCGAGCAGGCGCTGACGCTGAAGCCGGATTTGGTGCTGATGAACCTCGAATCCAAAGCCGCGACCGACGAAGGCAAGCTGATCGAGAAGTTACAAGCGGTGGGCGTGCCGGTGGTGTTTATCGACTTCCGCGAAAAGCCGATGGAACATGCTGAGCAAAGCATCCGCATCATGGGCGAGCTGGTTAACAATCCGCAGCGCGCCGAAGAGATCGTGGCGTTCCGCCGTGCGCAAATCGAAAAGGTGACCGATCGCCTGAAGAACTTTAACGGCACGCGCCCGAAAGTGATGATTGATCGTGCCGGCGGCTACAGCGACGAGTGCTGCATGTCGTTTGGTAACGAGAACTTTGGTCAGATGGTGGAACTGGCGGGCGGCAGCAACATTGCCAAAGCGTTGATTCCAGGCACCTTCGGCACACTCAATCCTGAGCAGATCATTGCCAGCCGTCCCGATGTGGTGGTGGTGACGGGCGCGAACTGGAAAAACTACAACACCGTGGGTAAATGGGTTGGCGTGGGTCCCGGTGCGGATGTGAAAGAGGCGACGGCGCGTTTACAGCTGCTGATGATGCGTGATGCCTTCAAAACGCTGCCGGTGGCGCACAACGGTAACGCGCATGCTATCTGGCATCAGTTCTACGACAGCCCGTATCAGTTTGTCGCGATTCAGGCGCTGGCGAAGTGGCTGCATCCTGAACTGTTTGCCGATCTCGATCCGGACGCCACGTTCCGCGAGTTCCACGAAAAGTTCCTGCCATTGCCGTATCAGCCGGGTTATTGGGTAAGCCTGCCGGCAGATAAGTCTTAAGTTAGAGTGTGTTAGATAAGTGTTAAACGTTACTGTTTATCTTTACTAATATTTCACAGGTGGTTGCACGTTGTTTCAAAAAAGCGAAACGCGTGCGCCATCTGATGATAATACGGTAAAAGGGAGAGAGTAATGTTTCATACCTCAGGAAGATCGGTGTTCGGTGTGACGTTGTATACGCTGCTGGAACCGTTGCCGCTGGGCTTTTTTGTCGCCGCCTGGTTTTTCGATATCCTCTATTTGCAAACCTTCGTCATCATGTGGACCAAATCCGCCAGTTGGCTGATCACTATCGGTCTGGTGCTGGCCATCCTGCCACGTTTAATCAGTTTGGTTTATTTATTCCGTGGCGCGCGGCCGAATGAGAAAACCCATTTCTGGTTGTCGCTGCTGGCGATCGTGCTGGCGGTGGTTAATGCCTTTATTCACAGCCGCGATGCTTACGCGGTGGTGCCGATGGGCATCACGCTGTCGACGCTGGTGGTGGCGCTGCTGCTCATTGCCAACGTGCAACTGGTGTTGCGCGAACGTCGCACACAAGGAGGTCGCGTATGAAACACTTACTCAGCGCGGTAGCCATCGCGATGCTGCTTAGCGCCTGTGACGACGGGGCGCTGATCGACCCGCAAAAGCAAATTGGTGCCAATCCTGAACTGCCGCAGGCGCAGAACTTCTTTATGCCGCCGATGCAGGTGCCGGAAGGCACGCCGTGGAAAGCCGGTGAAATGCCGAAAGTGGCGGATGGGTTGAAGATTGAAAAGATCGCCGACAACCTGCAGCATCCGCGCCAGGTGCTGGTGCTGCCGAACAATGATGTACTGGTGGCGGAATCTAATGGCACACCCAAACCGACCACCGCGCCGAAGCAACTGATTATGGGCATTGTGCAGAAAGCGTCTGGCAAAGGCGGCGAGGGCGGCAATCGCATCACCTTGCTGCGTAACGTTAACGGCAAATGGGAGCAACATCGCTTTATCGATAACCTGACGGCGCCGTTTGGTATGCAGCTGGTGGGCAACACGCTGTATGTGGCGAACGCCGATAGCCTGGTGAAATTCCCGTATGAAACCGGGCAAACCGAGATCCGCACGCCGCCGGTGGAAGTCACCGAACTGCCGGGCGGGCCGATTAACCATCACTGGACCAAATCGCTGCTCGCCAGCCCCGACGGCAGCAAGCTGTACGTTGGCGTGGGATCGAACAGTAACGTGACGGAAAACGGCATTGGCGAAGAGTATCGCCGCGCGGCGGTGCTGGAAGTGGATGCGGCCAGCGGTGCCAGCCGGATTTATGCCAGCGGCCTGCGCAATCCAACCGGCTTACAGTGGGAGCCGCAGAGCGGCAAGCTGTGGGCGATTGTGAATGAGCGCGACGAGATCGGTTCGGATTTAGTGCCGGATTATATGACGTCGGTGCAGGACAAAGGCTTCTACGGCTGGCCGTACAGCTATTATGGTCAGCACGTGGATGAACGCGCGCAGCCGCAGAGACCGGATCTGGTGGAGAAAGCGATCAAACCGGATTACGCCCTGAGCTCGCACGTCGCACCGCTCGGCCTGTTGTTCTACGGCGCCGATAATATGCCGCAGTATCGCGGCGGGGCGTTTATCAGCGAACACGGCAGCTGGAACCGCACACCGCTCAATGGCTATCAGGTGGTGTGGGTGAAATTCGAGAACGGAAAACCGGTGGGACAACCGCAGCCGGTGGTGACCGGTTTCCTCACCGACGATCAGAAGCAGGTGCGCGGTTTGCCGGTCGGTTTAGCCACCGATCGGCAGGGCGGCGTGTTAATTGCCGATGATGCGGGAAATACCATCTGGCGTATCAGTTCCGCCAGATAATTAATCGCAGGCAATAAAAAAGGATTTGGCGTTAAGCCAAATCCTTTTTTTTATGTTCGCTAACCGGCTGGTAACCGCGCCGCGAACGGGGTGCTCAGCACTCCTCACACCAGCGATAATAAAATGTGCGGCGAGATATTTCAAGTTTTGCCATAATACTGTATGGTTATACAGGTGTTGAGTGACGAGCGAAGCTTCATTGTTTTTCTGATGACTCCAGGGGCGCGGATAGTCAAATCCCGGCAGGTTTCAGGTGGTGCTGGCCTGTGGCTTTTACAATGAGAGCCGCTCAGCACTCCTCACAATTGTGCTTAGGCGGTCGGCGGGTGGAGTCAAAGCCCCGGCAGCTGAAAGGCGCGCTCCTCTCAGAGGAGAAGGAAAGTGATGGAACTTGTTCGATTGCTGCTGGACATCGTCCGCATCATTCTTCAAATCATCGTTGCCCTTTTGCAACTGACCGGTCAGGCACACTGACTGGAACTTGAGACAAGGCGGAGCTCACCCCTCCGCCTTTTTTCGCGTGGATCAAAATCCGCTGCGCTAAAAACGCTACTATCCTCATCTCATTCTGTAATGCGAGGAAGTGCATCATGGCAATCACGTTCGGACCGATTACCGCGCCGGTGACGTTCAGCGACGTTGAACCGGTTTTTCTCACCGATGATACGCTTGTGCAGCGCAAGAACGCGCTGCTGGCGGGCATGCAGCGCGAGGGTTTTGACTGGCTGGTGATCTATGCCGACAAGGAGCACGGCGGCAATTTCGAATATCTGAGCGGATTTATCCCGCGTTTCGAAGAGGGATTGCTGCTGCTGAATCAGTCCGGAGCTTGCACGCTGGTGCTGGGCAACGAAAACCTGAAAATGGCGCGCTTTTCACGCACACCGGCCGCGCTGCTGCACACGCCGTACTTCTCGCTCCCCAATCAGCCCATGGACAATGAAGCGCCGCTGGAAAGTCTCTTCAAAGACGCGGGTTTAGCGAACGGCCATAAAGTCGGGCTGGTGGGCTGGAAGATGTTTACGCCCGCCGCCGGCAATGGGCGTGCGATGTTTGATCTGCCGTACTTTATTGTCGATGCCATTAAGCGCACGCTCAGCGCTGATGCCACGTTAGAAAATGCCATCCCGCTGTTTATTGGCGATAACGGCGCGCGCACCACCTGCAATGCCAATGAAATCGCCCATTACGAATATGGCGCAAACCTCGCGTCAAAGTGCATGCTGGACGCGCTGAATGCCATCGAGGTGGGCGTGCGTGAAACAGAATTGGGCGCGTTACTGCACGCCGAAGGGCAATGCAACTCGGTGGTGACCATCGCCGCCACCGGCAGTCGTTTCGACAAAGCGAACCTCTATCCCAGCTACAAAAAAGTGCAGCGCGGCGATACACTCTCGCTAACCACCGCCTTCAAAGGCGGACTCTCCAGTCGCAGCGGCTTCGTCATTGCCGATCACAGCGAGCTGCCGCCAGGCCAGCAAGATTATCTGGAGCGCATCGCCAAACCCTATTTCTCGGCCGTGGTGGCCTGGCTGGAAAACATTCGCTGCGGCATGAGCGGTGGTGAGCTGTATCAGCTTATCGAGCAGGTTTTGCCGAAAGCCCGTTTTGGCTGGCACCTCAATCCGGGACATCTGGTGGCGGACGAAGAGTGGATGTCTTCGCCGATTTATCACCATTCAACCGAACGGCTGAAAAGCGGCATGATGCTGCAAATTGATATCATCCCGTCGGTGCCGGGCTACAGCGGTGCCAGCGCCGAAGAGTGCGTGGTGCTGGCCGATGCGGCGCTGCAAAGCGACATCCGCAACCATTATCCGGCGTTGTGGCAGCGCATCGAAACCCGCCGCCGTTATCTGCGCGAAACCATCGGCATTCAGCTCAGCGATGAAATCTTGCCTTTATCGAATAGCGTGGCGTATTTAAGGCCGTTCTTTTTAGCCAAAGATCTCGCGTTGAGCGTGGTGAGTTGATGTGATTAGCTGAGGTCGCCATGAATGGCGACCCTACAAAATCGTGCTATATCGTCGTAGGGTCGCCATTTATGGTGACCAAAGTATTACGTCATAGATGCTGAACTTTCAGCCCTTGTATTTAATCGCTTCGATCAATTTCTCAAACGCAGCGGTGTGCTGTTTGCGGCTCGGATAATAGAGATAATATCCGCTAAAGGGTTCACACCAATCATCCAGCAGGCATTGCAGTTCGCCGTTGGCGATGTGCTGTTTAACGGTATCCTCGGGTACATGGGCAATACCCATGCCGGACAGCACCGCATCGATACGTGAAGCCAGATTATTAAATATCAGCTGCCCTTCAACTTTAACGCGAATATCTTTGCCGTCTTTGCTGAACTCCCAGCTATATAATCCTCCCAGTGTAGGAAGGCGCATATTAATGCAGTTGTGATTCTGCAATTCGTAGGGCGTGGTGGGAATGCCGTATTTTCGCAAATAGTCAGGCGATGCAACGGTCACCATTTTCCAGTCCGGGCCGATTCTCACCGCCACCATATCTTTCTCAATGCTTTCGCCAAGCCGCACGCCGGCATCGAAACGCCCGCTGACAATATCCGTTAAGGTGTTATCAACGGAGAGCTCCACATTCACTTCGGGATAGGCTTGCAGAAACGGTTTGAGCAGCGGCCACAAGGTGGAAGACAACGCATGTTCACCGGCGGTAATACGAATATTTCCCGACGGCTTGCCCTGATTATCGGTCAGTTGCAGCAGGGCTTTCTCAATATCGGCCATCATCGGTGCCACGCTCTGAATCAGGTTTTCACCGGCTTCGGTCGGCGCAACACTGCGCGTGGTGCGCGTTAATAAACGCGTATTTAATCGCTCTTCAAGACCGCGAATCGAGTGGCTTAGCGCCGATTGCGACACGCCTAATTTGGCCGCAGCGCGCGTAAAGCTACATTCGCGTGCCACCATCACTAAATAGATCAGGTCGTTGAAGTTTTCCCGCAGCAAGGCTTTACCTTTATCAATTGTGGTTAGGTTTCAGCCTAACACCTGCACATAACCTGAAATATATGTGAGATTCTCACGAATTTTCCAGTAAAAACTGATGCAAAGTGATGGCGATCAAGATTTAAGCCGCTCAATTTGCCTCTGCTTAACCTTTTGCCACTTCATTAATGATTTTGCCTCATAAACCTTTCCCATTTTCACTGCCTAATAAAAAGCAACTTGTAATGATACGCTTCTTTTCCATCAATGCGGTGACTTCCTGTGGCTGTGAGAGAAGAGGTGAAAAATGGATCGACATGAAATTATTATCCGCGATTTGCTGGCGTGGATAAATGCGAACATTCGTAGCGCCATTAAGATCGAAGATGTGGCTCTTCGTTCCGGTTATTCTAAATGGCATCTCCAGCGCATGTTTCAGCGCATCATGCATATTAGTCTCGGCAATTACATTCGCGATAAAAAGCTGGAGCTAGCGGCGCATGATTTACTCGATAGCAGCGTGGCAGTGATTGATATCTCCATGAAGTATGGCTACGACTCGCAGCAATCTTTTACCCGCTCATTTGCCCGTAAATATCGCGTGCCACCGGCAACCTATCGCCGTTTGAATACCCACAATTTTAACTTCCCACATTAATTTTTCATTACCGGTTTCCGGGAGATAATTTCAATGCCCAAACACGAGGCAATTCAGCCTTTGGCTTTGCTATGCGCGTTTTTCATTTTACCCACCACAGGATGTGATGATTCATCGAATAAAACGGCTCAGGCGCCGGCCGCGCCCGAGGTGAAAGTCATTACGCTTGCCACGCAATCACAAGCAATCACCAGCGAATTACCGGGCCGCACTTTGGCGTATCGGGTTGCTGATGTGCGTCCTCAGGTTTCCGGAATTGTGCTGAAACGCAGCTTTACCGAAGGCAGTGATGTGGTCGCCGGTCAGACGTTGTATCAAATTGATCCTGCACCGTTCCGCGCCAGTTTCGCCAGTGCCAAAGCGTCCGTCGCGCAAGCCGAAGCCAACGCGCGTATCGCGCAGGTGACGCTGAATCGCTATCGCTCGCTGAGCGGCAGCCAATATATCAGCCGACAGGATTATGACCAGGCGCAAGCCACCGCCGCGCAAACCCGTGCTGCGGTGGATGTCGCCAAAGCCACGATGGAAAGTGCGCGCATCAATCTGGCGTGGAGCACCATTACCGCGCCGATAAGCGGTCGCATCGGGCGTTCGTCGGTCACCGAAGGCGCGCTGGTGGCTGATGCGCAGAGCGATTCGCTGGCCACGGTGCAGCAGCTGGATCCGATGTACGTCGATGTCACTCAGTCGAGCCAGGATTTCCTGCGTTTACAGCAGGAGTTCGCCGCGGGTCGTTTACGTCAGAACGACGGTAAATCGCTGGTCAGCGTGGTGATGGGCGACGGCTCACTCTATCCGCAACGCGGCACGCTGGCGTTCTCTGATGTCACCGTCGATCGCACCACCGGTTCCATCACGCTGCGCGCCATTGTCCCCAATCCCAACCATACGCTACTGCCCGGCATGTTTGTGCGCGCGCGACTGGATGAAGGCACCGATCCCCACGCCATGCTGATCCCGCAGCAGGCGGTCACACGCACGCCGCGCGGCGACGCCACGGCGATGGTGGTGGGCAGTGACAATAAAGTGGACATCCGCACTATCCAGGTTTCTCAGGCGCTCGGCGATCAATGGCGCGTGGCGGGTGGCTTGCAGGCGGGTGAACGCGTGATTGTCTCCGGCGTTCAGCGTGCTCAGCCCGGCATGATCGTCACACCTCTTGCTGCTGATGCAGCATCCTCCCCGTCGAAAGGAACCGCTGACTGATGTCCCGATTTTTTATTGATCGCCCCATTTTTGCCTGGGTCCTCGCCATTATCGTCATGCTGGCGGGTGGCATCTCAATCCTGAAGTTGCCAGTTGAGCAATATCCGGATGTTGCGCCCACCGCGGTTCAGGTGCGCGCAACCTATCCGGGTGCCGATGCCACCACGTTGCAGAACAGTGTGACGCAGGTGATCGAACAGAACATGAGCGGGCTGGATGGCCTGATGTATATGTCCTCGACCAGCGATTCCTCCGGCACCTTGCAGCTGACGCTGTCGTTTGAGAACGGCACCGATGCGGATATCGCCCAGGTGCAGGTGCAGAATAAATTGCAGCTCGCCACGCCGCTTTTGCCACAGGAAGTGCAGCAGCAGGGCATCACCGTGCGTAAATCATCGAGCGTCTTCTTTCTCGTGCCGGGCTTTGTTGATGAATCGGGCCGCATGAGTATGGAAGACATTGCCGATTACGTAGCCACTAACCTGAAAGATCCCATCAGTCGCATTAATGGCGTGGGTGATACCACGCTTTTTGGCTCGCAATATGCGATGCGTATCTGGCTCGATCCTAACAAGCTCAACACCTATCAGCTGACGCCGGTGGATGTTATCAGCATGCTGGAAACGCAGAATGCGCAGGTCGCGGCGGGCCAGTTGGGCGGCGCGCCGCCAGTGAAAGGGCAGCAGCTTAACGCTTCGATTATTGCGCAGACGCGCCTGACCTCACCGGACGCCTTTGGCAACATCCTGATGAAGGTCAACAGCGATGGTTCTCAGGTACGGTTGCATGATGTGGCTCGCATTGAGCGCGGCGGTGAAAACTACAACTTTGTGGTGAAGATCAACGGTAAACCTGCTTCAGCGTTGGGCATCCAGCTAGCGAGCGGCGCCAATGCGCTGGATACCGCTAATGCCATTCGCGGAAAAATCGACGAGCTGAAGCCCTATTTTCCGCAAGGTCTGAAGGTGGTTTATCCGTATGACACCACGCCGTTTATCAGCATTTCGATTCATGAGGTGGTGAAAACGCTGTTTGAAGCCATCGTGCTGGTGTTCCTGGTGATGTACCTGTTCTTGCAGAACCTGCGCGCCACGCTGATTCCCACCATTGCTGTGCCGGTGGTGTTACTGGGGACGTTCGGCATTCTCAGTGCTTTTGGTTACTCCATCAACACTCTCACCATGTTTGGCATGGTGCTGGCTATTGGGTTGCTGGTGGATGACGCCATTGTGGTAGTGGAGAACGTCGAGCGCGTTATGGCGGAAGAGGGGCTGAAACCCAAAGCCGCCACACGCAAATCGATGGGCCAGATTCAGGGCGCGCTGGTGGGGATTGCGCTGGTGCTGTCGGCGGTATTTGTGCCGATGGCGTTCTTTGGCGGCAGTACCGGCGTGATCTATCGCCAGTTCTCCATCACCATCGTTTCGGCAATGGTGCTATCGGTGCTGGTGGCGTTGATCCTCACGCCCGCACTGTGCGTCACCATCCTTAAGCCGGTAAAACCGGGCTCGCATGGCCAGCCGCGCGGATTCTTTGGCTGGTTTAACCGCAAGTTCGAGCAAAGCGCTCAACATTACTCGAATTCGGTGGCGCGTATGGTGCACCGCAGCGGGCGATATCTGGTGATTTATGGCGTGATTGTGGTCGGTATGGCGGTGCTGTTTATGCGCTTGCCGACCTCGTTCCTGCCGTCGGAAGATCAGGGCGTGCTGGCAACGCAGGCGATTTTGCCAGCTGGAGCAACCCAGGAACGGACGCAAGCGGTGTTGGATCAGGTGAATGACTATTATCTGTCCAGTGAAAAGAGCAACGTCGAGAACGTCCTGACGGTCAATGGCTTTGGTTTTGCCGGTCGGGGTCAGAACGTCGGTATTGCTTTCATCGGATTGAAGGATTGGTCCGCGCGAGCCGGTGATGAAAACAAAGTAGATGCTATCGTGGCCCGCGCCATGAAAAGCTTTGGCAATATCATGGACGGCAACGTGGTCGCCTTTAACCTGCCGCCAATCATCGCGCTGGGCAATGCCACCGGCTTCGACTTCGAGCTGATTGATCAGGCAGGGCTTGGCCATGACAAGCTGATCGCCGCGCGTAATCAGCTGCTGGATCTGGCGCGTCAGCATCCTGAAACCCTGGCGGCGGTGCGTCCCAACGGCATGGAAGACAGTCCACAGTTCAAGCTCAACATTGATCAGGAGAAAGCCACCGCGCTGGGCGTCGATCTCTCTGACATCAACA
The DNA here is from genome assembly GCF_013385945.1 of Pantoea sp. B9002. Classification (NCBI taxonomy): domain Bacteria; kingdom Pseudomonadati; phylum Pseudomonadota; class Gammaproteobacteria; order Enterobacterales; family Erwiniaceae; genus Pantoea; species Pantoea sp. B9002. The sequence continues at coordinate 22,975 of NZ_JACAPA010000032.1, forward strand.
CCACGCTGAGCAGCGCGTGGGGCGGCAGCTACGTGAACGACTTTGTCGACAACGGCAGGGTGAAAAAGGTGTACGTCATGAGCGATGCGCCGTACCGCATGATGCCGGAAGATCTGAACAAGTGGTACGTGCGTGCCAGCAACGACAAGATGGTGCCTTTTGCCAGCTTCTCGACGGCAGAATGGGTGTATGGATCGCCGCGTCTGGAGCGCTTTAATGGTCTTTCCGCCGTGGAGATTCTGGGGCAACCTGCGCCGGGTAAAAGTTCGGGTGAAGCGATGGCCCTGATGGAGCAGCTGGCGCAGCAATTGCCGTCTGGCATTGGCTACGACTGGACGGGAATGTCGTATCAGGAGCGCATGACCGGAGAACAGGCACCGGCGCTGTATGCGCTGTCGCTGATTGTGGTGTTCCTGTGTCTGGCCGCGCTGTATGAGAGCTGGTCCATTCCGTTCTCGGTGATGCTGGTGGTGCCGCTGGGCGTGTTTGGTGCGCTGGTAGCCACGCTGCTGCGCGGCTTGAACAATGACGTGTATTTCGTGGTTGGGCTGCTGACCACCATTGGCTTGTCGGCGAAGAACGCCATTCTTATCGTCGAGTTTGCCAAAGATCAGATCGAGAAAGAGGGCAAAAGCGTGATTGAAGCCACACTGGACGCGGCACGTATGCGACTGCGACCGATTTTGATGACATCGCTGGCCTTTATTCTTGGCGTGTTGCCTTTAGCCATCAGCTCCGGCGCGGGTTCTGGCGCACAGAATGCGGTGGGTACCGGGGTGATCGGCGGCATGGTAGCGGCAACGCTGTTAGCCATTTACTTCGTGCCGGTGTTCTTTGTGGTGGTGCGCAATCGCTTTGGCGGCAAAGTAACCGATGAGGATGATGAGTAGATCTTAGCGAAAGTGCTGGCGTTGTTCGGTCGCCATAAATGGCGACCCTACGGTTTGGCGAGGGTTTTCGTAGGGTGCGCATTCATGCGCACCTGCATATATTCCGATCAACCGCATCAATTGTTGGGATTGCTGGCTGCGTAAAGCGGCCAGGATTCAAACAGATAACCATCGAAGTCGATATCATCAACGTCTGAGAACTCCAGCAGCCGCTGTTTCACGTTTTCCAGGTGTTGCCACATCGCCAGCTTAGCGGCGCGCGCGTCTTTTTTGATCAGCGTCGCGAGGATCTTTTTGTGATCGTCGAGCCACTGTTTGCGGTAATCATTGTTGACCAAATGACGATGCAGCTGGCTCCACATCACGTTATCTTCGCGCCACTGCCAGGATTGCTTAAACAGCTCAACCAGCATGCTGTTGTGGGTGGCTTCGGCAATCGCCAGATGGAAATTGCGATCGCCGTTTTCACTTTGGTTGACCGCACCGGATGCCAGCTCTTTCTCTTCCAGCTCCAGCGCCTGGCGCATCTTCATGATGTCTTCACGCGTGGCTTGCAGCGCGGCGAACTCGGCGATATTGCTCTCCAGCAGCTGACGCGCCTGCAACATCTCAAAGGGTCCGGCATCGTTGCTGGCTTTGTGAAGCGAAACGGGTTGTTGGGGCGAATCGTGAATCACATAGATGCCCGCACCGCGCCGCACCTCGATTAATCCTTCCAGCTCCAGCATGATCAGCGCTTCTCGCACCAGCGTACGCGTCACATCCAGCAGCGCGGCGAGTTCGCGCTCCGGCGGCAGCCGTTCGCCCACCGCATACTGCTTCTGGGTGATCATCTGGCGGAGCATTTCCCCGACTTCCTGATAAGGGCGCTGTGCTGAAGTTTGAGTTTTCATCGTGCTCTTTTCTGTGTGTTAAAGGATTCACAACCTCTGATACAGCCTCACTCAGAGACGCGCACTATAGCATAGCGAATAAGAATCGGCCTGGTCACGGCGTGCAGTGACCAGGCCTAACTCACCTGGCGTTCAGCGCGAAATAGCGTTCGGCATTGTTAAAGCAGATGTCGCGCAGCATGCTGCCGAGCATCGGCTCATCGTGCGGCACAATGCCGTCTTTCACCCACTGCGCCAGCAAATTGCACAGAATACGGCGGAAGTATTCGTGCCGCGTGTAGGAGAGGAAGCTGCGTGAATCGGTCAGCATGCCGACAAACTGGCTGAGTAAGCCGATTTGCGACAACTGCTCCAGCTGACGCAGCATGCCATCGCGCTGATCGTTGAACCACCAGCCAGAACCGAACTGCACCTTGCCAGCAATGCCCGCGCCCTGGAAGTTGCCCGCCATTGTGGCCAGCACTTCGTTATCGCGTGGATTAAGGCAATAGAGAATGGTTTTCGGCAGCTGATCGTTGAGGTCCATCGCATCCAGCAGGCGCGCCAGCGGCCAGGCAATATTGTTATCGCCAATCGAATCAAAGCCGCTGTCTGGCCCGAGCTGGCGGAACATGCGCGTGCTGTTGTTACGAATCGCGCCGATGTGCAGCTGCATTACCCAGCCGCGCCGCGCATATTCGCTGCCGAGCCACACCAACACCGCGCTGCTGAACTGGGCGATTTCCAATTCATCCAGCACATCGCCACGGCGACGTTTCGCCAAAATAGTATCGAGTACGCTGTCGTCCGGCACCGGCGCAAAGCGCAGGATTTCGATACCGTGATCTGACGCGCGACAACCGTGGGCGGAGAAGTGGTCAAGACGACGTAACAGCGCACGGCGTAACGCATCGAAGCTGTCGATGGCGACATCGGCGGCGCCTTCCAGACGACCAAGATAGTCGACAAAACCCTCCAGCTCGATTTTGAAGACTTTATCCGGACGCCAGCTCGGCGCAACGTCAATATCAAAGCTGCGGTCATCGGCGATTTGGCGGTGATAGTGCAGCGAATCAACCGGATCGTCGGTGGTGCCCACCATGCGCACCTTCATCTGACGCATGATGCCGCGCGCTGAAAACTCCGGTGTCGCCAACTGCTCCGCGCAGCGCTGCCAGATCGCAGGCGCGGTGTCTGGGCCAAACAGCGTATCGGTGATGCCAAACGGGCGACGCAGTTCAAGGTGCGTCCAGTGATAGAGCGGGTTGCCGAGGGTTTTGGGCACCGTTTGCGCCCAGGCGAGATACTTGTCGTAGTCGCTGGTGTTCTTGCCGGTGATTAACGACTCATCGACGCCCGCGGCACGCAGCGCGCGCCACTTGTAGTGATCGCCTTCCAGCCAGATCTGGCCAAGGTTGGCAAAGCGACGATCTTCAGCAATCTCCTGCGGATTGAGGTGACAGTGATAATCGTAGATCGGCATATCTGCAGCGAAGTCGTGGTACAAACGCCGCGCGATGTCGCTCTGCAGCAGAAAATCTTCATCCATAAAGCGCATTATTGGGCGTCCTGAGCAAAATAGGCGCGGTGGATCGCCAGTTCGACGCCGCGAATTTCCGCCAATCCTTTCAGGCGACCAATCGCCGAGTATCCCGGATTGGTTTTCTTCTTCAGGTCATCCAGCATCTGGTGGCCGTGGTCGGGACGCATTGGAATCAAATCCGGCTGTCCTGCGGCTTTACGTCGCTGCTCCTCTTCGGCAATCGCCTTGATCACCGCAAACATATCGACATCGCCAGCCAAATGCGCGGCTTCGTGGAAGCTGTTGGGGTTCTCTTCCCGTTTGGTAGAGCGCAGATGCGCGAAGTAGATGCGCGGGCCGAAGCGCTTAACCATGCCGGCTAAATCATTCTCTGCCAGCACGCCGTACGAGCCGGTACACATAGTGAAACCGTTGGCGGGGCTGCTGACGGTATCGATCATCCATTGCAGATCGTCGGCGTTGGAAACGATGCGCGGCAAGCCGAGAATCGGGCGCGGCGGATCGTCCGGATGCACCGCCATGCGCACGCCCACTTCTTCAGCAACCGCGACAATGGCGCGCAGGAAGGTGGCAAAATTCTCTCGCAGCTCGGCCTTACCGATGCCCTCATAACGCGCCAGCTGGGCGCGGAACTGATCCAGCGTGTAACCTTCTTCAGCGCCCGGCAAACCGGCGATGATGTTGCGCATCAGGCGGTTACGGTGCTCTTCACTCATCGTTGCAAAGCGTTCAGCGGCCTCCGCGATCTCTTCGACGCTGTAATCCTGCTCCGCGCCGGGACGCTGCAGAATGTGCAGCTCAAATACCGCGAACTCAATCTGATCAAAGCGCAGGGCTTTTGCGCCATCCGGCAGCAGATATTCGAGATCGGTGCGCGTCCAGTCGAGGATCGGCATGAAGTTGTAGCACACGGTGTTGATGCCGCACTGCGCCAGGTTGCGCAGCGACTGCTGATAGTTGCTGATCCAGTGCTGACAGCGTCCGCTGCCGGTTTTGATCTCTTCATGAATTGGCACGCTCTCCACCACCGACCACACCAAACCGGCGGCTTCCACCAGCGCCTTGCGCTGCATGATTTCGTCGACTGACCACACTTCGCCGTTCGGGATGTGATGCAGTGCGGTGACGATGCCGGTTGCGCCCGCCTGGCGTGCATCGGCCAGAGAGACAGGATCGTTGGGACCATACCAGCGCCAGGTCTGCTTCATGTTGTTACCTCACTCACTATTGGTTGACCAATATTCTTTATTAGCGCGTTACATCAGACAATAACCACGCGATTCCGGGTTAAAACTCTGCTCTTTACGGGGTTAAGTCAACCTGGCGAGTGATTTTGGTTAACCAGATCACATTTGCGACATCAAGCTGGCGACCACTTTTCGCAACTGTGGTTCACTCCTGGCGGATGGCTAGAAATGACTCACTAAGGGAGAACCCGATGAACCGCAGTTTAAATCCAGGGATAACCGCCGCAGGCACCAAACGCACCTTCCGCCATATGCGCTGGTGGGTGCTGGTGCTGTTCTTAGCCGGCGTGACGGTCAATTACATCACGCGTAACTCTTTAGGGCTGCTGGCCCCAGAGCTCAAAGACAGCCTTAACATCACCACCGAGCAATATTCCTACATCGTCGGTGCCTTCCAGCTGGCCTATACGTTCTTCCAACCGATTTGTGGCTGGTTGATTGATGTGATTGGCCTGAAAGTAGGCTTCCTGATCTGCGCCTCGGTGTGGGCCATTGCCTGTTTATTCCATGCTGGAGCGGGCAGTTGGCTGCATCTGGCGATTCTGCGTTTTGTTATGGGCAGCGCAGAAGCCGCTGCCACGCCAGCCAACGCCAAAGTAATTGGTGAATGGTTCCCGAAAAAAGAGCGTCCTATCGCCGCGGGTTGGGCGGGTGTCGGATTCTCCCTCGGCGCTATGCTGGCACCGCCGATTATCTACTTTGCCCATGCGGCGTTTGGCGGCTGGCAGGGCGCATTCCTGTTCACCGGCGCGCTGGCACTGGGTTGGGTGTTGCTGTGGTGGTGGCTGTATCGCGATCCCGATCAGCACCCTAATTTGTCGAAATCCGAACTGGATTTCATCCGCCAGGACAACGAACCACCGGCAGTGAAACTGCCATTCTTTACCGCGTTGAAAACCGTATCGAAGAACAAGCGTTTCTACGGCATTGCCATTCCGGCATTCATGGCCGAACCGGCGTGGGGCGTACTGAGTTTCTGGGTGCCGCTCTATCTGGCAAAAGAGCTCGGCATGGATCTGAAACAGATCGTCATGTTCGCCTGGCTGCCGTTCCTCGCCGCCGACCTCGGCAGCGCCGCCAGCGGTTATTTGACGCGCCTTTACACCAAAATTTTTGGCTTCACCCAGGTGAACTCGGTAGTCGCCAGTTCAGTTACCGGCGCGTTCCTGATGCTGTCTCTGGCCGCAGTGGCGATGACCAAAGATCCGTATGTGGCGATTGCGCTGATCTCGATTGGTGGCTTCGGCCATCAGATCATCTCCTGCATGCTGAGCGCGTTGGTGGTGGAGAAGTTTGATAAAGGCCAGATGGCCACCGTCAACGGCATGCGCGGCTCGTTTGCGTGGATCTCCAGCTTCCTGTTCTCACTGCTGATCGGCGTTACCGCCGACACCATTGGCTTTAATCCGCTGTTTGTCGCCATGGGCTTCTTCGACCTGATCGGCGCCGTATTCCTGATTGCTTTTATTGCTGAACGTCGCGCCCAGCGCGCATGAAAAAGTAGGTAACGATGAAAACGTTAAAAAATTGGTCATTAGCCGGTTCCGATGCGCACCACGTGGCGTTAACCGTCGACGGCAAACACACGCTGTGTCTGTATGTGCTGGAAACGGGCATGTTCCGCGTGGCGATTAAACGTCAGGGCGCGTATAGCCTTGATCGCACCTGGAGCATAGCGCCAGAAAGTGATGTGCCGTGGGAAGGGCGTCAGCGCGACAGCCTGGCCGGATTCACCTTGCCGTCGTTCACACTGGAAGAAGAGGGCGACACGCTGGTGGTGGCCACCGATAAACTGCGGGTGATCGTCCATCAACCGCTGGCGCTGGAGTGGCAATATTGTGACAGCCACGGCGTATGGCAGCTGCTGACCTGCGACCGCCCAACCAGCGCTTATCAAATCAACGCGCACGGCGATGGCGTGGCGCACTATCAGTGCCGCATGAACGACGATCGCTATTATGGCCTGGGCGAGAAAAGCGGTGATTTGCAGCGTAATGGCCAGCGTTATGAAATGCGTAACCTTGATGCGATGGGCTACAACGCGGCCTCCACCGATCCGCTGTACAAGCATGTGCCGTTTACCATTACGCGTCGCACCGATGTTAGCTTTGGTCTCTATTACGATAACCTCAGCAGCAGCTGGTTTGATCTCGGTAATGAACTCGATAACTATCACAAGCCGTATCGCCGCTGGCAGGCCGAAAGCGGTGATATCGACTATTACCTGTTTGTCGGTGACAAGGTGCTGGATGTCACCAAAGCCTTTGTGCGTCTCACCGGTAAAACGCTGTTCGGCCCGAAATGGAGCCTCGGCTACAGCGGTTCAACCATGCATTACACCGATGCGCCAGATGCACAAAATCAGCTGATGAACTTCATCCGCCTGTGCGAAGAGCACGATATTCCGTGTGATTCATTCCAGCTTTCATCGGGCTACACCTCAATTAACAACAAGCGCTACGTGTTCAACTGGAACTACGACAAAGTGCCGCAGCCGGAAGTGATGAGCCAGGCGTTTCATGACGCCGGCTTGCGCCTCGCCGCTAATATCAAACCGTGCCTGTTGCAGGATCATCCGCGTTATAAAGAAGTGGCGGAACAAGGGCTGTTTATCCGCGACTCGGAAGAGGATGCGCCTGAGCGTTCGGTGTTCTGGGATGACGAAGGTTCACATCTCGATTTTACCCATCCGCAAGCCGTCGCCTGGTGGCAGGAAAACGTCACCAAACAGCTGCTGGAAAAGGGCATCGATTCCACCTGGAATGACAACAACGAATATGAAGTGTGGGATGGCGAAGCGCGCTGCCACGGTTTCGGTACGCCAATTGCCATCAAACACATTCGCCCGGTGATGCCGCTGCTGATGATGCGCGCCTCCATGGAAGCGCAGCAGCGTTTCGCGCCGGAAAAACGTCCGTTCCTGATTTCCCGTTCGGGCTGCGCCGGGATGCAGCGCTATGTGCAAACCTGGAGCGGCGATAACCGCACTAACTGGACCACGCTGCGTTACAACATCCGCATGGGATTGGGCATGAGCCTGTCCGGTTTGTATAACGTGGGACATGATGTCGGTGGCTTCTCCGGCGATAAGCCAGATGCAGAACTGTTTGTGCGCTGGGTACAAAACGGCGTGATGCATCCGCGTTTCACCATTCACTCGTGGAATGACGATCACACCGTCAATGAACCCTGGATGTATCCGGCGGCTACGCCTGCGATCCGCGCCGCGATTGAACTGCGTTATCGACTGCTGCCTTATCTCTATACGCTGCTGTGGCAGGCGCATGCTGACGATGAACCGATGCTGCGTCCGACTTTCCTCGATCATGAACAGGATGCGCAGACGTTCGCCGAGTGCGATGAGTTTATGCTGGGCCGCGATCTGCTGGTGGCCAGCGTGGTCGAACCCGGTCAGCGCGAGCGTCGCCTGTGGCTGCCCGATAACCAAACCGGCTGGTATGACTTTGCTACCCAGCAATGGTTCAGCGGCGGTCAATGGGTCACGCTGGCGGCACCGCTGGAAACCCAGCCGATGCTGGTACGCGCCGGAGCGGGCTTACCGCTCAGCGAGCGCCTGCGTCATGTTGATGCACATGCTGACGATCGTCGCACCTTGCAGCTGTTCCCGCTTAAAGGCAAAGGTGTCAGCCACGGTGTGCTGTTTGAGGATGATGGCGAAAGCTGGGGCTATCAGCAGGGCAACGCGCTGTGGCTGAACTGGGAAATGCGCAGCGATGCTGAGGCGATTCACCTTAACTTCCAGCGTAAAGGCAGCTTCCAGCCAGCTTGGCAGACGTTAAAAGTGATGCTGCCGTCGGGTGAACAGCGTCAGTTGTTTATTGATAACGTGGCAGTCAATAACGCGCAGGCAGAAGCGGTGTTGGCAGATATTGCAGCAGCGTAATGCTGGTGATGGGTCGCCATGAATGGCGA
>NZ_JACAPA010000032.1:31533-60275 GCF_013385945.1 Pantoea sp. B9002
ATGAATGGCGACCCTACATCGATGTTGTACTCGTAAGGTGCGCATTCATGCGCACCTTGAAAAAAGCAAAATAGATCAATCAATTAACCCTTTCGCCCGCGCCAGCAGAAACGCGGTCACCGATGTCGCGTCGCTGATCTTTCCTGCCAGAATCAGTTCAAGAAACGCGTCGATTTTAATTTTCTTCGCGGTTAATCCCACCTCTTCCGCATCCAGATTTTGCCCCTGATACGTCAGCTCGCGCGCCAGATAAATGTGATAACCCTGCGCGGAGTAACCTTGTGCTAATTTTTGATATCCCACGTGCTCAAGCTGACCGGCAATCAGCCCGGTTTCTTCTAACAATTCGCCAGCGGCAAGATCTTCCGGCGCAGCATCGGGCGCAAGTTCCCAGCTTCCCTGAGGCAGTTCAATAGTGCGTTCACCCAGCGGATAGCGGAACTGTTCAACCACATAAATGTGGTCATCCTCCACCGGCAAAATCACCACAAAATCACTCTTCTCAATCACCGAATAGATGCCTTCGCTGCCATCGGCCCGCTGAATTTTATCCTCTTTCAAGGTTAACCAGCGGTTACGGTAAATCTCTGTTGAAGCAAGCGTATGGATTTCAGGTTTCACTGTTGGCCTCCGTGATCGTCATGAGTGAATAACTATAACCACCTTCGCCGTTCACATTTTCTTAATTAGCGCGCCATCGCCTGTTTCAGGGCATTCAGAAATACCGTGACACGCGTTGGCAGATGGCGCGCGGTGGGAAACAGCGCCCAGACGCCGAGCAGCTGCGGTTGGGCATCTTGCAAGGCAATGTCAATCAGTTCACCTGCCGCCAGTTCCTGCTGCACATCCCACGCAGAGAGCTGCGCGATGCCGCTGCCCGCCACGCACAAGGTGCGCACGCCTTCCACATTGCTGCCGCTGAAACGGCCCTCAACGCTGACACTGGAAATATGATCGTCGACCATAAAACTCCATTGCGGCACGCCGGATAAACGCAGGCAGTTATGCTGATGCAAATCGGCCAGCAGTTGTGGAGTGCCGAAGCGCGCCAGATAGTCTGGAGAAGCACAGAGCACGCGCGGATTGTCCGCCAGGCGCTGCGCCACTAAGCGTGAATCCCGCAGCGGGGCGATGCGAATGGCGACATCGTAGCCGAGCCCAACAATATCGGTGACGTTATCGCTGAGCTGGAAATCGATCTTCAGTTCGGGATTCTCCGCCATCAGCGCGGGCAGCAATGGAATAATGGTGCGGCGGCCAAAGCCAGAAGGCGCAGTGATGCGCAGCTGGCCGGTGGCACCTTGTTTATCCGGCGAGAACAGATTGCGCGCGCTCTGTTCGGTTTCCGTCAGGGTTTTAGCGTAGGGCAGAAACTCTTCACCTTCATCCGTTAACGCGATGGCGCGAGTGGTGCGATGCAGCAGGCGCACGCCGAGATCCTCCTCCAGCGAGGCGAGTCGGCGTGAGACCGTCATCGGCGTGGTGTTCAGTCGCCGCGCGGCCTGCGTCAGGCTGCGCGTCTGGGTGACCATCAGGAACACCTCAACATCTTTTGAGTTCATTGTAACGATTTCCGTTATACAGACGTATCATCATCGGCCATTTTTGTCCCTCTGGCGACCGAATATACTGCGCTCTGTAGATAATCCGCACCCAGAGAGCAATATGAGTGATAAACACCTTTTTCAAAGCGGGACACTGAACCGCCTGGCGCTGAAGAATCGCATCATGGTGGCGCCAATGACGCGCATCTCCGCCAGCGTTGACGGGATTCCGGGCGAACGCATGCAGCACTATTATCAGCGCTTTGTGCGCGGCGGCTTTGGCGCCATCATCACCGAAGGCATCTATATCGATGAAGCCTGGTCGCAAACCTATGCGTTTCAGGCGGGGTTGATTAATGCCAAACAGAGCGCTGGCTGGCGCGCGATCACCGATCGGGTGCATCAGCGTGGCGGCAAAATCATTGCGCAGTTGATGCATGCCGGGGCGATATCGCAGGGCAACATCTATCGTCCGGACACGCTCGCGCCCTCAGCGGTGCAGCCGCGCGGAGAACAGCTCGGTTTCTATCACGGTCATGGCGCCTATCCGCTGCCACGCGAAATGGATGAAGAGCAGATCCAGCAGGTGATCGACAGCTTTGCGCACACTGCGGCGCGGGCAATCGGCGAAGCGGGTTTCGATGGCATCGAAATTCATGGCGCTAACGGTTATCTGCTTGACCAGTTCTTTACCGATTACACCAATCAGCGCAGCGATCGCTGGGGCGGCGATATCGTGGCGCGTTTGTCCCTGACGCTGGCGGTGATCGCCGCGGTGCGCCAACGCGTAGGCAACGATGTTACGCTGGGAATTCGCCTCTCGCAGGGCAAAGTGAATGATTTTCATCACAAATGGCATGAAGGCGAAGCGGGCGCGCGTCAGGTATTCGCCGCGATCGCTGAGGCCGGCGTGGATTATCTGCACCTGACAGAATACGACGCGCTGCAACCGGCGTTTGCCGATTCGCCGCTGTCGCTGGTGCAAATTGCGCGTCAGGCGGCACCGAATTTGCCGATTATCGCCAATGGTGCGTTAAGTGATGCCAGCACGGCGGCGCAGGCGCTGGAGCAGGGCGCAGATTATGTGTCGATTGGCAAAAGCGCGCTGGCGAATCCCGACTGGCCGATGCGTATTCGTGATGGTGTGGAACTGCGCGCCTTTGATAAAAATCTGCTGGCGCCCTCGGCGGATGTGAAAAACTGCGAATTGGTTTAACGCTGAAAGGGCGCTGAATTGTGAATGGGTCGCCATGATTGGCGTAATGCCGATCAGTTAAGCGCCGTTTCAAATCACCGCACCTTCCGTAGCGGCGCGATTTATCGCGCAATGAATTGCGCCGCTACAATGTGTGCTCTCGGTAATTAGGGGTTTTCGTGTCTTAACAGACGAGCATTACACCATTTATGGCTGCCATACGGTTATTGCGCAAAGGCCCACGTCAATTTGCCATTGTCGGAGACCAGCTTCTCCAGCTTCTTCTCGTTCACTTTCTTGCGTGCGCCTAACCGATCCGCCGTCAGCGGGCCGCTATCGCTGTGCGCAATCACCGTGTCTTTCGGCACGCTGGTCATCTTCTCAGCGATGGTTTCCAGCGCTTTGGCGTAACCGCTGCGATTGTTGAGGTCAAAGTTCTTCAGCGGCAGCTGCGTTTCCAGCCATTTCCCCCAGTAGAACTCGAGGAACGGCGGCGGATTCTGCTCCTTTTCAAAGCCAATATCGCGCACGAAATAGACCAGCGAGCGATATTCATCATTCTGCATATGCTGGCGGCCCAACTCTTTCGGCAGCGCATCCGGTTTGATTTTGCCTGCTGGCGTATCCAGCCACACCAGATGTGCCGCTTCCATTTTTTGCCAGAAGGCGGACATGGTTTTCAGGCTGCGGAAGTCATCGGTGATGCGCACCTGCACCGGCGTATTAAGACCGGCGATATCGGCGAAATTACTGAAAGTATGATGACCATCGGTGAGGTACAGCACGTTATCTGGTGCAATCACCGCCGTTTTCATCGGGCCAGGTTCGCTGCCGACCGGCGCTTTACAGCTGAAGCTGCTGGGCTGCGAGAGACGTGATTTACCATCAAATTTATCGACGCCTTTCTGTCCCATGCTTTCGCAATAATCATCAAACAGCTTTTTCGGTTCGGCTTCATAACGATGCTGCTTGTAATCCAGCTGACGATAGCCAATCGCGGCCTGCGTCGGATGGAGTTGCGCTAACTGCACTTGCACAATATCACCGGCTTTGATGTCGGCGGGCAGCGCGGCGGATGCCTGTCCGGCTGACCACAACAGCGCCAGTATTGACCACGGTGTTCTCATTCCCTTTCCTCAAATCGCCTGAAACAGATGCGCACAATAGCATTAGTGTCATTTTGCCGCTGTAGTGTTGTCGCTCGCGGTTGCCCAGTTGCAACCGGTCATCCAGACATCTGACCACACGGAGCTTTGATTATGGCACTTGCTGCTGTGCAACCGGCAAAACTGCAACACACCGTTATCAATCCCAGCGTGCGCATGCGCGAAACCCAGATTGGCGCGCAATGTGAAGTGCTGGCCGAAACCTATATCGAATACAGCGAACTGGGCGACTTCTCCTATCTGGGAGAGCACTGCTGCGTCGCCGATGCGCAAATTGGGCGCTTTACCGCTATTGCCAATCATGTGCGAATTGGCGCACCCAATCACCCGATGGATCGCGCCTCGCAGCACCGTTTCACCTATTGTCCGGAATACTACGATGCGCAGGCGGAGCGCGATAATGGCTTCTTTGCCGAGCGTCGCGCCGATCGCGTGATTATTGGCAATGATGTGTGGATTGGGCATGGCGTCATCGTGCTGCCGGGCGTAACGGTGGGGGATGGCGCGGTGCTGGCGGCCGGTGCGGTGGTGACGAAAGATGTGCCGCCTTACACCATTGTCGGTGGCGTGCCAGCCAAAGTGATCCGTGCACGTTTCACGGCGGATATTGCCGCGCAGCTGCAGGCGATTGCCTGGTGGAACTGGCCGCTGGAGAAGCTGATGGCGAATCTGGCCGACTTCCAGTCCTCCGATCTCCGCGCATTTTGCCAGCGGCACGGCAGCTAACTCCGCTGCAAGCGCCATTTGTCGTCGCAGCGAATCTCAAGTAAACTCAAAATACCCTGTTTTTGAGATTTCTTGAGATGAAACTGCGCCGGCCACCCGCTCAACTTATTGATTCACTGAGTATCAATGAGATTAATTCGCTTCTTGCCAGTTATGCCGAGTGGGATGAGCGCTATCTGCATTTCGATGAGTTGTATCGTCGTGTCAGCGATGGGCAGATGCGTGAGAAAGTGTGGAGCGCACTGAAATTCAAGCGCCGCAGCAGCGCGCAGCACTTTGTGATCGCCGATCAAACCGTGACCTGTAATCTCACGGCCAAAATCACGGCGGCGATGTCGGCGGTCGATCGTATGACCTTTGCGCGCAATGGCGAACCGACGGATGAGGACGCGGCTTCTTACCTGATGTCTCAGCTGATCATGGAAGAGGCGATCTCATCCAGTCAGCTGGAAGGCGCGGCGACCACCTCGCGCGTGGCGATGGAGTTGCTGGCGGTGGGGCGTGCGCCGCGCAACGAAGATGAAAGCATGATCATGGGCAACTGGCGCTTGATGCAGCACATTGCCACGTTGGGTGATGCGCCGTTGACGCGCGCCGATATTCTTGAAATTCATCACATCGCCTGCGCTGGCATTAATGATGACAAATATCGGCCCGGCGCCGTGCGCGACAATAACGATGTGTTTGTTGCCGGGCGCGACGGCGAAATCATTCATCAGCCGCCGGATTATCAGCGGCTCAATAGCCTGCTGGACGCGCTATGCGCCGAAGTTGCGTGGCTGGAGCAGCAGGGCACGCATCCTTTGCTGGTGGCCTGCGTGATGCATTTTGCCATCGGCTACATTCACCCGTTCAATGATGGCAACGGGCGCACCGCGCGCGGGCTGTTCTACCATCACCTGATTCGTCACGGTTACAGCGCGTTCCGCTACATTTCCATCAGCAAGCTGTTGAAAGCCGCGGCGGTAAAGTACGGCATTTCCTATCTTTACAGCGAAACTGATGAGATGGATCTGACCTATTTCGTGCAGTTTCAGTGCGAAGTAGTGATGCGCGCGGTGACTGCCTTTACCGAGCAAATCGCCACGCTGCACAAAGAGCGGGAGCGTTTAGTGACGTGGGTGGAAGAGCATATGACCTTAGCCAAAGGTGAGCTGGATATCATGGCCATCGCGCTGAATGCGCCGGGTTCGTTACTCAGCTCTGCCGGGATTAAATCGCGGCTCGGCATCGCGGATAACACCGCGCGTGCGCGCCTGAAAAACCTCACCGAGCAGGGATTGTTGCGTCCACTTAAGGAGGGGAAAGGAACGGTGTATCAGGCGCCTGTTTCACTGCGCAAGCTGCAGGAGTGGCTGAAAAAGCGCGAAGGGTAACAGCGTTATCGCAAGCAATCTCAAAATACCCTGTTTTTGCGATTGCTTGCGATGTGGATTAGATCGGCGGATGCATCACCATCACCGACAGCACCGCTTCCTGTGGCAACCCGACATGCAGCAAAATCTGCTGGCGATAATGCTCATCGGCGTCGCGCGCATCGTCGCTGAGTAACACGCCCACTTCATTGACGTTCTTACCGGCCACCTGCACCTTGTCACGCGCGGCACTGCGCATCCATTCGTACTCGATATCAATGTGGCCGGTATCAATGCAGCGAATGCCATGCTGGCTGAGATCGTAAGCCAGCACCGTGGCGGTGGGGCCGAGCGACATCAGCACCATTTCGTAATCGCGTGCGTGCGCCAGTACCGAGCTGTAGAGATCGTTGTAGACCGAGAAGGCGTTGCGATTGAGCGTGGTGATGCGTTTAATCTCCCGCGCACCATCGAGCAGATCGTTACCGATGCCGAGACGCGTGCCGCTGCCTTCCACAATTAATATCTTTTTATCGCTGAACAGCTGTTTGAACTTATTAAATACGCGAACCGCCTGTTGCTTATCCTTATAGTCGTGATAGGGACGCGTAACAGAGGTGTTGCCGTAGCGGTAATCTTTCTTTAATAACGCTTCATAATGTCGGAAATAAAACGCTTTATGAAAAAACCAGAATAGGGCCGAACCAAAACGCATATTCGCGGTGCCGCGAAAGGCATCGGGCATACATAATAAACACGGATTCTTTGGCTGACTTCCGCGACGTAATATCTCTTTAAGGCGAATAGAGAGTCGTTCATCGAAAGATTGAAAACCGATATTCTTGAACAAGGTCATTTCCAGTTCGCCGTCGCCATAGCGGCTGACGGAGAGCTTGTGGTTGCTGAGCAGCAGGTCAATAGTCTGTTCAGGCGACATTACCTGATATTGCCGGGCTCGCGCATTGGCAACCGGAAACTTAAAAGCAGCGTGTGTGAGTTTAAAAGGAAAACGTAATTTACGATAAAAAAAATCTGCGCTGATCATCATAACCTTCTTTTTATTAGCGGCCTTGCCGCAGAGCAGTTACGTGATTTATATCACGCTCAATCTGGGATAACAGGCTGAGGAAACTCTCAAAAAGTCATTGCCTCGCAATGGCTAATCATTTTAAAAAAGGTTAAATGAAAAGGGCGTAAATAAAAGTGTAATAAAACCGCGATTATTCGCGCTGCTATGATAAGAGTTGCCAGGAATAATCGCAGCAGCGCATTAATGATTAATTAAGTTATTTCAATTGATGATGAACGGTGAAAGCGATTTTCCGGCTTAACTAAGCCTAAACGATCGCGCAGCGTGCCCGGCTGATAGTCGCTGCGGAAGACGCCCGCAGCCTGCAGGCGCGGGACAACCTGTTCGAGGAAGCGATCTTCGTTCTCGTCTATGTAGGTGGGCAGAATGACAAAACCGTCGCAGGCCTGATGCTGATACCAGTCAATCATCTGCTGCGCAATGCTATCCGCCGTGCCGGTCGGCGCCGGGAACGACAAGCTCTCGGCGTAGCGTTTCGCCATCTCACCCAACGTCAGGTTCTGCTCAATGGCGCTGGCGATCACATACTGAAAACGGCCTTTGCTGCCGGTGATCTTTTCACGCAGATCAGGAACCGGACCGTCAATGGGATACTGCGACAGATCGATATTCATGCTGGCCGAAACAAAGCTGAGGCCCGATTCCACGGTGATCAATGATTTCAGGTACGCCGCCCGCTCCTCGGCATCGCGCTGCGTGTTGCCGACAATCGGCACCATGCCGGGCAGAATGCGCAGTTGATCGGGCTGACGCTGATACTGCAGCGCACGCTGTTTCAGGGTTTGATAGAACTGCTGCGCGCGTTCCCGATTGGATTGCACCACAAACAGCACTTCCGCCTGTTGCGCCGCCAGATCGATAAAGGCTTCCGATACGCCAGCCTGAATCACCACCGGATGGCCTTGCGGCGGACGCGGCAAGTTAAGCGGTCCCTGCACGTCGAAAGATTCACCCTGATGATCAAGACGATGGAAGCGTGCCGGGTCGGCAAAGCGCGCCTGCGCTTTATCCTGAATCAGCGCGTCCTCTTCAAAGCTGTCCCACAGCGCTTTCATGACATCGATAAATTCGGCCGCGCGGCGATAGCGGTCTTCATGGCTGAAGTGCTCGCTGCGACCAAAGTTGCGCGCTTCGGCGTGGCTCAGCGAGGTAACCACGTTCCACGCCGCGCGCCCGCCGCTGATGTGGTCGATGTTCGCCAGCTGGCGCGCGGTGGTGTAAGGCACCGAATAGGAAGAAGATACGGTGCCGCCGAGGCCAATGTTGTCAGTCACCGCCGCCAGCGCGGCTAATAATGTTAAGGGTTCAGACCAGCCAACCTGACGATGCTGCACGGTGTGCGCCAGATGCCCGCCGTAAACATCATCAATCGCCAGCTTGTCCGCGACAAAAATCATGTCCAGCTTCGCGGCTTCGGCGCGCTGGGCGATTTTGCGGTACAGCGGCCAGTTGCTGCCGCCGGTGGCGGCTGAATCGGGATGACGCCATCCGCCCTGATGAATGCCGGAGTCGAGGTAGAGCGCCAGATTCATCATGGTTTGGCGGCTCCGTTGGCGTTAAAGAAGGAGGCATCCACCAGTTTGTCGGCTTTTAAGCCGGGTTTGATCAGGCCGCCACGGGTGAAGGTATCAATCGCCAGCTGCTGGCGTTTCTCCACCAACGCGTAATCCTCGACCGGCGCGTTGTTTTCACGCTGCACTTTACTCAGCGCCACCGCATCTGGCAGACGCAGCAGTTTGGCGATCTCGCTGGCGTAGGCTTGTGGATGCGCCACGCCCCACGCGCGTGCGCGAATCAGGCGCTGGCGGAAGTCCATGAGCTGCTCACGCTTGCTGGCGATGGCGCTATCGGTCGCCACCAGATAGTTTGAAACCGGAGAATTTTTGCCGTCGATGGCGATGCGGTCGCCGGACTGCGCCACGGCAAATGACACATAAGGTTCCCAGGTTGCCACCGCATCCACCGCGCCATTATCCAGCGCCAGCGTCGCTTCCGACGGCGTGGTAAAGACAAAACTGACGCTGTCGTCTGGCAAACCCGCTTCGTGAAGCGCATTCAGCACCATGTTTTGCCCGGCCGATCCTTTTACCGTTGCTACTTTTTTGCCTTTTAAGTCGGCGATGCTGTGCAGGGCGCTGTCCTTTTTCACCACGATGGCATTGCCGAGATATTGCGATGCCTGAATGGCGCGGATCTGCGCGCCTGCGGCCACGGCAAACGACAGCGGACCATCGCCGACCAAGCCGGCATCCAGATGCTGGGAGTTGAGCGACTCCAGCAGCGGCGCAGCGTTGGGGAACTCATACCATTTGATTTCATACGGCACATTGTTGAGCTCGCCAGCGGCGGACATCACCGCGCGGGCATTGCCTTTTTGATCGCCGACGATCAGTGGGTTGGTGGCAGCGTGAGAAGTCACCGCGAGGAGCAACAATGAGCTGGCTAATAAAGTGATTTTCATAACGTTTCCCGGGTAAAAAGAAAACAGCGTAAGTTTTCTACTACAGCGGGCGTAGTAACAAATCCGCGCAAGGTTATGTCTCAGGCGCAAAAGCCGCCAAATCGCGCATCCTCGCCATTTTTCGTTATCAAAAAATGCGAATTTTCCTCACTAATGATTAATTCTCTCAACGAAAATGAAACGTGATTTCAGTCACAGATTGAACGAGGCGGCAGCTAGCAGCCATTAGCCAAACTACATTCATTAGCGGAGCTAACGACACACCTCGCAACGGGTTTTTACTAAACGGTAACGTACGTTAAAATTCTGTTGATTTTATGTGGGGTTATTTTTGAGGTTTTTCGATGAAAATGGTTGAGGGATTAGCATGGTTAACAAACTAACCAGTATCGTGCTCGCGATTCTGGCGATTGCCTTGCTGTACATGGGCGGCAAGCTGTTAATGCTGGGCGGCAGCGCCTTCTATGCGCTGATGGCGGTGGGATTACTCATCACCGCAATTTTACTGTTCCGCAACCAGCGCAGCGCGCTGGCGCTGTATGCGGTGCTGATGTGGATTACGCTCGCCTGGATTATCTGGGAAGTGGGCTTTGATAAATGGCAGTGGATCCCACGCGGTGATCTGTTCGGCGTGATCGGCCTGTGGCTGGCGATGCCGTGGGTGGTGAAACCGCTGTATCGCGGCGAACGCCGTTTCCACGGCTTCCTCGGCGGCACCGTGATTATCATGATCGTGGTGGTTATTGGTCTGTGCTTCTACGATCCGGTTCCGCAGCAAGGCACCATCAGCAATGCCCGCGAGCAGAACAGCGAGCAGGGCGCCACTAACGACTGGACCGCGTACGGTGGTTCGTCTGACGGCCTGCGTTTCTCGGCGCTGAATCAGATCAGCAAAGAGAACGTCAAAAACCTCGAAGTTGCATGGACCTATCACACCGGCGATTTGCGCCAGGATGCGGATGCCACCGAATACACCTTCGAAGCCACGCCGCTGAAAGCCAACGGTATGCTGTATTTCTGTACGCCGCATAACGAAGTGCATGCGCTCGATCCGGAAACCGGCGCGGTGAAGTGGAAATTCACGCCGAATAAAGATCGCTCTTACCTGCAGCAGCATCAGACCTGTCGCGGCGTAAGCTACTACGAAGAAACGCCGGTTGCCGCGCAGGATAGCGCAGCGAATCCGGCTATCTGCCGTAAGCGTATCTTCAACGCCACCACCGATGCGCAGCTGATTGCGCTGGATGCCGATACCGGCAAACCGTGCGCTGATTTCGGTCAGAACGGTGTGGTTGATCTGCACGCCAACATGGGTGAAGTGCGTCCACATGCGCTGATGCAAACCGCAGCACCGCTGGTGGCGGGCAAGCTGGTAATCGTTGGCGGTTCCGTAATGGATAACGGCTTCAACAGCGGCAACCCGTCAGGCGTGATCCGTGCCTATGACGTGCAAAGCGGTCGTCTGGTGTGGAACTTTGATCCGGCCAACCCGGAAAACACCGCGCCAATCGCTGCCGGTCAGAATTACCCGCAGGACACGCCAGTGGCGTGGGGCACGCTGAGTGCTGACCTGAAAAACGGCGTAGTCTATGTGCCGTTTGGTAACGCTTCACCGGATGAAGTGGGCATTGAACGCGATCCGAACAGCAACACCGAGAAGTTCCGCGATGCGCTGGTGGCGCTGGATCTGCAAACTGGTGCGTTCAAATGGCGTTATCAGAGCTCCAACCACGATCTGTGGGACCGCGATAATCCGTCACAGCCTTCGCTGGTGGACATCGATTATCAGGGTCAGAAGCAGCCTGTGGTGATCCTGCCGACCAAAACCGGCAACCTGTTTGTGCTGAACCGTCTTACTGGCCAGCCGGTGTATCCGGTGAACCAGGTGAAGGTTTCTACTGAAGGTGGCGTAGCGGGTGAGAAATTTGCGGCGACTCAGCCGGTTTCCAGCCTGAACTTCATCCCGCAGCCGTTGACCGAGAAGTCAATGTGGGGCATCACGCCGTTTGACCAGATGTCATGCCGCATGGATTTCCGTAGCCTGCGCTATGATGGCAATCCGTGGACGCCAGCAACTGAAGGCGGTTCACTGATCTTCCCTGGCAACATTGGTGTGTTCAACTGGGGTTCTGTTGCTGTCGATCCGCAGCGTCAAATGCTGATTGCCGCGCCAGTGCGTCTGGCCTACAAGTACAACCTGATCAAACGCACCGAGCAGACCGCCACCGAGCGCCTGTTCACCAAAGATGGCACGCCATACTGGAACGAAAACTTCCACGGTGACTACGCGATCCATATCCAGCAGATGGCCTCAGGCCTCGGCATTCCATGTGTTGCGCCGCCTTGGGGCCGCATGGTGGGCGTGGATCTGAAGACCGGTAAAACCGAATGGCTGCGCCGCGTGGGCGTCACCAAAAACCTGAAGACCAGCTTCCTGCCTGGCCGCTTCCCAATCGGCTTCCCGATGGGCATGGTGGCGCACGGTGGTCCATTGCTGACCGCAGGGGATTTGGTGTTCCACGGTGCAACGGCGGATAACTTCTTCCGCGCCTACGACAGCACCACTGGCGAACTGCTGTGGCAGACCGAGCTGAGTGCCGGTGCGCAAGCCACGCCATCTACCTTTATGGGTAAAGACGGTAAGCAGTACGTGGTGATTGCCGCAGGCGGTCACGGTTCGCTCGGCACCCAGGCGGGTGACAGCGTTGTGGCATTCCGTTTGAAGTAATTGCAGTGAAATAGAATAAGGCGCCCGCTGTGGCGCCTTTTTTTGTTTTTGTCAGGTTATATTGAACCTCCGTGAAAGACGCCACTGATAAGGAATTCTATGACCATCGCCTGCCTGCATACCGCCGCCAGTAATATCGCTATTTTCGATGACGCCGCGCACGCATTGGGCATGAGCAACGGCGCACTGAGTCATATTGTGATGCCGCATTTGCTGGTGGAAGCCGAGTTGACCGGTGGCATGACAGCGTTGCAGCAGCAAAAGCTGGAACAGCTGTTACGCAGCCTGACGCCGTGGTTCGACGCGATTCTGATTACCTGCTCGACGCTGGGTCCGGTCGCCGATGATTTTAACGCTGAAGGGCATGATTGCCCGGTGTATCGCACCGATCGCATGCTGGCCGATGAGGTGCACCGTTTGCCGGGTAAATCTCTGGTGCTGTGTGCGGCGGAATCCACGCTGGCGGCGACTCGCGCGCTGTTTTGCCCAGCGACGCTACCGGTTGAACAGCATCCTGAGGTGCAGCTGATTCCTGGCGCATGGGCGGCGTTTAAAGCGGGTCAACAGGAAGCGTATCTGCAGATGATTGCGCAAGCGGTAGCCGATGGGAAACAGAAGGGTGCGGATCATGTGGCGCTGGCCCAGGTCTCCATGGCGGCGGCGTCCAGGCTGTTTAGCGCCAATAGTCAGCCATTAACCAGCCCGCAGCTGGCGTTAAAGGTAGTACGTGATTTTTCGTAGGGTGCGCATTGATGCGCACCTGGAAGGAGGTCGCATTTGCTGGCGGGATGCTCATCAGTTAAGACATGAAAACCCCTAGTTACCGAGAGCACACATTGTAGCGGCGCAATTCATTGCGCGATAAATCGCGCCGCTACGGAAGGTGCGGTGATTTGATACGGCGCTTAAGTGATCGGCATTACGCCATGAATGGCGACCCTACGACGCGCATCCAAGCCGCGCATCGGGTTAACGTTCACCATCATGTAAATAATAATCATTTGCATTAATGGTTATTACTCATTATCGTTAGCAACACTTTGTAACCTATCGCGATTTAACCCCTAAAAATCCTCAATCAAAGAGGACGCTACTCTGCTGCCACTTTTCAGGAGTGCTCTTTTCATTTTCCTGACATACGCCCACATCCGCGATTTGGTAGACTCAAGATTGAGAATGAACGTTCACTACAGGATTATTCATGAAGAATTTTCAGCGCTCGGCCATCGCCGGGCTGGTGTTATTGCTTGCCGCCTGTGACCAAAATAGCGCCCCGCCTGCGGGCGACATGACCACCGAAGTTGGCGTGAAAACGCTGCAAACTGAGTCGGTGACGCTTGATAGCCAACTCACCGGACGCGTGGTGGGCAGCATGGTGTCGGAAGTGCGTCCGCAGGTGGACGGCATCATCCAGAAGCGCCTGTTTACCGAAGGCGACGAAGTCAAAGCCGGTCAGGTGCTGTATCAAATCGATGCGGCCAGCTATCAGGCCAGCTACGATCAAGCCGTTGCGCAGTTGAAAAATGCGCAGGCGCTAGTGAAAAGCAGCCAGTTAAAATCCGCGCGTTACAGCGCGCTGGTGAAAGAGAACGGCGTATCGCGTCAGGATGCCGACGATGCGCTGGCAACCTATCAACAGAACGTGGCGTCGGTTGATCAATATCGTGCCGCAGTCGAAAGCGCCCGTATCAACCTCAACTACACGCAAATCAAAGCGCCGATTTCTGGCCGCATCGGCATCTCGTCGGTAACGCCAGGCGCGCTGGTGACCTCGGCGCAAACCACGGCGCTGGCGACCATTCGTGCGCTCGATCCAATCTATGTCGATCTCACGCAATCCAGCGTGCAACTGCTGAAACTGAAGCGTCAGCAGGCTTCCCTTCAGCAGAGCAGCGATGTGGTGCCGGTAACGGTAAAACTGGAAGACGGCAGCAATTACGATCATCCCGGCAAGCTGGAACTGACCGAAGTGGCGGTTGATGAAGCCACCGGAACCGTTACGCTGCGCGCGATTTTCCCCAATCCGCAGCATGAATTGTTGCCGGGCATGTATGTGCGCGCCAGCGTCACCAACGGTGTTAAAAACGATGCGATTCTGGCCCCGCAGCAGGGCATTACGCGCGATGCCAAAGGCAACGCCACGGCGCTGGTGGTGGATAACGAGAACAAAGTGCAGAGCCGGGAAGTGGTGACCGATCGGGTTATCGGCAACACCTGGCTGGTCACCCGCGGCTTAAACAGCGGCGACAAACTGATTGTCGAAGGCACCGCCAAAGTGCAGGCCGGAATGACGGTGAAAGCGGTTGAAGTGACGCCGAGCAGCGCCAGCAGCGGAGGCGAGTAATTATGTTGGCTCAGTTCTTTATTCGCCGACCGGTATTCGCCTGGGTGATCGCCATCTGCATCATGATGTTTGGCGTGCTCAGCATTAAAAGTCTGCCGATTGCGCAGTATCCCGACGTTGCACCGCCGCAGATCAGTATTCAGGCCACTTACACCGGCGCGTCGGCGGAAACGCTGGAAAGCAGCGTCACGCAGGTGATCGAGCAGCAGCTCACCGGCATCGACGGCTTGCTCTATTTCGATTCCACCAGCACCGCCTCAACCGGCCAGGTGAAAATCAACGTCACCTTCCAGCAGGGCACCGATCCGGATATTGCTCAGGTGCAGGTGCAGAACAAAGTACAGCAGGCCGAAAGCCGCTTGCCGACGTCAGTCACCACGCAAGGCGTGACGGTGGAGAAGGCGCAAAGCGACTTCCTGCTGATTCTGGCGCTGTACGATAAAACCAACAAAAGCACCTCGGCCGATGTGGCGGACTACATGGTCAGCAACATGGAAGATACGCTGGCGCGCGTACCGGGTGTCGGCAGCGTGCAGGTGTTTGGTGCGGAATATGCCATGCGCATCTGGCTCGATCCCGCCAAACTCGCCTCCTATTCGCTGATGCCGTCCGATGTGACCAGCGCGTTGGAGAGCCAGAACACCCAGGTTTCCTCCGGTCAACTTGGCGCGCAACCTGCCAGCAAAGAGCAGCAGCTGGTGGCGACCGTGCGTTCGCGTTCACGTCTGCAAACGCCGGAGCAGTTCCGCAATATCGTGCTGAAAAGCCAAAGCGACGGCTCGGTGGTGCATCTGAGTGATGTGGCTCGCGTGGAAATGGGTGACGAGGATTACAGCGCCAACGTGCTGGCGAACGGTCATCCGGCTTCGGGGATCGCGGTGCAACTGGCGTCCGGTGCCAATGCGCTGTCAACTGCCGAACAGGTGAAAGCCACCATCGACGAGTTCCGTAGCAGCATGCCGGCGGGCTATGAAGTGGCGTATCCGCTCGACAGCACTGACTTCGTGAAAATCTCGATTGAAGAGGTGGTGAAAACCCTGATCGAGGCGGTGATTCTGGTGGTGATCGTGATGTTCGTGTTCCTGCAGAACATCCGTACCACGCTGATTCCGGCGATTGCCGTGCCGGTGGTGCTGCTGGGAACCTTTGGCGTGCTGTCGCTGTTCGGGTACTCGATCAACACCCTAACCATGTTCGGCATGGTGCTTGCCATCGGGCTATTAGTGGATGACGCGATCGTGGTGGTGGAGAACGTCGAGCGCGTGATGCGCGAAGAGGGTTTGCCGCCGCGTCAGGCCACCGAAAAATCAATGAAGGAGATTACCGGCGCGCTGATTGGTATCGCGCTGGTGCTGTCGGCGGTGTTCCTGCCGATGACCTTCTTTAGCGGCTCAACCGGCGTTATCTATCGTCAGTTCTCCATCACCATTGTTTCATCGATGGTGCTGTCGGTGATTGTGGCGCTAACGCTGACGCCAGCGCTGTGCGCCACGCTGCTCAAGCCACACAATGAAGAAGGCGGCAAAAAGGGCTTTTTCGGCTGGTTTAATCGCAGTTACGAGCGCGTGCAGGCGCGTTATCACAACGGCGTTGGCCACGTACTGCACAGTTCGGTGCGCTATCTGCTGCTCTACGCGGTGCTGCTGATCGGTTGCGCGGTGATGTACATGCGTTTGCCGACCGGCTTCCTGCCGACCGAAGATCAGGGCTACATCATGGTGCAATACCAACTGGCGCCAGGCGCGACGGAAAATCGCACCAGCGCGGTTCGTCGTCAGGTGCAGGACTATTTCGCCACTAAAGAAAAAGACAACGTCAACGTCAGCATGCTGGTGAACGGCTTCAGTTTTGCCGGTAGCGGCCAGAACGCCGGGATTGGCTTTATCTCGCTGAAGAACTGGAGCGAGCGTAAAGGTGCAGAAAACAGTGCCGATGCCATTGCCGCGCGTGCAATGGCGAGCCTGGCCAGCATTCGTGATGCGCAGATCTTCGTGCTGTCGCCGCCGTCGGTGTCCGGTTTAGGGCAGTCAGACGGGTTCACCTTTGAGCTGCAGGCGCGTGGCGCCACCGGGCGCGATCAGCTACTGCAGATGCGCAATCAGCTAATTGCCGAAGCCAATCAGGATCCGCTGCTCAGCGCGGTGCGTGCTAACACCTTGCCGGATTTACCGCAGCTGCAGGTCAATATCGACGATGAAAAAGCGCAGTCACTGGGTCTCACCATCAGCGACATCAACGACACGCTCAGTGCGGCGATCGGCGGCAGCTACATCAACGACTTTACCGATCGTGGCCGCGTGAAGAAGGTTTACATGCAGGGCGATCAGCAGTTCCGCAGCAAGCCGGAAGATATCGATCACTGGTACGTGCGCGGCAGCGATAGCAACAGCAATACCACCATGGTGCCGTTTGCGTCGTTTGCCTCCTCAGAGTGGGCGTACGGCCCGGATGTGCTGTCACGTTATAACGGCCTCGCGTCCTACGAGATCGAAGGTTCGGCGGCGGCAGGCAAGAGTTCCGGGGATGCGATCAGCGCGATGGAAAAACTGGCGGCGAAGCTGCCGGCGGGCACCACTTTTGCGTGGAGCGGCTTGTCCTATCAGGAAAAACTCTCCGGCAACCAGGCGATGTCGCTGTATGGCATCTCGCTGATTGTGGTGTTCCTGTGCCTGGCGGCGTTGTATGAAAGCTGGTCGGTGCCGTTCTCGGTGATGATGGTGGTGCCGCTGGGCGTGATCGGATCGCTGCTGGCGATCAGCCTGCGCGGACTGGAAAACGATGTCTACTTCCAGGTGGCGCTGTTAACCATCATTGGCTTGTCGGCCAAGAACGCAATTCTGATCGTTGAGTTCGCCGAAGACAATTACCGCAAAGGGGAAAGCCTGGTGAAAGCGGCGACGCACGCAGCATCGATGCGTCTGCGTCCCATCATCATGACCTCGCTGGCATTTACCGCTGGCGTATTGCCGCTGGCAATTTCCACCGGCGCGGGTGCCAACAGCCGTATTGCGATCGGTACCGGCATTATTGGCGGCACGCTGACCGCCACCTTGCTGGCGATCTTCTTTGTACCGCTGTTCTTTGTTCTGGTGCGTCGCGTGTTCCCGGCGATTCCGCATGACGATAATCATGCATCTGTGGCGAAGGCGGGGGAATAACATGTCTGCAAAACTCTTAATGGTGTTGGTTCCCGCGCTGCTGTCGGGTTGTGTGTCGCTCGATCCGCACTATGACCGCCCGCAAGGCGCGGTCAGCAGCCAGATGCCGGGCGGTGACGCCTACCGTTCACTGCAAGGCACGCCAGCCAGCAACTACCGCGACCTGAGCTGGCAGGATTATGTGCTCGACGCCCAACTGCGTCAGGTGGTGGCGATGGCGCTGGATAGCAGCCGCGACTTGCGGGAAGCGGTGGCCAGCGTGAAGTCTGCGCATGCGCAATACGGCGAAGAGCGCGCCAATCTGTTTCCGGCTATTAGCGCCGGCGTGAGCGGCACGCGTTCGCGCGCCTTGACCGGCGAAGGCAATCAAACCGCCATCAGCAACAGTTATTCGGCAGAAGGCAGCGTCAGTTCGTTTGAACTCGATCTGTTTGGCAAAAACCAGAGCCTGACGCGCGAACAGTACGAAACCTATCTCGGCACGCTGCAGGGCGCACGCAGCACGCGCCTGACGGTGTTGTACAACACGGTGGAATACTGGCTGCAGCTCGCCGCCGATCGCAGCAACCTGGCGATTGCTAAAGAGACCGCCGAGAGCGCGCGACAATCGTGGCAGGTCACACGTAAGCAGATGGAAAATGGCATCGCCTCGATGGTGGATGTCTCGTCTGCGGAAACCACTTATCAATCCGCGCAGGCCGATGTCGACAGCTACACCACGCTGGTGGCGCAGGATAAAAACGCGCTGGATTTGGTGGTGGGCCGCAGCGTGCCGGATAACCTGCTGCCTGACAGCATTGAATCGATCGGCAACGCACTGCGCGAGGTGCCTGCGGGCGTCTCATCGGATGCGTTGCTGAATCGTCCTGATGTATTGCAAGCCGAGCATAATCTCAAGTCTGCCAACGCCAGTATCGGCGCGGCGCGTGCCAACTTCTTCCCGAGCATTACGCTGACGGGCAGCGGCGGCGTCGGCAGTAGCGATCTGTCGACGCTGTTTAAGAACGGGGCGGGAATTTGGTCGTTTGCGCCGAGCATTTCGCTGCCGATTTTCCAGGGCGGCTACAACGTTTCTTACCTGAAATACACCAAAGCACAGAAAGAGTATTACGTGGCGGCGTATGAGAAAGCGGTGCAAACCGCCTTCCAGGAAGTGGCGGATGCGCTGGCGCGTCGCGGTACTATCCACGACCAGCTCAGCAGTCAGCAGAGTAATGTGGCGGCATCGCAAACCTATTATCATCTGGCGGATTTGCGCTACCGCAACGGCGTTGATAGCTATCTCAATGCGTTAACCGCGCAGCGCACGCTGTATAGCGCCCGAACCAGTCTGGTGAGTACGCAGCAAGCCTATTACCTGAATTTGATCACCTTCTATAAAGTGATGGGCGGCGGCACGGCGTTGAAAGAATCTGAAATAATGAGCACCCAATAATTGCACATTTCGTAGCGGCGCGATTTATCGCGCAATAAATTGCGCCGCTACAATGCCCGCGTTCGGGGAAGCAAGAATTGGAAACATTGTCATGGTTTCTCACCGGAAACGCATCGCGTATGATGACGGGATTAAAACGATACATTCTTTTTCGGAGCCAATGTGAGTCACTCTGAACATGACGATTTTCTCTTACAGCGCCAGCAGCAGGTTATTTCTGCGGCGAAAGTCTGTTTTAGTCGCTCCGGATTTCATGGCGCCAGCATGGCGGATATTAGCCGCGAATCAGCGTTAGGGGCAGGGCAAATATATCGTTACTTTAGCAGTAAAGAGCTTATTGTGACGGAAACAATAAAAAGCATCGCGCAGAACTGGCGCCAGTTTTTAGTACAATATTTACCCACGCAACAATCGACTCAGGATATTATCAACGCCGATTCGCCATTCTGGCAGCATTGGCCGAGTCAGGACCGGAAATTATTACTGGAAATGTATTCTGAGGCGTCGCGTAATGAATCGGTGCGCACCATTTTGGCCCAGCAGGAGCAATTATTACTTGCTGAGTTAGCGGCTATTTTTAGCGCGCAACAACCTGAAATCGAGCCAACACAGCACGCCAATCGCATTCAATTTTTATTGCTGCTGGTGGATGGCGTTGCCTGTCGCGCCTTTGGCGATAGCGACCTTGATTACGGTGAAATGCAGCGGGTGAACGGCATTCTCAGCCAGCATCTGTTTGGCTGAGTTTACACCGCACTGTGCGGATAGACATCACTCACCACCGCATTGAAAAACGGCATAAAGCCGGGCGCAATATCGCGCTGCTTCATACAGCGGCGAATAATAATGCCATCAATAATCAGTGACATCACATATAAACGGGTGTGAATAGCATTGGCGTCCTGCTCAGGATGCCGCGCCTGCTCCTGAGCGATAAAATTATTTTTGAGCTCATGCCAGGCATCGAGCATAATTTGTTGGATGCGATTATTACGCGTGGCTTCAGATGAGACTTCCATCAGCAGAATAATACTGTTTTCCACTGCCGCAGGCACAATATCTTCCGCTTCGTGATACTGTCCTTTCATATGCGCGATACGTTCGAAATCGGCATTCAATAGCGTGATCATTCGCTGCACCACATTGGTGACTAATGCCTCAATGATCGCCTCTTTGTTTTTATAATATTTATAAATTAAACCAATGCTAACGTCTGCCTGGCTGGCAATATTCTGAATCGATGTCTGGTGAAAGCCTTTTAGCCGCATGCATTGCTCGGCGGCGGCAAGGATCTGTTCGCTTCGGTTCATGATTATTAAACTCGCAGAATAAAGCGTCTATTTTACGCAATTAAAGCTGTGCTGGCGATGAATAAAAAACATTAACACAACCTTATTATTTCGGTGCTTTAGCGTTGTTCAGTTTTTTTGATTTAAGCGAGCAGTTTTGCCTGCTGTTCATGATTTTCCAGACCTCTATGATGGTGGAAAGAGAGTAATCATCGAGGAATAACATCATGAACATCCTGCGCGCTCAAGGCGATCAGCTGTTTGAATACGGTCCTTTTACCATTCGCCGCCAGCGTCCCGGTGAAGCGTTTGGACCGCTGACAATTGTCGATCAAATGACGCTGCAACTGGATGCCACTATCCCGCTGCATTCGCATCAGGATAGCGAGATTTTCAGCTACGTTTGGCGCGGTTCGCTGCTGCACAGCAGTGAGCAGGGTGAAACGCACTCCCTCAACGCCAAACGCGCGCTGCTGCTGAGTGCCGGTAGCGGCATGCGCTTTGCCGAGTCTGCGCCTTTTATCGAAACCGAAATGCTGCAGGCCACCATTCGTCCAGCGCAAACCGGCGGTGAGCCGCAGGTCAATACCTTTACCCGAGCAGACGGTGCGGCAGTAAACGCATGGACGTTACTGGCAGGGCCGCACGGCAGCGAGGCGCCGCTGACGCTGAATCAGGCGGTATATATTTATGACCTGAAACTGGAGCGCAGCAAAAAGGTGGATGTGCCACAGCGTGAAGGTTTTTCAAGCTGGATTACCGTGCTGGACGGCATTGTGCGTATGGAGAATGAACGGCTGCACAAAGGCGATTCGGTGAGCGATAGCGCGGCCTTGCCTACGCTGACGGGAGAGAGAGATGCAACGCTGATCGCGTTTCTGGTGCAGGAAGGCGTGTAGGGTCGCCATTCATGGCGACCTCTGCCCATTGATGCGTACCTAACCCTTCCTCGCCATAACATCGTGTTATCATTTGCGAACACCACACCGGAGGAGGGTAATCCAATGAAAAAGAAAGAGTTCGTTACCCAGGATTTGCTGAGCAAGATCTATCAGGAAGATACCTCCGCGCCACGCAAATTGCCGCCTGAACGCCAGCTGGCCGAGGAGTATGGCGTATCGCGTTTCACCATCCGCTTGGCGCTGGAGAAACTGGTGAGTATCGGCGCGGTGCGTATCGTGCAGGGATCAGGGATCTGGATTAATGAAACGGTGCGTAATAACCCGCTGGTTTATAATTCGATCACCGAAAAGCGCTTTGATCAGATGCATTACCGCTCAATCAGCCTGCGTAAAAGACGCCCCGACAGTGACGAGCAACAGATATTCGCCATTAACGACGACGCCTTTATCTGGGAGTTTTCCCGCCTGCGCTATGTTGATAATGTGGCGGTACAAATTGAAATATCGCGTATGCCCGCAACCTTATTTACCGATCTCAACGGTGAGATTATTGAGCGCTCGATACAGCAATATGTGTTGTCCAAAGGCTACCAAATCTCACATTTACTCACCAGCT
Source organism: Pantoea sp. B9002 (assembly GCF_013385945.1). NCBI lineage: Bacteria > Pseudomonadati > Pseudomonadota > Gammaproteobacteria > Enterobacterales > Erwiniaceae > Pantoea > Pantoea sp. B9002. Next base: position 53,543 of record NZ_JACAPA010000032.1, read on the forward strand.
ATCGCGCGATTAACGTTAACCGCGAACAGGCGACGCTATTGGGGTGTAAAAAAGGCAGTCCGGCGATGCACATTATTAATCGTGGTATTTTGCAAGGCGGGCAGGTGTATGAAATCAGCGACATCGTTGATATTAATTACACCTGCACCTATTTGATCCCGCATAATCCGGATAATCTGCGTTTCCGCCAGCAACAGCGCTAACTTATGGCGTGTGCATGGTGCCGTCTGGCAGGCGACTCTGCGTCCATTCATGCGGACGATAAACCACCGGATGTTTTTCCGCTAAAGCCTGATCAAAGCCGACGCCAATACCTGATGCTTGCGGCGGATAAAGATAGCCATTTTTAATTTCCGGCGCGCCAGGGAAAATGGCATCCGTCAGCGTTGAGCGCGGAATAAATTCCTGAATCGCAGCATTGTGCAGATGAATATTCAGATGCGTATTAACCGCCACGCCAATTGGCGTCATATCGCCCGGTCCGTGCCATGCCAGTCGCACGCCAAATGCCTGACACAGTGCAGCCAGTTTTAATGCTGGCGTAATGCCGCCAATCTGCGAAACATGACAACGAATAAAGTCGATGCGACGATTGACAATTAACTCGTGCCATTCCGCGGGATTATTAAATAATTCGCCTAACGCTAACGGCACCGCACTTTGCTGACGCAACTGCGCTAGCCAGCCAGTTTGCGCGGGAGGCAGCACATCCTCAAGGAAATAGGGCATATACGGTTCAAGCTGTTTTACCAGTTGAATAGCCTGCTGCGGGAATAAGCGCTCATGCACGTCATGCAGTATTTCAAAGCAGTGACCGTATTTCTCCCGCAACGCACGGAACATCTCTACCGTATTTGCCATGTACTCTTGCTGCGAATAATAAGCGCCGGATGTGCTATTTTCCGGTGCGTTGAGTTCTTTCGGCGTTCCGCCGTAAAAGCCCAGCTGACAGCGGATATGGCGATAGCCTTTCTCTAAGGCGTTATCAACGGAGGTATAGAGTTCCGCCAGCGTTTCACCGCTGGCATGGGTGTAAGCTGCAATCGCATCGCGCGCTTTGCCGCCCCACAGCTGATACAAAGGCATATCGGCTAACTGCGATTTAATATCCCACAGCGCCATATCCACGCCCGAAATGGCATTATTGGTCACCGGCCCGTTACGCCAATAGGCATTAACGTTCATCATCTGCCACAGGTCTTCAATATTGTTGGCATCGAGTCCAGTTAACAGCGGCACCAGATACTCATCCACCATGGTTTTAACCGCTAAAGGGCGCTGTTGAAAGGTGGCACAGCCGTGACCGGTAATCCCTTTATTGGTGGTAACGCGTACGGTAATAAGATTGTGACGATCGGGTCGGGTAATAAAACACTGAATACTTTCAATAATGGTTGGGGTCACGTGAAATACTCCTGTGGCGCAGTAACTACGCTCAATATCAAGGCCTATTGATAAGCTATTTTTGGCGTATCATTACCGGGTTTTTATTAAGACGCAAACCCTTTTTAAGGCAATAAATATTGGTCAGTAAAAAAGGGTGTTTATCGCGATAAAACAGACCAATTTGCCAAATTAAAAATTAATAGGCCAGTTGTGGCGGCTTTTGTGATCGCAGTCATGATTTATTGGTTTGTTTTGTTGTGCGTCATTTATTACCATCCAGTGCAGATTTCATCAGGCTATTTTTCTTCCCTCAGGAGCAAGTATGGGAACGCAGGAAGTAATAAAAAATATAATCCACTTAGTGGGTGGGAAGAATAATATCAATAAAGTCTGGCATTGCATGACGCGTCTGCGCTTTGACCTTATTGATGACAATAAAGTTAACCAGAGCGAAATTAAAACCTTGCCCGGCGTATTGGGCGCGCAAATGCAGAGTGAACAATTCCAGATTATTATCGGGCCCAAGGTCAATAGCTGGTATGAGCAAATCGTTCCGGTATTAAATAACGACGGCGTTCAGCCCGCGCAAAACGAGAAAGCGCGCAAAAGCCTGATATCGCTGTTTATGGATACCGTTTCGGGCGTATTTGGCCCGATTGTTCCCGCCATTGCTGGCGCCGGGATGATCAAAGGTTTGCTGGCCGGATTGGTGGCGTTACAGCTGGTTTCGGCCAAAAGCGATACGGTGATGGTGATTGATTTAATTGCCAGCGGCGTGTTCTATTTCCTGCCGTTCTTTTTAGCGGTCTCCGCCGCCAAAATTTTTAAAACCAACGAGTATTTAGCCGCAGCCGTGGCGGCGTGTTTAATGTATCCCTCTTTAATTGATGCGGCAAAATCGCTGGCGGCGCATCAGGAGGGCGCAGTAAGCGCATTTTGGCTGATGGGCGTGCTGCCGGTTTCGGTGTTTAATTATGCTTCCAGCGTTATCCCGGTGATCTTCTCTATTCTGGCTCTCAGCTATATCCATCGCTGGGTGGATCGCATTATGCCGGAAGTATTGAAAACCGTATTTACCCCAACCTTAACGCTGTTCCTTGCGGCATTAACCGCGCTGGTGGTAATTGGCCCGATGGGGATTTGGCTCGGCAAAGGTCTGGCGCTGTTTATTGAGGGCTTATTCAGTATTTCAGCAAGCTTTGCTGGCTTAATTGTCGGTGCCATTCGCCCCGTTGCGGTGCTAACCGGCATGCATCACGCGATGACACCAATTGCGCTGCAGAACTTCAGCGATCGCGGTTATGACATGTTGATGCCGATGATGTTTATGGCAAATATGTCGATTGCCGGAGCGACATTTGCTATCTGGAAATTGACTAAAAATCGTCAGGACAAAGTGGTCACGCTTTCAGCTGCTATTTCAGCCTTATTAGGCATCACAGAACCGGCGTTGTTTGGCGTATTAACGCGCTACAAAAAAGCCTTTATTGCGGCAACGGTTTCCAGTGCGCTGGCTTCTGCCTTTATCGGTTTCTTTGGCGTGCGTTTATACGGCTATATTCTTTCCAGTATATTCAGTCTGCCAGCCTATATTGGCCCGTACTTTATCTGGGCCGTTTCCGGCGTCGCCATAGCGCTTATTATGTCGTTTAGTCTGACATTGATGTTGGTGGGCAAAGAACCGGATTTGGTCGTACAGCCCGAGAATGAGTAATAAATTGCCTATGCGACCAGGTGCGCATGAATGCGCACCCTACGAAAACCCCGCCAAACCACTGTAGGGTCGCCATTTATGGCGACCGATTTACACTTAGCTCACACTCGCCACCAGCCAGCTTTCCAGCTGGCTCAGATCATTCATCTGTTGCGGATATTCCGCTTTCAACTGCGTTAATTGCGCCAATAGGGTTTCAGGTCGATATACCGCGCCCTGCAGACGTAACGCCAGCGCTTCTAATGGCGAAGGGTTCAGGCTGTCGGTGAAAATCTGGCAGCGAGAAATCACGCCGCGCTCCACATCAAAGTGGATCTCAACGCCGCCCCAGACAAAGCGCTCATTCAGCAGATGCGAGAAATCCGGTGCGTTACCAAAATTCCATTCCCAGCTGCTTAGACGCGCAAACTGCTCTTCAAAACCAGGCAAATCAGGCAGTGCGGCGGGGGAAATATGCTCTGGTTCGCACTCTTCCTGGTAGTAAGCGAAATAGGCGGCAATCACCTCGCGGCAGATCGCATCAAAGCTAATGCCCGGCAGCAAATCGGCAATGTTGGCCACGCGCGATCGCACCGAGGTAATGCCTTTCGCCTGTAATTTTTTAATGTCTGGATTGAGGTAATCAGCGAGACGCGAAAGATCGGCATCCATTAAAAAAGTGCCGTGATGAAAGCCACGATCCGGCGTTTCACGGTAGGCAGATCCCGAAATTTTGCGCACCTCGCCATCCACGTTTACCACGATATCGTTACGACCCGAGGCTTCAGCCGGTATGCCAAGCTGTTCCAGCGCGCGCAGGATAATCGCCGTAGAGACCGATTTATCGTATTCCGGTTTGCCAGCCATAAAGGTGAAGCAGCAGTTGCCCAAATCGTGAAACACCGCGCCGCCACCGCTGCTGCGTCGTGCCAGCTTGATGCCGTCTTCCGCCATGCGCCGCGTGTTGCACTCTTTCCACGGATTCTGGGCGCGCCCGATAACCACGGTTTCGGCGTTCTGCCAGAGAAACAGCACGCGCTGCGTTGTCGGCATCTGGCGGAAAATGCACTCTTCTACCGCGAGGTTAAACCAGGGATCGTGTGAGTCAGAAATTAGCAAACGTAGGGTGGACATCATTCCTCCAGTTCCGTGAGAAAGGGCAAACCGGGACAGAGTACGCTGAAGCGGATCGAAAGGTAAGAAACAGCGGCGCATTTCATTTCAGTAAAAAAATGCATTAACCTCTAGACGACTGGTCTATTAGCTGTTACTTTGAATTCAAGCGCTAGACGACTGGTCTAGTTTAGAAGTTTAAACCCAGCAAGTAGGAGATTGATGATGAAAATTCTTATGGTTTTAACCTCACACGACCAATTAGGTAACACCGGACGCAAAACCGGTTTCTGGCTGGAAGAGCTGGCCGCGCCTTACTACGCCTTCAAAGATGCTGGCGCAGAAATCACGCTGGCGTCACCGAAAGGGGGCAACCCGCCGTTAGATCCTAAAAGCAATGAGCCCGATTTCCAGACTGAACAAACGCATCGCTTTGAAGCTGATGCAGCAGCAACCGCGCAACTCGCCGCCACCGTGCGTCTGGACAGCGTATCACCAGCCGATTTCGACGCGGTGTTTTACCCAGGTGGTCACGGTCCGCTGTGGGATTTAGCAGAAGATCAGCACTCAATCGCTCTGATCGAAGGCTTCCTGGCCGCCAACAAGCACGTTGCGCTGGTGTGTCATGCGCCGGGCGTGCTGCGCCACGTCAAAACACCGGAAGGAAAACCGCTGGTAGCAGGCCGTAAAGTCACCGGCTTTACCAACAGCGAAGAGGAAGCGGTTGGTCTGACTCAGGTGGTGCCTTTCCTGGTGGAAGACGAGCTGATTGCGAAGGGTGGTCTGTATTCGAAAGGCGCGGACTGGAGTTCCTATGTCGTCAGCGATGGTTTGCTGATTACCGGACAAAACCCAACGTCTTCAGCAGAGACGGCGCAAAAATTGATTAAGCAACTGGCGCAATAAACGCATCGGGAGGCGAACCGTTGTCCGCCTCCCTTGTTATGCATCGTGAAAATTGTGGAGAGAAAAATCATGTTTAAAAAATCATTAACCACGTTAGCGTTAGGCGCAGTTCTGTCGATATATGCGCAGGCTTCACTGGCTGAGCCGGTGAAAAACATTGTGCTGGTTCACGGTGCGTTTGTGGATGGCTCGGGCTGGAATCCGGTGGCGCGCATTCTCGATAAAGCCGGTTATAAAGTGTCGATTGTGCAGGAACCGCAAACTTCGCTGGCCGATGATGCGGCGGCTACCCGACGCGTTCTGGCGCTGCAGCAGGGCAAATCGCTGCTGGTCGGACACAGTTATGGCGGCATGATTATCAGCGATGCGGGTAACGATACCTCAGTTGCCGGCCTGGTGTACATCGCCGCGTTCCAGCCGGAGCAAGGGGATTCGCTGCTCAGTCTGGCAAAAAAATATCCGCCTGCCGCGCAATCTATCGCTGAAACGCCTGACCATTATCTCTATTTGAAACCGGAAAAATTCCACGCTGATTTTGCCGCCGATCTGCCCGTCAAAGAGACCGATTTGCTGGCGCGTTCTCAGGTGATGCCTGCCGTCGCGGCCTTTGCTGCACCGGCCGGCGCGCCAGCCTGGAAAACCAAACCCAGCTGGGCGGTGGTAGCAACCGAAGATCGCGCGATCAATCCGCAACTGGAACGCTTTATGGCGCAACGTGCGCACAGCAGCGTGACGGAGTTAAAAGGAAATCATGCGATTTACGCCTCACAGCCTAAAGAGATTGCGGCGGTGATCGAGAAAGCGGCACGCAGCTTATCGCAGTAGTAAACGCATGTTCAGCATCTAGACGACTGGTCTAGTATTTGGTAATCTAACGCTATGACGACTACATCCCAATTGCATAGCAATGAAATCCGCGATCACATCCTTGCCACTGGCCAACGCATTATGGCCGGCAAGGGTTTTTCGGCTGTCGGATTAAATGAAATCCTCACCGATGCCGGTGTGCCCAAAGGCTCGTTCTATCACTACTTCAGCTCGAAAGAGGCTTTTGGGGTGGATATGCTGGCGCGCTATTTCGATGATTATCTGGCTGAGCTTGACGCGACGTTGAGCCAGCCGGGCCTGACGATGGCGCAGCGGCTAATGAATTACTGGCAGCTGTGGCGTGAATCGCAATCGTTCTCCGATTGTCAGGGCAAGTGTCTGGCGGTGAAGCTGGGCGCGGAAGTTGCCGATCTCTCGGATAGCATGCGCGGCACGCTACAGACCGGCACGGCCGGCATTATCGCGCGACTGGCGGATGCGTTAGAAGCGGGTATTGAGGAAGGTTCGCTGTCTATCGATGATAAACCGAGCCGCGTGGCGGAAAGCCTGTATCAGCTGTGGGTGGGCGCCAGCGTGATGGTGAAAATCGTGCGCAATACCGGCCCGTTTGATTCCGCCATGAGCATGACGCAAAAGATCATTCGTATCACCGCGTAGTAAGAAGGGCGACTCAACAGAGCCGCCCTTTATTTTGTCGGGTCGCCATGAATGCGCATGCGCACCCTACGAAAAGCTCGCCAAACAACCGTAGGGTCGCCATTAATGGCGACCTGAAATCACAAAACCGATTTCGCCGTGTTAACCACG
>NZ_JACAPA010000033.1:0-176634 GCF_013385945.1 Pantoea sp. B9002
GTACCACCAGTGATGCCACACCTCGCCTTGAAGGGCGTGCAGGCAATAATGCGGTAGTGGAAATCTGGATCAACGAAGGCCGGGTAGACACGATCATGGCAGATCAATTCGGCTATTGGCGTTACACGCCGACTCTGAGCGAGGGCGCGAATAGTATTACCGTGGTTTCACAGGGTGTGAGCAGCGACGTGTTCAACATTGATTTTGCGCCGGTTGTGATACCGGTAGAACCTGAGTTGACGGTATATCCATTAGGTAGTGACGGTGATGTGACATATCAGCGCATGGCTAACGTGTTTGGTAAGGCGCCGGCGGGTTCAATGATCACACTGTTGATTAACGAGCAGGCAGTGGCAACGATTATTGTCAATGACAACGGTGATTGGTCCTTCTATACCGCACTGTTTAATGGGGAAAACCGCGTAAGCATTGCCCATGGCAATGATGTCAGTGAAACGACAACGGTAACGTTGGTGGGATCGCCTGCCCCAGCTATTTCCTTCGCTCATGATGATGAAGGTGTGAGAACCTACGTTTATCACAACGCTGCAACTGATGATGCTACGCCACAACTGCAGGGAACTGCCGCACCTAACGCCATCGTTCAGATTTATCGTGGCACGCAAAATATCGGTAGCGCGGCTGCAGATATTAACGGTAACTGGATTTTTGATGCGTCAATTAATCCGGGCCTTAATGAAATCTCTGTCGTGGAAAATGGCATCACCAGTGAAGTGTTCAACATTACCCTGGAAGTTGCGCCTACGATTACCGGTCTATTTGCCGATGGCGACTTGATTGAGAACGGTGGGGCTTCAAATGGAACAAGCTTTGTATTGCAAGGCACCGCGCAACCTTATGCGCAAGTAGCGATTGACCAAACGGGCTCACGCACGCCACTTTGGACCACTGCAGACCAATTCGGTAACTGGAGCGTGCCAGTCGTTGTGAATGTTAATGGAACAAACTCCTTCTATGTCACTTCAGGTGGGCAGTACAGCGAAGGTTATAGTTTCACTTATATTCCAGTTGCTGAGCTGCCTGAAGATGCAGAAATGCTCAACTATATTCCGCTAATTGGTATTGTTCACGATAGCGTTGGTAGCCTGCAATGGGTACAAAATAATGGTTGGACGGATGTAGCGCAGCCTGAGATTTATGGTACGTATGCCCGTCCAAATTCAATTGTGACCATTGTCGATGGCAACAATAATGTGATTGGCAGTACCACGGCAGATAACAGTGGTGATTGGCGGTTTATACCGAGCGAACCACTGGCACCGGGCAAATATGATTTCTATGCACAAAACGAATTTGGCCTTTCCGGCAACCCGTTTACGCTAAATCTGCGCGATCCAGAACCGGCCCCGCTTATGTTTGCCTGGGATGATACGGGTGATCTGCAAGGATTGCGCTGGTCAGGTGAATTAATGGATGACACCACACCTACTTTCCATGGCAGCACCCAACCTTTCTCTCAGATTTCATTGTTCAATGGTGAAGGTGAGCTGCTCGGAACGGCAACCAGCGGTTGGAATGGTGCGTGGACCATCGATATTGTTGAGCCGCTGCAGTCGGGTAGGCATTCGTTTGTTGCTGTAGATGAGAAAGGCAAATCAAGCGATGTCTTTGTGCTGAATATCGTGCCTGTGAATGATGCTCAGTTACCGGAGATGTCATCGTTACTGGCTGACGCTTCAATGATGATCTTTGCTGCCCAACCATCAGATGACGAACAGCAAGAGATTGTTGAACTGAATATCAGTGAAGAAGATATGGCAATTACGACGCTTGATACCGGTGTCATCGTTGAGAGTATCGGACAAGATATGCTGTCGGCGCAGCAGTTGGAAGAGGAATACAATCTGAACACACTGTAAGTCTTTTAGTCATTCCTTCAATTTTAAAAGTCCGGGAACGTCATGTTTTCGGACTTTTTTTATGTGCAATTTTTATCCCGTAATGAAATAGACGCTTTATCATCTCCTATTAGAGTGGATTTAATAATGTGTCAATATAAATAAGTCCATCATTGTAAGGTTCAACACGTAAAAAAGAATTTTTTCTTGCAAGACCCGGCTTGGAGATAATTTTAAAATTTATAATTATTGTTGTAAGACCGGAGGGCTACAAATAATAGCAATGGCCCGCTTGTGTGACCTTTCATTGTTATAAAAGGAATTTTTAATATGAAGTTAAAAAATGAACATCTTAATCAAACGGCTTTTGATGAGAGACTCAGTATTGCCTCTGTCTATTCCGATGCATTAGCATCCGGTCAAGTTGAGCAAGGCGATATTACTCAGGATCGTACGCCAACCTTACGTGGTACGGCTGAACCATTCTCATGGGTTCAGTTAGTCGATAACAACAATGTCATAGCACATTTTCTCGCCGACCATAATGGTGACTGGAGCTTTACGCCGGTCTTGGCCAACGGAGAGCATAATTTTCGGGTTGTTTCAGAAACAGGCCGTAGTGAATCATTTGTTATTAACGTTCAGGTGCAACATTCGGCAGGAGCCCAAATAACACACGTTTACGACAATGTCGGCAATGCGGGTTTCGTTCATTCAGGCACTGCCACCGATGATAAAAATCCCGACATTTATGGCACTGCACAACCTTACGAAGTGGTAAGACTGTATTCTAATAGCAGACTTATTGGTAGTGCTAAAGCCGGTGAAGACGGTAGTTGGAAAATGTCTCCAGTATTATTTTCCGGAGACAACTATCTTGTTCTTCTTGGCAAAGATGGAACGTTTAATGGCGGCTTTGATGTTAAGGTTTCTGATAGCTATGTAAGCAAACCGATAATCAACCAAATATTTGAAAATGGAAATCAAGACGTTAATTTGGTAAGCGGCAATACTATTTCTAGTGATACAATAAGTTTTAGTGGGAAACTTAGAGCGTATTCATCAGTAAAGATTTATATTAATGATGTTCTTGTCTCTCGCGATTACACAAACCATCTAGGTGAGTGGAGTTATTACTCGTCTCTGAACGCGGGGCGAAATGAAATAAAAATTATGTCAGAAGATGGTGGCATAAGTGACATTTTTGTTGTGAATGTTGCTAGCGAGTCGGCTGAGATTGTACCGTCAATTGATCATGTTTATGACGATACAAGTGGCCTGATTGAAATGAAAAGCGATCTTATTATCCACGATGATACACCGCTGTTAGTTGGTCGAGCGCCACCCAATACGTTAGTTCGGATATATTCAGATGGCTTGGAAGTCGGCAGCCAAATGACAAACGATGAAGGTAAGTGGTCTCTCAACGTCTTTATAGTCAAAGGTCAAAATACACTTACTGTTGTATCTGACAATATTACCAGTCAAGCCGTGACTATTTTAGCAGATACGCCTTATCGCCCAACGCCGGTAATTGGCAGTATGTACGATGATGTCGGCGTGCATCGCTATATTGGATCTTCCTCAGTAACAGATGATGACCGACCTACGCTGTATGGCAGCGCGCAACATGGCGCGATCATTCACGTTTATGCTAATAAAGTATTAATCGGCAGCACGCAGTCTATTCATGGCTCATGGGAGTTCACACCATCACAAGGCCTAACTTTGGGCCATAATATTATCATGGTATCCGCCAATGGTGTGCGCAGTTATCCTACTGAATTCTTTGTCAAAGCACCCGGTATTGAAGCACCAGAAATTCTGCGTGCTAACGGTGATGGTTTAACTACTTCGCATTCTGGCGAGACGTTTCCAATCGCCAATCCTGAACTGGTTGGCACAGCCATGCCGGGTAGTGTGGTCCATATTTATGTGAACACTCAGGAAGTAGGAACGGCGCTGGCAAGTAATACTGGCCGTTGGACCTATCCATTAGATTTAAAAACTGAAAACAACGATATCCACGTAGTTGTTGATGGTCAGAGTTCGGGGCATTTTGTGATCGGAGTAATACCATCAGCATTGCCAGAACCGACTCCTGAGCCAGAGCCAACTCCGGAACCAACACCAGAACCAGAACCAGAACCGGAGCCAGAACCAGAACCGGAACCAGAACCAGAGCCAGAACCAGAGCCAGAACCGGAGCCAGAACCGGAGCCAGAACCGGAACCAGAACCAGAACCAGAACCGGAACCAGAACCGGAACCAGAACCGACTCCTGAGCCTGCATTGCCTAACATTTTTGCCGTATACACGGATAACCGCTGGTGGGGGGGCTATCATACAAACGGAGGCACAATTGCAGACGCTACGCCAACATTATGTGGCAATGGCGTTGCGGGTACGCTTGTTTATATTTTCAATGAGAGCGGACAACTGGGTAGCGCTAGAGTTGGAGACAATGGGCAATGGGAATTCGCTTTAGATCTGGTTGAAGGTGATCATCAGTTCCGCGTAGTTTCAGATAATGGGGCGTTCAGTGAGCCATTCCTCATCCAGCTGCGGACTGAAGCAACATCGCCGGAACCAACACCAGAACCTACTCCGGAACCAACACCAGAGCCAACACCAGAGCCAGAGCCAGAACCGGAGCCGCAGCCAGAGCCAGAGCCAGAGCCGGAACCAATGCCAGAGCGCGCCATCCTCTCTGTCCAGTCTATGCGTGGAGAAGTTGAAGCATTAAATGGCGGCAGTGGACTTACCGATGGCCGTCCATTATTGCAAGGAATTGCGCCGCCTAATTCTTTCGTCGCCATATGGGCAAACGGTCAATACCTTACGGGTGTTTACGCAGACGGCCAGGGTAATTGGGGCTATCGTACATCGCTTAAAGACGGGGACTACAGCCTAGTGGTTAAAAACGGCAGCCGCTCGAGTGAAGCAGTGAATGTCACTGTCTCCAAAGAGGCTTATAAAGTCGCAATCCTGAGCGTATTCGACGATGACGGCGCTATGGGGTTAGTGAGAAATTATGAACAAACTGATGATGCGACCCCACTTATTTCGGGCACTGCAACTGCCGGAAGTCTGGTGACGATATACAGTAACGGTAATATTGTGGGGACAGTAACGGCAGATAGCCGTGGTTATTGGAATTACCGTCCACAATTAAATGACGGAATTAATGTACTGACCGTCGCTGCTGATGGAATCACTAGCGCAACCTATACCATCGATGTTCAGCCTTCACTTGGCATTAAGCCGCATTATGAAATTGATAAGGTTTGGGCTGATGAAGGTCAGATCGGTGCTATTGAAAATGGCGGTATGACGAACGATCGTACGCCGTTGGTTTCGGGTGGCCAGGTTCCGCCATTGACACCTGTACAGTTGTGGATTAACGGGGAGTTTATGTTATCTGATTACTCTAACTTCTCAGGAGAGTGGAGCTTTAATCCTGTACTGGCGCCGGGTTTAAATACCATAGAAATTGTGGTCATGGGTGAACGAAGCGCAGCCTTTGAAGTGGTTTATACAGAAAACAGTACTGAAAGTTTCTCATTAATGTCGTTGCAGTATGATCAGTTATTAAGCGATGAGAGCTCTCTGCTTTTCGCCCAAGACATACAGTTTGATGAGCAGACATGGGTATTGACTATCGATGAAAGCCATATGCACATTGATACCCTCATTTCGGGACAAAAATCGGATCAAAATGTCACATCTGTCAGCGAAAATAAGGGTATTACCGAGTTTGAAGAGCAATTTAACTATCAATATTGATAGCGAAATGGCTTTGAAACATAAGTAACACCACTGAGGCTGCATTTTGCAGCCTCAGTGTTAAGTAAGGCATGACAAATGATCAGTACATCACCATCACGTATGGACTGACTTTTTAAAAACTCTGCCAATCGGCGTCATTCACCACCGCAACGCGCGAAGGTTTCACGAACGAAGCCGTACGCACCACAGCCTGCGTCTGGCGCATCTCGCCAGCAACCGCGACATGGAATTTACCCACTAGCTGGTTGAGATTCCCAGCCTGTTCCTGTAGCGACTGCGAAGCGGCAGACGCTTCTTCCACCAGCGCGGCGTTCTGCTGTGTAACATCATCCATCTGATTCACCGCTTGCTGTACCTGCAAAATGCCCTGGCTCTGCTCAACGGCAGCAGCGGCAATCTCTTCAACCAACTGACTTACCTGATGAATAGCATCGTTCATCACGCTCATATTGTGGCCAACATCGCTCGCTTGCTCGGCACCCGCTTCGGTCAAACGATGCGACTCTTCGATCAGCGTCTTAATTTCCCGCGCGGCGGTGGTGGAGCGCTGCGATAAATTGCGTACTTCACCGGCGACTACCGCAAAACCTCTGCCGTGTTCCCCAGCGCGTGCCGCTTCAACCGCGGCGTTGAGTGCCAAAATGTTGGTCTGGAAAGCGATGCCTTCAATGATTGAAACGATCTCCGTCACCTTGCGCGAGCTGCCACGAATGTTATCCATGGTTGAAAGCATGGTGGTCAGTGATGTGCTGCTCTTCTCCGACAATCCGCTGGCGTTAGCGGCGAGCTGGCTTGCCTGGCGCGTGTTATCGGCGGTCTGACGCACGGTTTCACTCAGTTCGGTCATGCTGGCAGCTGTCTGCTCTAGCGATGCCGCCTGTTGCTCAGTGCGTGATGAGAGATCTTCATTGCCTGCCGAAATCTGCACCGACGCGCTGCTGACCGATTGCGACGCCTGACGCACCGATGCGAGGGCGTCTGACACTCGATCCATCAGAATATTGAACGAGTGCGCCATATTACCAACCTCATCGCGACGGCTCTCATCTGCTTTCAACGTCAGGTCGAGGTTTTCGCTGGCGGCCATCATGACGTTGCCTGCCGCAGACAAGCTACGACGAATACGCAAGACGGTGAACAGCGACAGCACACCAAAAATCAGCACGGTGGCAATAACGCCGGTGATGGTGGTCCATAACACGGAGTGGAACGTGCTGCGGTTGGTGGCGCGCAGTTCATCGCCGATGGTGATATTCAGCTGCAGCTGTTTTTGATAATCACTAATCAACTGGCGAATGGCGGCTCCGATGCCGGTTTGCCCATCAATCAGACCGAGGCTGATATCATTTTGATGCGCACGCGAAGCGGTTATAAACGGCGCCAGTGCGGCGGTGACGTGCTGAATATTGGCATAAGCGACTTCGGTTAAGCGCTTATCTTCATCGCTGGAGATATCGTGCGCCATGTAGTAATCGGTCTGCGCTTTCAAATCCGCCAGCTGTTTCTGAATCTCATCCTCAATAGCAGGCATTTTGCTGTCGTCGGTCTGGCTTTTGTGTTTGTAGAGCGTCAGCGCCAGCTGGTTACTGCCATCAATCAGTTTTCCCAGATCTTTGATCGAAGGAATCGCATTGGCCTGTACATATTCAAAGCGATCCTGAAAACCAGAGAGTAAGGAAATGGCGAGTATCGCTTGTAGGATGATGGCGCCAAACAGTATGGAAAAGGTGGCAAACAGACGTTGGGAGATGTTCATTTTATTATCCTTAATCTTAAAGCGTCCCGGCAAAAGCCGTGTAGGGAAGAGGGCAGATTAATAACCATCGGCAGATTAAGGAATTTAGTTAATTTATTTTTAAAACCGGTAACTCATATCGTTGCAGAGACAGGGGGGTTAGCGGGGAGGATTGCAACAGAGCGCGATAAATCGCGCCGCTACAGATACGTGCACTCACTTGGTAGCGGCGCAATTTATTGCGCATCGAGAAAAAGAAGGGTTACGGCCTGCGGAACAGCGCCATGCTGCGGCCTTCCAGCTCGAAATCCTTCTCTTTGGTAATCACTAATCCTTTTTCAACGCCATCAGAGGTGGAGAGTTCGAGCACCCATCCGCCTTCGCCAAACTGCGGGATGCGGAACGGCACGTTGCCTTCGTACGGATTAAACAGCATCAGTACGTCATGCCAGATGCCTTCTTCGGGTTGTAAATCCGGACGGCCGAGATACACCCCGAGCGTGGTGCCATCATCCCATTGGTCGGCCTGCTGGAAACCGCCACCGGCGTTAAACCATTTGATTTCCATACCATCACGCCAGCTTTCACGGCGCAGCAGCGGCTGCCTGGCCCTTAACGCCAAAATATGCCGGGTAAAGTCGCGCAGGGCATCGGCGGAAGGCGGCAGGTTTTCCCAATGCAGCCAGGAAATCTCGCTGTCCTGGCAGTAGCCGTTATTGTTGCCAAGCTGGCTACGGCCAAACTCATCGCCCGCCAGCAACATCGGCGTGCCGTGCGAGAACAGCAGCGTGGCGAGGAAGTTGCGTTTCTGCCGCTCACGCACCGCGTTGATGCCTTCATCGTCAGTCGGGCCTTCGGCGCCGTAATTGTACGAGCGGTTATCATTGTGTCCGTCGTTGTTGTCTTCGCCGTTGGCTTCGTTGTGTTTCTCGTTGTACGAAACCAAATCGTTTAGCGTGAAGCCATCGTGTGCGGTTAGGAAGTTGATGCTGGACCACGGACGACGGCCACGCTGATCGTAGAGATCGCCGGAACCCAGCAGGCGCGCGGCAAAGTCATTAGTGACCATGTCACCTTTCCAGTATTCGCGCACCGTATCGCGATACTTATCGTTCCACTCCGCCCAGCCCGGCGGGAAGCCGCCAACCTGATAGCCGCCCGGCCCGATATCCCACGGCTCACCAATCAGCTTCAGTTTGGACAGCACCGGATCTTGCATAATGGCATCGAAGAAGCCACTACGTTCGTCAAAGCCTTCTGGCTCACGGCCCAGCACGGTGCCGAGATCGAAGCGGAAGCCATCAACGTGCATCGATTCGGCCCAATAGCGCAGTGAATCCAGAATCATCTGCAGCACGCGTGGATGCGAGGTGTTTACGGTGTTGCCGGTGCCGGTATCGTTGATGTAATAGCGATGCTGATCGGGTAGCGTGCGGTAATAGGAGTAGTTATCGATGCCCTTAAACGACAAGGTTGGGCCGAGTTCATTGCCTTCGGCGGTGTGGTTGTAAACCACGTCGAGGATCACTTCGAGACCGGCATCGTGGAAGGCGCGTACCATATCGCGGAAGCCCTGAATGCCGCGCGGACCAAAGTAGCGCGTGGCCGGTGCGAAAAACGCCAGCGTGTTGTAACCCCAGAAATTCTTCAGGCCGCGATCCAAGAGATGCTGATCGTCCGGGAAACCATGTACCGGCAGCAGCTCAACGGTGGTCACGCCCAGACTTTTGATGTAATCAATCGAAGCCTGATTGCTTAAACCGTCGTAAGTGCCGCGCATCTCTTCGGGCACCGCCGGATTAAGCTGGCTGAAGCCTTTAACGTGGGCTTCATAAATCACCGTTTGCGACCACGGAATATTTGGCCGATTGGCATCCTGCCAGTCAAATTCATTGGGATCGATGACCACGCATTTCGGCGTAAACGGCGCACTGTCACGGGTATCAAAACTCAAATCCTTGTCTTCATGCAGCAGATCATACGCGAAGTGCGACTCATCCCACTGCAGTTCGCCCGCCAGTTCGCGTGCGTAAGGATCCAGCAACAGCTTGTTGGGGTTAAAGCGATGTCCATGCTCCGGCTCGTAAGGGCCATGCACGCGATAACCATAGAGCGCGCCGGGTTGCAAGCCGGGAATGTAACCGTGCCACACTTCGTGGGTATATTCCGGCATATCGAAGCGGGCGATTTCGTTTTCGCCGCTCTCATCGTACAAACACAGCTCCACACGCTCAGCGCAGGCGGAAAACAGCGCAAAATTCACGCCTTGACCATCAAAGTTAGCGCCAAGTACTTGTCCCGAACCTGCTGTAATTTCTAGAGGCTTACTTGTCATCAATTATTCTCCATACAGATTAATCGGGTGATGCATCAGCTGCTCAGCAGCACTAACGGCGCACTTGAGGCCGCCTCATCCAGCGCAATGTAATCGCCAATCGTCACGGTTTCACCACTCCATAAGTTGCGATAGTGGCGATGGGCGAGTGACTCGGTCAGCACCACTTCGGTTTGCGTCCACTGCGCGTTGTCGAAACTCAGGCGCGGCAGAATCACCAGCAGCGCGTGGTCGCTGTCCTGACGGGCAAAGGCGATGACTTTCTCCTGATGTTCGCCGCTAACGTCCAGCGGCTGATAATCGCCGACGCGGAACAGCTGCGGATAATCACGGCGCAGATGCAGCAAGCGCGCAATTACCTGCTGTTTCAGTTTGCCGCTCAGCCAGTTTTGCGCATCGTTGAAGTCGGGCGAAGCGGACTCTTCCAGCTGCTGCTCCAGCAGCGCAAAGTTCGGGGTGCGGCGGTTATCGGGATCGACCAGGCTGAAATCCAGCGCTTCGCTGCCCTGATAGATATCCGGCACGCCCGGCGCAGTGAGTTTGATCACCGTTTGCGTCAGGCTGTTGATCAATCCCGCCTGAATAAACGGCTGCAACGCGTGGCTGAAATCGCTGAGGAACAGCTGATTGGTTGGTGAAAGCAGATGACGCGCGTAATCCAGCACCGCTTTTTCGTAGGCTTCATTGCTCTCTGCCCAATCGGTGCGCAGTTTGGCTTCGCGTAATGCTTTCTCCACAAAGGGAATAAAGCGTGCTTCGAGTTGGCTGGCATCCTGCGGCTGCAACGTGGTCGGCCAAACACCGGCTAACGCCTGATACAGCATCCATTCCACTGCCGGCTCCGGCGCGGCGCCATCGTCCAGCTCCACCACCTGCGCCTGATTAATCTGCCGCCAGCGCGCTACGTGTTCCGCCCACAGTGCAGGGGCTTCGCTCAGCGTATACAGCCGCGCACGCGCATCTTCGCCACGCTTGGTGTCGTGGGTTGAGGTGGAAGAGATGCCATCGGGCTGCTGTTGCAGCCGCGTTTGCATCTCGCTGTGGAAATGCGCCAGTGAGAAGGGGTGCGGCAGCGGTTCTGCGCCCACTTCATTGATCGCTAATGCGACGTGATTGCGGAAGAACAGCGTGTCTTCCACCGACTTCGCCATCAGCGGTCCGGTCAGCTGCTGGAAGCGCACGCGGAATTCATGCGCGACCTGTTCGCTCTCTTCGGATACCGCGCCCAGCAGAATCGCCTGCAGCAAACTCAGTACCGTTGGCGATGCGCTGTTTTTCACCATTTCCAGCACCTGTTGCAGCAGCTCTTCACCTTCGAGCGGCATGCCATCCTGCTGGCCATAAGTGCGATACACCGGGAAGGCGATGAGGATTTCCCGCAGCGCGACGTGCAGTTCTGCTTCGCCGAGATTGCGCTGTTCTGAACCGGCAATCTGCGTTGCCAGCTTGAGTAAACGCGCAAACTCACCGGCGAAATTACGATCGACCATCAATTCGCGTGCTACGCGCAGCCCGCCCTCAACGTCGTTGCGTTGTCCGGTGGTGGCTTCATACGCCAGATGCAGCGTATCGATCTGCGAATCATCGACCAGCGCGTGCGACAGCGCGGCAATAAACTCGTAGCCGGTGGTACCGGAAATCGGCCAGTCGGCAGGAATCTGTTCCCCTTCGGCGAGGATTTTTTCCACCGTGATGTAACAATCCGGGCCGGTGGCCTGGCGCAGCTGACGCAAATAGCCTTGCGGATCGGCCAGCCCATCGACGTGATCGACGCGCAGGCCGCTGACCGCGCCAGATCGCACCAGCTCAAGAATCAGCTGGTGGGAATCGGCAAACACCGCTTCATCCTCCACGCGCACGCCGACCAGCCCGGTGATCTCAAAGAAGCGGCGATAGGAGAGCTCGCTGCGTGCATCGCGCCAGCTGATCAAGCGCCACGGCTGCTGCTCATGCAGTTCTGCAATCGCTTTGGCTTCAGTAATCGCCAGCACCTCGTCGGCGCGATCCTGCCAGCTGGCGGGCGTCAGCGGGTAAAAGCTGTCGTAATACGCCAGCGCCGGATGGCCGGTTTGCGGATGCGCTTTAATGCTCAGCTCACCGTTTTCCAGCACGTTCTCGAAGCTGTCGCCGAGAAACGGCAGCGTCAGGCGGCGCGTCCAGTCGATATCAAAGTGATTGGCATAGCGGCTGCTCTCGCCATACTCAATCACATCGCGCCACCAGGCGTTCTCCAGCGAGGCCGCCATATGGTTCGGTACGATGTCGATAATCAAGCCGATATCCGCGTCCTGCAACGCCTCAACCAGACGATTAAAGCCGTCGCGGCCGCCAATTGTGGGCTCGATCTCATTGGCATCGATCACGTCGTAACCGTGGGTGGATTCGGCGGTGGCGCTGAAAATCGGCGACGCATAAAGATGGCTGATGCCGAGGCGTTGCAGATAAGGCACCAGCGCAGCGGCGCGATCAAAAGTCATGCCGTTGCGGAACTGAATGCGGTACGTCGCAGTTGGAATACTCATGTTGTTGCTCCCTGATCCAAACGCACCACGATGGCGTGTTGTGGCAATGCTTCAGTTTCTTGCGGCCAGGCGAAAATCGTGCGGCCCGGCATGGCGGGTAAAGGTTGCGTCTGCTTGCCAATATTCAGCGCCAGCGACAGTTCGCCCTGTGGGAAATGCCAGCTGACGGCAACGAAGCCTTCAGCGGTGGCGAGCACTTTGCCGCTGTTGCCGCCGGCATCGGCCAGCAGCGGCACGATATAGTGCTGACGCAGCGCCAGCAGCTCGCGCGTTAACGCCAGCCAGCTCTGGCCTTCAGGCGTTTGTAACTTATTCCAGTCAAGCTTTGAGCGGGTAAAGGTCTGCTCGGCGTTGGGATCCGGCACCTCTTCGTCATGCCCGGCGTGGCCGGTGAACTCTTTCGCGCGACCCTCACGCACCGCTTTGGCCAAATCGCCGTGGAAATCGGTAAAAAACAGGAACGGATTGGTTTCGCCGTACTCTTCGCCCATAAACAGCAGCGGAATGTGCGGCGACAGCAGCAGCGTCGCCAGCAGCACTTTGGTGCGATCGCTGCCCGCCAGGCTGATCAAACGATCGCCCTGCGCGCGGTTACCGACCTGATCGTGGTTCTGAATGAAATCAACAAACGCCACCGGCGGCTGGCTGGCGCTAGGCACGCCGCGCCGCTGCCCACTCTGCGGCGACAGTTCGCCCTGATAAGCAAAGCCTTCAGTCAGCACACGCGCGACTAACTTCTCCGGCACGTCGGCGAAATCCTGGTAGTAGGCGTGGGTTTCGCCAGTGGCGAATACATGCACCGCGTTATGAAAATCATCGTTCCATTCGCCGCTAAACAGCGGCGCGTTACCGTGTTTATCGCGCGGATGCAGGAAGATAACGTTGCGGCAATCTTCGGTGGTGAGATGAATAGGGCGATGGGGAATTTCCTGACGGATGCGTTCGGCAATCTCAATCAGTGCATGCTTGCTGGAACTGTCTTCAATCTGGTCGATGGCATCGAAGCGCAGACCATCCAGATTAAACTCCTGCAGCCAGTAGAGCGGGGCTTCCACGATATAGCGCCGCACCGCATCGACATCATAAGCAATGCCTGCGCCCCATGGCGTCATGCGTTCCTGGTGGAAAAATTCCGGCGCCAGCAGCGGCAGATAATTGCCTTCCGGGCCAAAGTGGTTGAGCACGATATCCAGCACCACCGAGATACCGTGCGCATGCGCGGCATCGATAAAGGCTTTGAAATCATCCGGTGAACCGTAAGCCGCATGCGGGGCGTAGAGCAGCACGCCGTCATAGCCCCAACCGCGATTGCCGCCAAACTGCGACACCGGCAGCACTTCAAGTTGCGTGATGCCCAACTCGGCCAGCCACGGCAGTTTAGCGATAGCGGCCTGGAAAGTGCCTTCTGGGGTAAAAGTGCCGATATGCAGTTCGTAGACCACGGTTTCGTGCCACGGACGACCTTGCCACGCGGTATGTTGCCAGCGATAGTTTTGCGGATCGATCACCAGTGAAGGACCGTTAACTGCAGCCTTTTGCGCGCGCGCAGCGGGGTCTGGCACAATCGTGCCATCCGCCAGCACAAAGTTATACTCTGCGCCGGGCGCAACGCCGCTGACTTGCAGCTCAAACCAACCGTCGCCCGCGTCGAGCATGGCTGCGTCGTTATCGGCAACTCTTAAGGTGATGTGCTGCTGCCCAGGTGCCCAAACACGAAAACGGACGCTGTCATCAGCAAGAATCTCTGCGCCCCAGGATTTTTCAAATGATCTGAATTCCATTCAATTGCCTCGTTTAGCCCACGCAGGGGCAATGGACGACATCAAGCGATTCGCTACTGGCTGAAAACGATAAATAAAACGGGATTAATCTTGGGTCGGACAACAAATCATAGTCGATATTTTGGCCTTTTCTGGCGCATGACGATGGATTACAGGCGGGTTTCGGAAATTATCGAACAAGAGGGGGATTTTTACGCTTCGGTTAGATGAGGTCGCCATTCATGGCGACCTCTATTGATGCGGCCTGCGGTCTACGCCGGTTTATGCTTAACCTTGCGTTTACGCAATTTATCGATCAAACGATGCGCTTCGGCTTCTGTCGCTACCGCAGGCGATGAACCTTTCAGCGGTTTACGCGCCGTTTCGCTCAAGGTCAACACCGTCAGCAAACCAATAACGCCGGCACCGATCATGTAATACGCCGGCATCAGATTGTTGTGCGTGCTATCCACCAACCAGGCGGTAATCAACGGCGTGGTGCCACCAAACAGCGATACCGATAAGTTAAAACCAATTGCCAGCGCGCTATAACGAATATCGGTAACAAACAGCGCCGGTAACGTTGCGGGCATGGTGCCGCTGAAGCAGGTATGTAATAAGCCAAGAATTGCTAATCCGGCGAATACCAGCAGCATATTGCCGGAACCAATCAGCATATAGCTCGGGATCGCCAGCAAAATCAAGCCCAACGCACCCAATCCAATCACCGGACGGCGGCCAATGCGATCGGTTAAATGTCCCCACATTAATGTCAGCGGCATCATGATAAACATAATCACCATCACCAACATCAGGCCGGATAATTCACTCATTCCCAATACGCCGGTTAAATAGCTCGGCATATAGGCGGTCAACATATAATTGGAGACATTGAACAACAGCACCAGACCAATACATTTCAGCAGCGGTTTACGCTGATCGCGCAGCATCTGCCACACGCTCATACGCGGTTTGTTGTGCTCCATCTCTTCGCGCTTATCCATGTGATCTTTAAACGCTGGCGTCTCTTCCAGTTTTAATCGGATGTACAAACCGAACAGACCCAACGGCGCGGCGAGGAAGAACGGCACACGCCAGCCCCAATCCATCATGGTTTGATGCGGTAAGAAAGCGATCATGGCGGTGACCAGGCTGGCACCCAGCAGATATCCACCCAGCGTACCGAACTCAAGGAAACTGCCCATAAAGCCACGACGCTTATCGGTGGAGTACTCGGCGATAAAGGTCGCGGCACCGCCATATTCACCGCCGGTGGAGAAGCCCTGCAGCAAGCGCGCCAGCAGCAGCAGAATTGGCGCGGCGATACCAATGCTGGCGTAGCTCGGAATCAGACCGATACAGAACGTACCAATCGACATCATGATCATGGTTAACGCCAACACCTTCTGACGACCAATGCGGTCGCCGAGCGGGCCAAACACCATGCCGCCAATCGGACGCACTAAAAACGCTGCGGCGAAGGTACCAAACGAAGCGATCAGCTGCGCGGCAGCGCTGGCATCGGCGAAGAAGACCTGGCCAATGATCACGGCGAGATAGCTGTATACGCCGAAATCAAACCACTCCATCGCATTACCCAACGCGGCGGCAGCGACCGCGCGTTTCAGCAATTTGTTATCGATGACGGTGATGTCATCAACGGTTAAGCCACTGGCTGTGGCTGAATGAGTTGTATCCGTTCCTGTGCTCATAAATTCCCCAATTGAGAAAATGGCGCGATCTTATAGCTTTCGCAGCCGTAATTTCTTGAATGGAAAAGAAAGCTATAAGAGGCAGAAGAAGCGCAAACCCTAGTAAAGATTTCAACATCTCGCAAGTTGGCGGGATAAAACACTGGCAGGCAGGACGGTTGAGAGTGGTCGCCATGAATGGCGACCTTAAACGTGTAGGTTGATTCAGCCCGGACCTTCGCTACCGGCCGCCAGCAGCGGCACAATCACATCGCTGATCGGGGTGGGAATGCCGCGCGCCCGGCCATAACGCTGCACCACGCCGTTGCGGATATCCCACTCCAGCGGACGATCGGCCTGGCGATCGGCAAGGATCGAGGTGCCTAAATCGCTCGGTGCGCGGTGGAAGCGTTCCACAATCTCCTGCGGCACTTCATCTTTTAACGCGGCACCTTCGGCGCGCGCTACCGTCAGGCACTCCTGCAAATAGGCCAGCGCCAGCGCACTGATGTCGTTGCGCTGGAACATGCCCGCACGACGATTCGACAGCACCATCAAACCGGCAACCGCATTTTGCAGCAGCTTGCGCCAGGCGATGGTAAGGAAATCGGCGGAGAGATCAACCGCGCAGCGCGTGTCGCGCAGTGCCGCAACCACCAACTCAGAGTGCGGCGTTTCTGGCAGCGTCAGACGCGGCTTTTCACGCAGCCACACGGAGGCATCCGGTTCGCGCTGGGCTGGGAACCACACCACCGACGGCAGCACGGTTGCGCCATTGACGTAAGGCGCGAGTTGGGTTTTCTGCTCAACGCCATTCTGCAGCGCGCACACCACGGTATTTTCATTGCACAGCGCTGCGAGCCACGGCGCGGTGTCCTCAACCTGGGTGGTTTTCACCGCCACAAATACCAGATCGAAAGGCTGCGCGATTTCGGTGGGATTGGTGAGCACCGGGCCGGGAACAATAATTTTGCCGCTGTCGTGACGCAGCTCCAGCTGCGGATGCGCGGTACGTCCGCAAATCGTTGGCGTGCGTCCAACTTCATGCAGCGCCGCCGCGATGGTGGTGCCAATCGCGCCCGGTCCAATAAGGGCGATGGTGGGATTCTCAGACATCTTATTAAGCTCCTGATTATCAAAATGCTTGCAGGGATCGTAGCGGCGCAATTCATTGCGCGATAAATCGCGCCGCTACGGAATAGGCTTTGATTGGAAAGCGTGCGATGACCTTAATTGTTCAGCAGCGAAGAATAGCCGTTTACAGCACAGTTATGTGCTTTTTCCGCAGCAGTTGGCACATTTCGTCATCGGGTTGAGCATCAACGATCAACGTACTCGCCAGTGATAACTCGCCGATGGCAAACGCCGAAGCGGAATTCAGCTTCTCATTCGACACCATCACCACCGTTTCCGCCGCGCGGGCGGAAAGTGCACGTTTCACGCTGGCCTCTTCGTAGTTGCCGGTGGTTAATCCCGCCGTTTTGTGCACGCCGGTCACGCCCATGAAGAACAGATCGGCATTAATCCGCGCAATGCCTTCCAGCACCGCCGCACCTACCGCGACCACCGAATGGCGATAGAGCAGGCCGCCAATCATGATCACTTCAACCAGCGGATAATCCACCAGCGCCACGGCGATGCTTGGGCTGTGCGTCACCACGGTAAATGCCAGATCCGGCGGCAGCAGCTTCACCATCTCGGCGGTGGTGGTGCCACCATCAATAATCACCACTTGTCCCGGCTGAATCAGCTGGACCGCTTTCTGCGCGATAAGACGCTTGGAGCTAATTTGCACGCTTTTGCGTGTTTCAAACGGCGCGATAGCCGCAGAAACCGGCAGCGCACCGCCGTGTACGCGTTGCAATAATCCTTCGGCGGCTAACTCACGCAGATCGCGGCGGATTGAGTCTTCGGACACCGCAAAGCGCTGGCTGAGCTCGCTCGACATCACCTGTTTTTCCTCACCCAAAATCGCGAGGATTTGCTGTTTACGTTGGCTGGAGAGCATTATTTTCTCATTCATGTTTTTGCTTGTATCTGCACGATTATGCATGTTAGCGTAGATTTTGTCACCCATCGCCGGGCAAAACGTGCAAAAAAACGCTTGCCCACACAATTGAACCTTTGGAGAAACACAATGTTGATTCTAATCGCAGGACCCGTACGCAGCGGCACCAACGGCAATGAAGTGTTAATTCATGAAAACATTAAGAAATTAGACCAAATTGCCCTGCAGGTCTACCAGCGCGGACATACGCCGGTGATTGGTGAATGGCTGGCGTTGCCGCTGGCGAGCGCGGCCGGTTCGCAGAAGATCGGCGATGAAATCAGTGAATCTTTTCTCTATCCGGTAGCGCATCGTTTGATTCACTGTTGCGACGCTATTTTACGTATTCCGGGCGCGTCGCAGGGGGCTGATAACGATGTGCGGATTGGCAAGGAGCGGGGGATGGCGATCTTTACTCGGCTGGATGAGATTCCAGTGGTTGAGGGATAAATAAGGATTGGTCGCCATGAATGGCTTAATGCCGCTCAGTTAAGCATTATTATCCATATGTATGCAGGTGCGCATGAATGCGCACCCTACGAAAAACGCGCCAATCCTTTGTAGGGTCGCCATTTATGGTGACCGAAAGATGCTTAACTGACGAGCATTACGCCATAAATGGCGACCCTACAATTATCATTCATTACTCGTGATAAACCTGGCTGCGTCCGCCATCAACCAGTATATCGGTGGCGTTGATGAAGCGCGCTTCGTCCGAGGCGAGAAACAGCGCGGTATATGCCACTTCCTGCGGTTCACCAATACGTTTGCACGGTAGCAAAGCGGCCTGCCGTTCACGCTCGGCTTGTGGATCGGGGCAGCTTGCCAACCAGGCTTCAGCCGCAGGCGTCATGATCAAACCCGGCGAAATGCTATTTATGCGAATGCCCTGACTGGCATATTCCACTCCCAGCGAGCGCGTTAGGCCAATCAAACCGTGCTTGGCGACTGGATAGGGAAACGCGCCGGGAATGATTTTGTGCCCGTGTACCGACGCGACGTTAACGATATTGCCATACTGCCGCGCCAGCATGCCCGGCAGCACGCTGCGGATCAGGTTGTAGGGTCCTTTCAAATTGACCTCCATACAGCGCTGCCAGTCGTCATCTTCCAGCGCCAGTGGATCGCGAAACACATTCACGCCCGCGCAGTTGATCAGAATATCAATCGGGCCCAGTGCTTGCTGCGCTTTGTTCACCGCCCGTTGCACCTCATCGGGGTGTGTGACATCTGCGCTACAGGCAATACAGTGTTGGCCACTTTGCTGCTGCAACTCTGTCGCCAGCGCCTCGGTGGTTTCGCCGTCGAGATCGAACAGCGCCATGCGTGCACCTTGTTGCGCAAAAAGTGTAGCGATCGCGCTGCCTATGCCGCTGCCAGCGCCGGTGATAATCGCGTTTTTATTGGGTAATCGTAATGACATATCGCTTCCTTATGAAGATGCCGGTAACGCCAGCCAGTCCGGGAAATGCAGCGTATGCTCACCGCGCTGCACGGTAATCATTGGCCATTCACTACTGCGCGTTAAGGCTTCGCAGCCGTCAGCAGTGAGCAAAAAGGTATCTTCGCTTTTTACGCCGCTGAGCGTGGGATTCCACGCCACGGCACTATCAGGGTGAATATCGCCGCGCGTTTCTGGCGTTACGATCACGTCGCGGCAACCATAACCAGCCGGGCCTCCCTGATGATGATCGCGCCACGCATCGCCATGTCCGTGCCGCTGATAGGCATCTTTAATTGCCTGAAATAGCGTTGACCAGCTTTGGTCCGGCTGTGTTGCATAGAGAATATCGGCGTGGATTTGACACAACGTGTTGAGGTGCTGGCGTAATGCGGGTCCAGGTTCGCCGATATGCACTAACCGCGTCAGACTGACGTGCAGCCCGTGACGCTCGGCACCGAGCGTGATCAACATTTGTTGTTGCAGCTTCTTCTGCGTGGGCACCGGATGTTTAAACGCCGCAATGCGCTCATCGGCCGCCACTAAGGTGCACATCGGACGAATACCGCGTGCCAGACAGGCTGCGACAATCTCGGACTCCACTTGCCATTCCGTCACGCCCGCTTGTAACTGGCGCGCCACGCCTTCGACAATTTGCGCGGCTTCGCGCCCCAACGCTTTGAATCGCTGCTGCTCGTTGCTGTTCAGGCCCTGACGCAGCACGACCATCTGTGGCTGAATATCAGACATGCCGTTTTGCGGCGTATCGCTGCCGAATTTGCCTACAGGCAACAAAGTATTTAACGATTGAAACCACGGATAACTCAGCGTTTCACAGGCAAACGGCTGCGGTTCTTCAGCGAGGATACGCGGCATCTCATTTTCAGGGGCGATCAGCAAAACCTTGTCCTGCGTGATGAGAAGGCTCGCCACACCGATTTCAGCGCGTTCCACCACGTAAAAACTGGCACCGTCGGTCAGCCAGGCGATGTTATCGCGCCGGGTAAGCAGCACACCATCGAGCTGCCAGGAGGCGAGTACGCGCTGCAGGCGGGATAATTTTTCACTCATAAGCGGGCTCCTTGTTCTCGCTCTGCTGCGTCTGCAATAGCAATTCAGCAGCACGGTGAGCCACCGCCATCACAATGGCATTGGTGTTGCCGCTGATAATGTTGGGCATCATTGAGGCATCGACCACGCGCAGGCGGTTAACGCCGCGCACGCGCAGATCGTCATGTAACACCGCCAGCGGATCGTTATCGTGGCCCATGCGGCAAGTACCGACCGGGTGATAGCCGGTTTTCACCATACGTTTGCAGTGTTCGGCGATAGTTTCATCGGACGTGATCTCTGCGCCGGGGAAGATCTCCTGCTGCACCATCGCGCCGATGGGCGTGGCGGCAATGACCTGACGCGCAAAACGGAAACTGGCGATGGTGCACGCCAAATCTTCGGGATGACCAAAAATTTGCGTGTCGATAATCGGCAAGCTGCTGGCGTTGCCGTCACGCAGCGTGACTTCGCCGGTGGCTTTGGGCCGCAGCAGCAGCGAATTGACGGTGACGCCGTGGCCAGGATCGGCGCCCATAACGTCGCGGTCGAGATACACCGTGGGCACGCAGAACATCTGAATAGTTGGCGTGGCGCCGAAATCGAGCGGGTCAAAGAAAGCGCAGGTTTCCACGCCGGTGGTGGTAACCGGACCGGTTTTGAACAACATATATTGCAAGCCGGCTTTGACCATCGACCAGCCACGATCCTGGCCGTAATAGCCAAAGGCACCGTTGGTGCTGGCAACCACCGGCACTTCATAGTGATCCTGCAAATTCTTGCCGACACCCGGCAAATGCTGACGCAGCGTGATGCCATGCTGTTTCAGCTGGGCTTGTGGACCGATGCCGGAGAGCATCAGCAGCTTCGGCGTTTGATAGGCACCGGCAGCAAGGATCACCTCTTTACGCGCGCTGGCACGTTGCGGATGGCCATCCTGTGTGTAGCTCACGCCTCTGGCATTTGTGCCCTCGAACAGAATCTCCTCCACCTGCGCGCCGGTGACGATGGTCAAGCGCGCGTCCTTGCGTAGCGGCGTGATAAAGGCATCTACTACGCTGCAGCGCTGGCGCGTCTGTCCGTTAATGGTGTGCTGCATAAAGCCCACGCCAAACGGGTTGCCGGTATTGAAATCCGGCGTGTAAGGAATGCCCAATTCCTGCAGGGTTTTCACATAGGCGCGGCTAAGTGGGCTGAAGTGGCCGAGATGCGACACTTTCATTGGCCCGCCGACGCCGTGATAGGGCGCACCAAGATGATCGTTATCTTCGATGGCGGTAAAGTGTGGCAGCAGCGCATCCCACGACCAGTCGATGCCCTGATTGCCGAGCGCGCTGTTCCAGTCGGCGTAATCCTGACGATGGCCGCGCATATACACCATCGCATTGACCGTCGAACCGCCGCCCAACACTTTCGCCTGCGGCACAATCACGCCGCGTCCGTTGAGCTGTGGCTGCGGCTCGGTCTGGTGCATGGTGAGGAATTTGTCGCTGGCGAGAAACTTCATATAACCCGCTGGCATTTTTAACACCGGATGATACTCATCGCGCCCGGCTTCCAGCAGCAGCACGCGCGCATTGCCTTCCGTGACTAACCTGGCGGCGACGATACAACCGGCGCTGCCGCCGCCCACCACAATGTAATCAAACTCTTTCATGGTTCTCTCTTTACTCTGAAACGACAGAATCTAAACGGCGCAGGCGCTGCGCCTCGGGATTATGCTGCTCGCCGGGATCAAGCGGGCTGAGCAGGAAGCACCAGGAAACGATGGCGCTGATCAGGTACAACGCGGCGTAACCCCATACTACGCCCGAGGTGCCAAACAGCGCGTTGAAGGCGGCGTACAGCGCAGGGCCAAAGAAAGTGGAAAGCCCGGCAGCAAAGCAGTAAATCGCCATCGCGTTGCCTTTATCTTTCGGCTGGCACAGGGAAGAGAACAACGCGGCAGCGGGAACATAGCCACACAAGGTGATGCCATATAAACAGGCACAGATGACGCTGAGGACAAAACTACCGTGGCTCCACTGCGGCACGAAGTACATCAGCAACATTGAGATGCCGGAGCCAAGTCCACCAAATACCGTCAGCACTTTGCGCCAGCCGATACGGTCGCTGAGCTTGCCGACAATCGGATTAAAACTCATGCCCACTAAGCCCATGATGGTGATCAGGCTGAGATATTCGGTTTGCGTAAATCCGATCTGCTCGGTGAAAAAGCCCGGCAGAAAAATAAAGAAGCCGAAGTAAGGCGTGGTGTTGATGATGCGAACCACGGCAGCGGCGGCGATGCGCGGTTCACGCCACACAATATCGATGCCGCCCATCAGCGTGCGCGCAACGCTCTGCTGACGGTGTTGCTCATCGAGCAACGACTGATAGCCGCTGCGTTCTTTCAGCGCAACCACCATGACCAGCAACCCCAACACAACCAGCCCAAGCGAAAGCCAGAACGTGGCATATTCACCAATTAACTGTATTGAGAAGATCGCCACCAGCGATCCCAGCGTGGGCAAGCCGCCGGTAAACGCCAGCCAGAACCAACCGGTTGCTGAACCGCGCATATCGGCGGGCGCTGCGGCCTGAATCCACACCAGAAAAGCGTAGGCAAACATTGGATAGGCGACGCCGCGCAAGCCGTAAGTTAACGCCAGCAAGGCCACGCTATGGGAAGGTAAGGCGATGGCGAGGAACAGCACTTCAAACACAATCCAGATCACACCGCCTGCCAGCATCACTTTGCGTGGGCCAATTAGTGTGGAGAGTGAACCGGCCAGCCACGAACCGAGCGTAACGGTGACGCCGTAGAAGGCGATCACCGCCGCCGCGATATTGAGTGAGAAACCATTTTCATGCAGATAAGGCGCGAGATAGTTCGACTCCACGCCATCGCCAATCATAAACAGCAATACAGCGACGTAGCCCCATGCCAGCGCGGGTGGAATGCCGAGGCGAATCAGCCACGGATGGTTTGCAGGTGATGTTGTCATGTTCAATGTCTCTTGAGAGGTGAGGAGATTTTTTTGTTATTGGGATGAGCACGAACTTTAGAGCAAGGGTTGTGAAGAGGATGGCGAGACCATCACAAAAGACAGTAAACTCTGTTTAGTAAATGACGCGAATTTGTTGTGATGGAGAGAAAATGAAGCCGGTTGGTTTGAACAATTTGCAGGTGCGAAAACATAATAAGGCGTTGTTTATGTCGCTGATGTGGCGGCATAAACAACTCAGTAAATCTCAATTGGCACACCTCAGCGGCTTAACCATTCCAGCCACCAGTAAAATTTTGCAGGCGCTGCTGGATGAAGGAAAACTGCAACACTCAGAGGCGCTGATGAGCGCACGCGGTAACAGCTACGGCAGTTTTCAGCTGCCATCCAACGGTGCCTGGACGCTGTGTTTATGTGTCAAGCCGACCAGCATTGAACAACAACTGGCCGATGCGCAGCTGGTGGCGCAGGGAGAATTTCAGCAAGTCGCCGTCAAAGCGCAAACGCCGGAAGCATTGCTCAGCGAGATTGAGTCGGTGTGGCGGCAAACCTGCAAACAGTGGCCGAAGCGACGCATCAATCTGGCGCTGGCAGTACACGGTCAGGTCGATCCGGTAACCGGTGTATCACAGCATATGCCGCAGGCCGCGTGGAAAACGCCGTTGCAGTTGAAATTTCTACTGGAGGAGAAGCTCGGCGTGGAAGTGCGCGTGGACAACGACTGCGTAATGCTGGCGCTGGCCGAGAAGTGGTTGAATCAAAATGCACTCAGCGAATTTTGCGTAATCAACGTGGATTATGGCATCGGCTCATCATTTGTGATTAACGGTGAGATTTTTCGCGGCAATCTGTACGGCAGCGGCCAAATCGGTCACACCATCATTGAGCCCAACGGCCAGCGTTGCAGTTGCGGGCGCCAGGGTTGTCTGGAAACAGTGGCCTCACTTAGCACCTTAAAACAGGTGGCTCATCAGCGCGATCCCGATGCGCTACAGCCCAGCAGCAAGCAATTACTGCGATCGTGGCAAGCGGGCGAACCCTGGATCGTAGCGTGGGCACAGCGCGCCGCCGAAGCGATTGGTATGAGCTTGTATAATTTCCTCAACACGCTGAATATCAATCAGATTTGGTTGTATGGTCGCAGCTGTACCTTTGGTGACAGTTGGTTGCAGACCATTGTGCGGCAGATCGATTTCAATCCGTTCGATCCGCGTGATGCGTTGAAAAGCAAAGGCACTAATGTGCATTTTGGTCAGTTGGATCGGGCGCGGCAGG
Organism: Pantoea sp. B9002; assembly: GCF_013385945.1. NCBI lineage: Bacteria > Pseudomonadati > Pseudomonadota > Gammaproteobacteria > Enterobacterales > Erwiniaceae > Pantoea > Pantoea sp. B9002. Next base: position 24,492 of record NZ_JACAPA010000033.1, read on the forward strand.
TGCTGGGGATTGGTTATTTGTATGTGGAGGCGGATCCTGGTGCGGGCTGAGAGTGGTCGCCATAAATGGCGACCCTACGAAATAGCTATCAGACCTGCGCCATACCGCCATCCACAAACAGTTCGGCGGCATTGATAAAGCTGGATGCATCGGACGCTAAAAACGCCACCACTTTGCCAATCTCGCCGGGTTCGCCAAGACGACCTAACGGCACCTGCGCCGCCAGCGCATCAAACAATCCCTGACGCTGATCTTCTGGTACTAAATCGCCTAAACCTGGCGTGCGCACCGGGCCGGGACTCACCACGTTGACGCGAATACCGCGATCTTTTACATCCAGCGCCCACGAGCGGGCAAAGTTACGTACCGCGGCTTTACTGGCGCTATACACGCTGAATCCGGCGGTGCCCTGAACTGATGTGGTGGACGAGGTGAGGATCACCGAGGCGTTGTCACTGAGCAGTGGCAGCGCTTTCTGCACGGTGAACAGCACGCCGCGCACGTTGGTGCCAAAGATGCGGTCAAAATGCTCTTCGGTGATGGCACCGAGCGGCAGCATGTCGCCGCCACCGGCGTTAGCGAACAGGATATCGAGGCGGCCCGCTTGTTTGGCGATCTCTGCGTAAACGTTGTCGAGGTCGCTCAGCACCGAAGCGTCAGCGCGAATGCCGCTAGCGCTGGCACCGATGCTGGCGACTGCCGCATCAAGTTCCGCCTGACGACGACCGGTGATAAACACCCGAGCGCCTTGTGCCGCCAACTCCTGCGCGGATGCCAGGCCAATGCCAGTTGTGCCGCCGGTTACCAATGCGATTTTACCGTTGAGTGCGTTCATGTTTGCTTCTCCAATGTGTGATGAGGTTTTGATGACTGCGTTGCAGTGCATGAGAAGCAATCTATCGTCACGGTCTTTGCTGATAAATGGTGTAAAATCGAAATGACTATTCCTGTGTGTGTATAATTAAAGGCGGCGGAACACAGTATGGATCAGTTAATGGCGATAAAGGCCTTTGCGCGCGTTGTCGAAGCGGGCAACTTTACGCGTGCGGCGGATTCGCTCGATATGCCCAACGCCACGCTGAGCAAACTGGTGCAGGAACTGGAAGCGCATCTCGGCATCCGCTTGCTGCAACGCACCACGCGGCGCGTCACGGTGACGCCGGAAGGGCGCGATTATTATGAAAAAGCGTTGCGCATCGTGCGTGATTTGGAAGATATCGATCGCTCGTTCAATGCGGAGAGCGCCAAACCTGGCGGCTATCTACGTATTGATATTGGCGGCTCAACCGCACGCGATGTGTTAATTCCGGCGCTGCCCGATTTCATTGCCCACTATCCTGACATTCGTATCGATCTTGGCGTTGCCGATCGCGCGGTGGATTTGATCAGTGGTAACGTGGATTGCGTGATTCGCGGCGGCCCGCTCAGCGATTCTTCGCTGGTGGCGCGTCATTTGGGGGATGCGGAGATGATTACCTGCGCCGCGCCGGGATATCTGAAAACCTATGGCGTGCCGGCTTATCCGCAGGAGCTGAAAAATGGTCATCGCATGGTGAGCTATTTATCACCGCAGAGCGGCAGGGCATTTCCGTTTCGTTTTACCCAGGGCGAGGAGCAGCTTGAGATTAAGAGTGAGCATCGGATTGGCGTCAATGAGAGCAACGCGCATCTGGCGGCAGCGGTTGCCGGATTAGGGATTATTCAGACCTTCCGCTACGCAGCGGCGGCAGATTTACAGGCGGGGAAGTTGGTCGAGATTTTGGCGGCGTGGCGTCCGGGGAATTATCCGTTTCATGTGGTGTATCCGCAGAATCGCCATCTGACGCAGCGGTTGCGAGTGTTTATTGAGTGGTTGAGGGACGTGTTTCCGGGGCGATTGAACGGGGTAAAAAGGTCGCCATGAATGGCGACCCTACATCTACAAATCACCGTAGGGTCGCCATTTATGGCGACCGACCGTACGATTACAGTGTGCCGGTACCGCCGTCAGAGCACCACACCTGGCCGGAGGTGAAGCTGTTTTTCACATCGGCGAAAGTCACGTACAGCGGGGCGATTTCTGCCGGTTGTCCCGGACGGCCCAGCGGTGCCGATTCACCGAACTTCTCCACTTTCTCTTGCGGTTGTCCGCCGCTCACCTGCAGCGCGGTCCAGTATGGGCCGGGCGCTACCGCATTGACGCGAATCTGCTTTTCACCCAGCTGTTTCGCCAGCGCTTTGGTGAACGCGACAATCGAAGCTTTGGTCTGCGCATAATCCAGCAGAATCGCACTCGGCTGGTACGCTTGAACTGAAGAGGTGTTGATGATGGACGAACCAGCGGGCAGATATTTCAGTGCCGCTTTGGTAATCCAGAACATCGCATAAACGTTGGTCTTAAAGGTGGCGTCAAAGTCTTCAGTGGAAAGTGTCAGGATGGATTCATTAAACTGCTGACGTCCGGCGTTATTCACCAGAATATCCAATCCGCCTAACTGTTCAGCGGCCTGATCCACCAGCTTCTGACAGAACTCTTCCGAACGAATATCACCCGGAATCGCCACCGCTTTGCGGCCTTCGGCTTCAATCAGTTTCACCACTTCTGCCGCATCGGCTTCTTCTTCCGGCAGGAAGTTGATCGCCACATCAGCACCTTCGCGGGCATAAGCGATGGCAACGGCGCGGCCAATACCGGAATCGCCGCCGGTAATCAGGGCTTTACGACCGGTCAATCTGCCGGTGCCACGATAGCTGGTTTCACCATGATCGGGACGGGGATCCATTTTGCTCGCCAAACCCGGCATCGGTTGCGTCTGCTTTTTAAAAGGCGGAACCGGATACGTTTCAGTAATTAGGGTTTTATTGGTGGTTTGCGTCGTCATATATATCTCCTTGTCGCATGAGGTGAATAAATTAAGCCTGGCATAAATGTGATATTTGTCACGTTAGAAAGTGAGCAATCAGATTTATTAAGACGAAACGGTAAACAGAAGGGCTTAAAATTGGCCGGCAGTTACGTAAGGTAATTAACAGGTTTTTTCAGGATGATAATGCGGGAGGGGGATAATGTTTAGGGCGTCCGTGCCCTGGCGGGTTTCCAAGGTGCTGTGTGCTATTTACAGCGTGGTTAACTACTTCTTACCGCCTTTCTTACCTGCTTCTGAGGCTTTTGCGGGGTCGTCTTTGAAACTACCGCCGCTTTTTTCTCCGCCTTTTTTACCGGCATCTGATGCTTTCTTTTTATCGTCAGCAAAATTACCGGAACCGCCTCTATGCTCAGCCATAAAACATCCTCTCGTGAGTTGTTGTTGCATGGCGGAAATAAATGCTTCAACGCCATGCCCGTGCTGCAAATTTAAGATTAGCGAGGTTCAGATTAATCACAAGCGGAGCGGAAGTGATTATTTATCGCTCACTGGCGGGATGTTAATAAAATAAGTGCCGCTGTAGGGAATCGGTAAGAAATCATGGAAAATCTGCTGCAAGGTCTGCTCAGGTTGCAGATCCGCAAACAGCTGTGGATAGAGTGTCTTAGCCATAAATTCTGTTGCCGCAATGTGCCACGGGCTGAGGTAGAAGTTCATCCAGATCACCGCCGAGTGACCATTTTTCAATGCCGATAATTCACGTAAACCGTTTTGCTGCGCGGTGAGCTGTTTGAAACTAGTCAGCACGGTTTCGGGTGCCACGTCTGGCCCTAATTTCAGTAAGCCCTGCGAGGCGTTATCGCCAAATCCGGTAGCGAAATAGTACTGCGGCTGCGCGGCGATCACGCTCTCTTCACTCAGGCGACCAAACACGCCGCGCTGGGTTTTATTGGCGATATTGTCGCCGCCCGCCGCGTTGAGTAATTCGCCGAGGCTGCCGTTGATCGCCGTCACGCAGCATTCGTTACGACGTCCGAGATGCAGTTGCAGCAGCACCGACGGTTTTGCGCCCTGATAGCTGGCTAACCGGTCATGAATCACCTGCATATGCTGCTGGTAGAAACGATTAAACGCTTCTGCCCGCGCTTGCTGATTCAGCACTTCGCCAAATATCTCCACGCTGCGGCGGGTGTTTTTCAGCAGATGCACGCGCAGATCGATCTTCACCACTGGAATATGCGCCGCTTTCAGCATGGTGACTAAGCGCAGGTCGGCATCATCGTAGCGCGCCAGGCTCGGCAGAATCACCACGTCCGGTTTCAGCGCCAGAATCTGCTCGGGATTGATGGCGTTCGGGCCGCCGGCACCGAGCGACGGGATTTTCAGCATCTGGGGAAACTGACGGGCAAAACTGTTCCAGGTTTGGCTGTCGTACTTCTTCAGATCCTGCGGCCACGCCACAATATGCTGAAACGGATCGCCCGGCACCAGCAATGCTAGCGTATACAGCATGCGGCTTTCACCCAGCACGATACGCTGCGGACGATCGGGGATCTCAACACGATTGCCGTCGATATCGGTGATGATTTTCGCCCACGCCGCGCTGCTGAGCACCAGCAGAAAACAGGCCAGTACCACCAACATCGGGCCGAGCAGGGAAGGCGCACGTGGTGCGCCTTGATCAAATATCGAATCAGAATTCAACGCTGGCCTCGAGCATCAGGTTGCGGGTTTCTCCTTCACGCACGCGCAGATTGCCGCCGCTGGAGGTGTAATAGTGTTTGTTGAACAGGTTATTCAGGTTGAGCTTTAACTGGGTTTTCTCGCCAAACAGCTGATTGTTCCAGGCGATAAAGCTGTCCGCCACCACATAATCGGGCAGGGTAAAGCTGTTTTCCGGATCGCCGGCGCGCGTTCCCACATAGCGCGCGCCGCCGCCCACGCGGAAATCGCCCGGAATGCCGGAGATCGCCAGATTATGGCTCAGATAAAGTGCGCCAGCGTGGCGCGGCGCATTTTGCAGTCGATTGCCGTTATTAGACGCGTTCACGCCGTCATCCACGATCTCAGCTTTGTCATAGCTGTAGTTGGCGCTGAGATCCCAGCCCGGCAGCACTTCGCCATTCAACTCAAATTCCGCGCCGCTGGAGCGCGCTTTATTGATGGCGCGCGTGGTGCCGTTAATGCTTAGCGACATATCGCGCTCGTTGATGCGATACAGCGCGACGCTGGCAAACAGCTTCGGTGAAATCTGCCACTTGCTGCCCACTTCCCATGTGGTGCCTTGCTCCGGTTTACCGACGTTGCCATCATCATCAACATCGGTCGATGGCGTGAAGGATTTACTGACGCTGGTGTAGAGCGAAACGTCCGGCGTCACTTTGTAGATCAAACCGGCCTGCGGCAGGAATTTGTTGCCTTCGCTGTCCAGCGTTTGCACCACCGGATCGAAGCCTTTCGAGGCGCGCTGCTCGTAATGCTGATAGCGTCCGCCGAGCACCGCAATCCAGTTTTCCGTCAGGCTGATGCTGTCTTTGGCATAAATTGAACGGCTGTGCGTACGGTTAAGGTTGTTGGCGTTGGCACTGTTTTCAGTGCTGCTATTGGTAATCGGCGACAAAATATCGTACTGCGGATCGGTGAAGTTGAAACCGTTGTTGGCTTTGCCCTGATACTGATGCGCGCGATAGGTTTGGATCATCTCATAATCGGTGCCCAGCACCAGATCGTGCGTCATTCCCAACACGTGCTGTGAGCCGATCACGTCCCAGGAAACGTATTTGGTTTTGTGGTTGAAACCGCGATTAGCATCGGCGCGACGCGTCACCACGCCGCTGGTGGGATTGACCGCCGTGACGCGCACTTCATTGTTATCGTATTGACGCTGGTTCCAGCCGAGCGTGACGCGCGTGCTCCAGTCATCATTAAACTGCCAGTCATAATGGGCGTTGAGGGTTTTGTTGTGGCCCCACGCGTGGTTGGCTTTGTCATCCAGACGATCTTTGTAGCCAATATCCAGCGGTTTACCGTTGATGAATGCGGTGCCGCGATCGTAAGGAATGTCGTACTGATAATCTGAATAGCTAATCAGGAAGCTGGCTTGCTCACCAAACCACTGCAGCGAGGGCGCGATCAGCGTGTGCTTTTCACTGCCAAAATTGCGCCAGTAATCCTGATTCTGTTTTTCCGCGATCAGGCGGAAGGCGAAGCCGTTGCCGAGCGGTCCGGTGACATCCACGGTGCCCGCGCCGCCGCCTTCACTCGAGGTTCGGCCGCTGACTTTGCTGTGCCACTCATACTGCGGCTTTTTGCTTATCACATTGATTATGCCACCCGGATTCTGGATGCCGTACAGCAACGATGCGGAGCCTTTCAGCACCTCAACACGCTCGGTGGTGGCATCAAAGTTCAAACCCTGGCTGCTGCGCACGCCGTCGCGATAGATCGATCCATCCGAATTGCTGCCAAAGCCGCGACGCAAGAAGCCATCTTCGGTGCCGGCCAGCGTGTTGCCTTCCGTGACGCCGCTGACAAAGCGCATCGCATCGGCAAGGCTCGATGCCTGATAATCCTCCAGCTGCTGCTGCGTAACCACGCTGACCGACTGCGCCTGGTTAATTCGCGGCGTGGAGGTTTTACCGCCGACCGAACTATTGGTGACGTTGTAACCTTGTGCGTTATCTTCCTGCGCCGAGACGGTGAGCGTGTTGCTCTCCTCAGCGGCAAAACTGCTGGCGGAACCAAAGATGCTGACGCCGTAAATCGCAGCCAGAATGGCGGGATGGCGTTGAGTTTTAAAAGCAGACGGCTTGTTGTTATTCATTGATCATTAACCTGGTGCAATGCAATTGAGAATCATTCAACCATGATGTAATGTAGTAGTAAATGGAAATGATTACGAATCCGTTACATTTTTATTAATATAAATTCATTGGGTTACAGCTTATAAGCTAAGTAGTAAGTGGGTCATTCACTACAAACCTTTAGTAATACTCTCACTCTTTAAAGAGCAATCAGCAGATGAGTCGAAATAGCATTAAAAGTCGTGTGGATGTTCTGGGAGAACGTTATCGGTCACGCGCGCCGACATTATCATCCAGTCTGCAAGCGGTGGCGCGCTACATCCATGAGCATCGCGAGGTGGTGTTGGATGCTACGGCGCTGGAAATTGCTGACGCCACTAACACCTCGGATGCCACCGTGGTGCGCGCGGTGCAGGCGTTAGGTTTTGCCGGTTTAAGGGATTTGAAAACCACGTTGAACGCCTGGTTTGGCCCGGCGATGAACTCTGAAGAGAAGATGAGCGCCACCGTCAGCGAACTGTCGTGCGATATCAATTCGGGCATCGATTTTGTGTTGAGCGGCCATAAACGTGCCTGCGATGCGCTGTCCGAATCGCACAATCGTGAAGCCGTCGCCAAAGCGGTGACGCACTTGATTGACGCGCGTCAGGTGGCGCTGTTTGGCATCAATGCGTCCGGGATTTTGGCGGATTACAGCGCGCGTCTGTTCACGCGCATTGGTATTCCGGCGGTGACGCTCAATCGCTCTGGCATCGCGCTGGCGGAACAGTTGATCACGCTGCAACGCGGCGATGTGCTGATTATGATGGCGCAGAAATCGGCGCATCGGGAAGGCATCACCGCACTGAAAGAGGCGAAGCGTCTCGGCATGCCGGTGGTTTTACTCACCAACGCTCTGGATTCGGCTTTCGCTAAACAGGCGGATGTGATTATCAACGTGCCGCGCGGCGGCGAGAATGGTCGCATGCCGCTGCACGGAACGGTGTTGGTGTGTCTGGAGATGTTGATTTTGTCGGTGGCTTCCGCGACCTCATCGCGTACGGTAAAAACCATGAAGCGTATTCAGGATCTCAATCGATCGCTGAAGCCATCCGGTAAAAAGTAACGTTAGTTGCAGTAATGTTTGTCCGTTGAGAGATAAACACATAAATTACTGCGCGCACAAATCGTAGCGGCGCAATTCATTGCGCGATAAATCGCGCCGCTACGAAATGTGCCGTGATGTGATTCAGTGCTTAACTGATCGGCATTAAACGCTATTTGCTGGCGCTGCTGTTTATAGCGGCGCGTTTGCCGAAGCCGTTGCTGGTCACCAGCCACACCGCGCAGACAATCAGCAACGAACCGCCGATAAAGCCTTGATTGATCTGCTCGCCCAGCACTAACCAGCCCCATAAAATCCCAAATGGCGGGATCATAAAGGTGACGGTCAGCGTGCGCAGCGGGCCAATATCCGCCAGCAGCCGGAAATAAATAATGTAGGCCAGCGCGGTACAGATAAAGCCAATCGCCAAAATAGAAGCCCACACTTCCGGGATTTGCCAGCTGCTGGCGGGCGTTTGCGGTGCGCTAAAGGCAAAAACCGGCAGTAAAAACAGCGATGCGCCGAGTTGACTGCCAAAAGCAACTTTGGTGGCATCCAGTCCGCCGCGTGCCCCAATCCAGCGCTTGGTCAGGAAACCGGCAAATCCATAACAGGCGGTGGCGACCAGGCAAGCCAAAATCCCTCCGATTAAGGTGCTGCTCAGATGCGCTTCGCCGGTGGTGCTGATGACAATGATGCCGCTAAATCCGGCGATCATGCCGAGAACTTTGTTGATCGTCAGTCGGTCATCGAAAAACGCCGCGCCAATGATCACGCCCATTAACGGTGTGGTGGCGTTGAGAATCGCCGAATAGCCCGCAGGCAGCACGCGCGCCGCCAGACAATACATCAGGAACGGAATCGCTGAGTTGATAACGCCCAGCAGCATTGCCCAACCTAGTTTGCCCTCAAAGCGGCGTGGAATGCGCATCACCGCCATGATGATCAGTAAACCCAACATGCCGCAAAACACGCGTAAAAACGCGGTGTTCACCACGCCCAGCGCCGGTACCGCAATGCGCATAAACAGAAAACTGGCACCCCAAATCGCCGCTAAAAACAGCAGCCGCAACAAATCCGATGTTCGCATAAGTTTCACAATTGTTAAGAAAGAGTCGCGCTCAGAATAGCAAACAACTCGTGCACTCGGGCCGCCATTAATGGCGACCAATGTCGCTTTGCAAAAACTTTTTCTTCTATTGTGATCATCATGTAGTATTTAGGAATTGATCATTTCCTAAATATATGGAGAGCGAAAATGTCAGCATCAGTTATCAAGTACGCGCCGGGCTCGACCCAGCCATTCAACCAGTTAGACGGATTTTCCCATCATTACGCCACGGTGGACGGCGTGCGTTTGCACTACGTCAGCGGCGGCAATCCAAATGGGGAAACTTTGCTGCTGCTGGCGGGATTTCCGCAAAGCTGGTTCGCCTGGCGTCAGGTGATGGCGCTGCTGGGCGATCGCTATTTTATTATCGCGCCAGATTTACCCGGCCAGGGCGATTCAGACAAACCGCTCAGCGGCTACGACACCACAGCGCTGGCGCAGAAAGTGCAGGGCTTGATGCAGCAGTTAGGTCATGAAAGCTATTACCTCGCCGCGCACGATGTCGGCGCGTGGGTTGCCTGGCCGTATGCCACGCTGTTTAGCGATCAGGTGAAAAAGCTGGCGCTGCTCGATGCCGGTATTCCTGGCGTCACTTTACCGGAATCGCTGCCCGCGACGCCGGATAAAGCCTGGAAAACCTGGCACTTCGCGTTTCATTTATTACCGGATTTACCGGAGGCGCTGATAGAAGGGCGCGAAGCGATCTATCTTGAATGGTTCCTGAAACGCAAAGCGGCCAGCCCAATGGTGTTTGGCGATGAAGATATGGCGGAATATACCCGTTTGCTCCAGCAGAAGGGCGCGATACGCGCGGGAATGGCGACTTATCGTGAAGTGACGGTTTCGGCGGCTCAAAACCGTGCGTTGCTAAAAGAGCGCGGCAAATTAGCCTTGCCGTTAGTGGCGATCAGCGCCGATCAGGGTTCGATTCCGGATATGGCATTGCCGTTGCGCGAGTTCGCAGCGGATGTGACGGGAATTAAAATCGCGCACTGCGGTCACTTCATCCCAGATGAGCAACCGCAGGCGCTGGCAGATGCGTTGCGTGAGTTTTTTAATTAACCTAGGGTCGCCATTTATGGCGTAATGCCGATCAGTTAAGCGCCGTATCAAATCACCGCACCTTCCGTAGCGGCGCGATTTATCGCGCAATGAATTGCGCCGCTACAATGTGTGCTCTCGGTAATTAGGGTTTTTTTATGTCTTAACTGACGAGCATTACGCCATGAATGGCGACCTGGCATCGATTAAATCTCTTCCCTCACTCGCTAATCCCCATTCATTCGTTATGCTTAATGTTTCCATTATGTGAAAATTTAGAGATAAAAAAGTAACGATAATGCGTCTAAAATGATTGTTAACCGCAGCCGAACACGGTAAACATAGGCATAAATGTGAGAAGCCTCGCAAATTATAAATTGGCTACACGCTTTGTGCTTAAAACGAGAAGGCAGATTGAATTGGTATTCTGAGCTAACCAGGTTGGGATTCACCACGTTGTGCCGTCGTCGTGAATAAAGTTAACGTCTCTGGGGGCCGTATAACTATGCTGCAACTTTCCGTTGTGCATCGCTTGCCACAACATTATCGCTGGTCGCTGGAACATGCGGGTGAAATTGAGCGTCAGGAAGCGGCGAATGGCGTGCATGCCGAAGATTTAGTGGTGCTGCGCTTGCTGAGTCACGATGGTCATCCGGCGCTGGAGATTCTGCACCAGCTGAAAGACACGCTGGCGCAGATTCAGGTCGAGTGCAAAATCGCCGAGTGCGAAGGGCAGCCTTGCCTGCTGATTCAACGTGATGACGAAAGCGCGACCAACTGTTGCCTGAAAAATCAGGGTGTCGCTATCGCCGAAACCTTTGATGGTCACTGACTCAAATCTTTTCCCTGCGCAGACGCCAGCAGCTGCCGCGTGTAATCGGCTGCTGGTGCGTTAAACAGCGCTTCGCAATCACCTTGCTCCACCACTTCGCCCTGACGCAGGACAATCAGCTGATGACAGAGCGCGCGCACCACCTGCAAATCATGGCTGATAAACAGATAGGCGAGCTGATGCTGCTGCTGCAAACGGCGCAGTAAGGTGAGAATTTGCTTCTGCACCGAGCGGTCCAGTGACGAGGTAGGTTCATCCAGCACAATCAGCTGCGGCTCAAGGATCAACGCGCGGGCGATCGCGATGCGCTGGCGCTGACCGCCTGAAAACTCCGCCGGATAGCGTGAACGGCTGTCGGCATCGAGTCCCACTTCCTGCATCACCGCAATCACTTTGGCTTCCTGCTCCGCACTGCTCAGTTCCGGGCGATGCACCGCTAAACCTTCCGCAATCACCTGTTGCACCGTCATGCGCGGATTGAGTGACGAATTGGGATCCTGAAACACCACCTGAATGCGCTGGCGCAGCGGCAATAACTGCTTTGGCGACAGCTGATGCAGCGGCTGATCGTCAAACCAGATTTCACCGCGCGCGCTAATTAAACGCAGCAGCGCCAGGCCCGTTGTACTCTTGCCCGAACCCGATTCGCCCACCAGTCCGAGGCTTTCGCCACGCCGCAGGGTAAAGCTAAGATCCTTCAGCGCCATCTTCTCTGCCACGGTGCGACGCAGCAATCCCCGCCGGATCGGGAAACCAACCTGCAGGTTTTTCACCTGCAACAGCGGTTGCGCATCCAGCAGCGGCACCGGTTCGCCATCCGGCTCGGCGGCGATCAGTTCGCGCGTATAGGGCTGCTGCGGCTGGCTGAACAGCATATCGCAGCGATTGTGTTCCACAGCGCGGCCATTGCGCATCACCGTGACGCTGTGCGCCAGCTGACGCACGATATTAAGGTTATGGGTGATGAACAACATGCCCATATTGAGTTCACGCTGCAGTTCGCGAAGCAGTTGCAGAATCTGCGCCTGAACCGTCACATCCAGCGCGGTGGTGGGTTCATCGGCGATCAGCAGCTTCGGCTGGGTTAGCAGCGCCATGGCGATCATCACGCGTTGGCGCTCACCACCGGAAAGCTGGTGCGGAAAATCCTGCAAACGCGATGCCGCATGGCGAATGCCGACGCGATCCAGGCAGCTCAGCATTTCGCCACGTGCGGCTTCGCGCCGCATGCCGCGATGCACCGACAGCACTTCATACAGCTGCTTCTCCACGTTATGCAGCGGATTGAGCGACACCATCGGCTCCTGAAAAATCATCGCCATCTGGTTGCCACGCAGCCCGCGCAAGGTGCGTTCGCTGGCCTGCAAAATATTCTGGCCGTTAAACAGGATTTCGCCTTGCGGATAGTTGACCGGCGGCTGCGGCAATAAGCGCATGATCGACAGCGCAGTCACGCTTTTACCGGAACCGGATTCGCCCACCAGCGCCAGCGTTTCGCCGGCATCAATCTGCAGCGAAATGTCTTCCACCACGCGGCGATCCTGAAAGGCCACCGCCAGATGATTCACCGTTAACAGGCTCATTTAGCGTCCTCGGCTCGGGTCAAAGGCATCGCGTACCGCTTCGCCGATAAAGATCAGTAACGACAGCAGCAGGGCGAGGGCAAAGAAGCCCGCCAGTCCCAGCCACGGCGCCTGTAAATTGTTTTTGCCCTGTAGCAGCAGCTCGCCAAGCGAGGGCGATCCCACTGGCAAACCAAAACCCAGGAAGTCCAGCGAAGTTAGCGTGGTGATGGAGCCGCACAGGATAAACGGCAAAAACGTCAGCGTGGCGACCATGGCGTTGGGCAGCATGTGGCGCAGCATAATGCGTCTGTCGCTGACGCCGAGCGCGCGCGCCGCACGGATGTAATCGTAGTTACGTGCGCGCAGGAATTCGGCGCGCACCACGCTCACCAGGCTCATCCAGCCAAACACCACCGTGACCAGCAGCAGCCACCAGAAGCCGGGTTGAATCACGCTGGAGAGCAGAATCAGCAGGAACAGCGACGGCATGCCGGACCACACCTCAATCAGGCGTTGACCCACCAAATCGATGCGGCCGCCAAAGTAACCTTGCACCGCGCCGACCACGATGCCAATCACGCTGGAGAACAGCGTCAGCATGATGCCAAACAGTAATGAGATGCGCGTGCCATACAGCAAGCGTGCCAGCACATCGCCACCGTTAGCATCGGTGCCGAGCCAGTTTTGTGCCGAAGGCGGCGAAGGGAAGGGCACATCGGTGGCGAAGTTGATGGTGCTGTCGCTGAAGCGAATCGGTGCCCAGATCGCCCAACCTTGTTGTTCGATGCGCTGCTTCAGCCAGGGATCCTGATAATCAGCGGGTGTGGAAAAATCGCCGCCGTAATCACTTTCGCTGTAGTTGAACAGCAGCGGCACGTACCAGCGTTGCTGATAATGCACCAGCAGCGGTTTGTCGTTAGCCAGCAGCTCAGCGCCTAGCGACAGGACAAAAATGATCAGGAAAATCCACAGCGACCAGTAACCACGTCGGTTATGGCGAAAACGCTGCCAGCGCTGCTGGTTAACCGGAGATAAGCGCATCAGCGTCCCTCAAAATCAATGCGCGGATCGACCAGCGTATAGGTCAGATCGCTGAGAATATTCATCAGCAGGCCAATCAGAGTGAAGATGTAGAGCGTGCCAAACATCACCGGATAGTCGCGCTGAATAGTGGCGTCATAGCCGAGCAGGCCCAAACCATTGAGCGAGAACATCACTTCAATTAACACCGAGCTGGTGAAAAACATGCTGATAAAGGTGGCAGGAAAACCGGCGATCACCAGCAGCATGGCGTTGCGGAACACGTGGCCGTACAGCACGCGCTTCTCATCCAGCCCTTTGGCGCGCGCGGTGACCACATATTGTTTGCGGATCTCATCAAGGAAGGAGTTTTTAGTCAGCATGGTCAGCGTGGCGAAACCGCCAATCACCGTGGCCAGCACCGGCAGCGTGATGTGCCACAGGTAATCGCTGATTTTGCTGTACCACGGCAGCGCATCAAACTGCGGTGACGTCAGGCCGCGCAGCGGGAACCAGTCGAAATAGCTGCCGCCGGCGAACAGCACAATCAGCATGATGCCGAACAGGAATGCCGGGATCGAATAGCCAATGATGATAAAGGTGCTGCTCCAGATATCGAAAGCGCTGCCGTTACGCACCGCTTTTTTGATGCCCAGCGGAATCGACACCAGATAAATGATCAAGGTGCTCCACAATCCCAAACTGACGGAGACCGGCAAACTCTCTTTGATCAGCTGCAGCACCGATGCGCTGCGGAACAGGCTGTCGCCAAAATCAAAACGAATGTAGTTCCACAGCATTTCACCGTAACGCTGCAGCAGCGGTTTATCGAAGCCATAGCGATGCTTAATCTCCGCGATCACTTCCGGATCGAGGCCGCGCGCGCCGCGATATTGGCTATCGCCGGGATTGTCACGCATCAGCGCACCGCGCGCGCCGCTGTCGCCGCCGCCTGAGCCTGGAATGCCGGTGCTATGACCAAACTGCACGTTGGCTAATGCCTGATCCACCGGGCCGCCCGGCGCAATCTGCACAATAAAGAAGTTCAGGGTGATGATCGCCCACAGCGTGGGGATGATCAGCAGTAACCTGCGTAGAAAATAGGCTGCCAAACCAGACTCCTCAGCGTCGATCGGCCGGCAATCGCCCGGCTTTGTTCACATCGTACCACCAGTTTTCCAGACCGGTAGCAAACGCGGGTTTAATCTCGGGATGGGAAAACTTGTCCCAGTACGCCATACGATCTTCAGCGCTGTACCACATCGGAATCATATAGGCATTCCACAGCAGGATGCGATCCAGCGCCTGGCCAAGCGGCAGCAGCGCTTTCTCATCGCCCTGATGCTCAACGATCTGCTGCACAAAATGGTCGACGATCGGATCTTTCACGCGCGGCGTATTCCATGAGGAGTTAATGAACTCAGACTGCCAGATGGTGCGCAAGCTGGTGGAGGGCCACGGCATCGCATAATAGAGTGACGGAATCATGTCGTAGTCACCTTCGCGTAAACGCCGTAAATATTGCGAACTGTCAATCTGGCGCAGCGAGACTTGTATGCCCAGACGCTGAAGGCTGTGCTGGAACGGCAGCGCCCAGTCGTTTTGCGTGCCGCTGCGCATCAGCAGTTCGAAACGGAACGGCTGGCCAGTTTTCACGTTCACCAGCTGCTGATTTTTAATCTCCCAGCCCGCGGCTTTCAGCAAGTTCATGGCTTTCAATAGGTTGCCGCGGTCGAAACCGCTACCGTCAGAACGTGGCGGAGCATACTCATTGTTGAACACTTCCGGCGGCAACTGTGCTTTGTAGGGAGCCAGCAGGATCAACTGCTCGGCTTTGGGATAGCCAAGCGCAGCATATTCAGTGTTCTGGAAATAGCTGCGCGTGCGTTTATATGCGCCGTAGAACAAGGCTTTGTTCATCCACTCAAAATCGAACGCCAGCGTGATGGCTTCGCGTACGCGGCGATCGGCGAACAGCGGTTTTTCATTATTAAACGCCAGCCAGCGCGTGTCGGTGGAAACGGTGTTGGGAATGGTCGATTTGACGATGGCGTGACTGTCAAAGTTGCGGCCGCGATACTGCGTCGCCCATTTCTTGGCGGAACTCTCTTCGCGCAAATCGTAAGCGCCGGCTTTAAAGGCCTCAAACGCCACGTTGTCATCAAGATAATAGTCATAACGCAGGGTGTCGAAATTAAAGCGCCCGCGATTCACCGGCAGATTGGCGGCCCAGTAATCTTTCACCCGGCTGTACTGGATAAACTGACCCGATTTATAGGAAGTGACGCGATATGGCCCGCTGGCCAGCGGCGGATAGCCAATCGGCTCATTAAACTTTTTGTTTTGCCAGAATTTTTCCGGGATCACCGGCAGCGTCAGCCAGCTGAGAATCCGATCTTTGTCCGGCTTCGGCATATCGATGCGCACGGTGAGGCGGTTAAGCGCGTTGACTTGAACGTCGCGAAACGCCACGCGGAACTGCGGCACACCTTCCGTCATGAATTTCTGAAAGGTAAAAGCCACATCCTGCGCGGTAATCGGTGTTCCGTCCTGAAACTGCGCATGAGGATTGATTGACACTTCCATCCAGCGATAGTCGTCGGGATAGCGCGCTGATTCCGCGATCAGCGGATAGTAGCTGCCAGGTTCATCATCAGAGGTAGTAAACAGGCCGTCGTACAGCGTATCGGTG
Source organism: Pantoea sp. B9002 (assembly GCF_013385945.1). NCBI lineage: Bacteria > Pseudomonadati > Pseudomonadota > Gammaproteobacteria > Enterobacterales > Erwiniaceae > Pantoea > Pantoea sp. B9002. Next base: position 40,486 of record NZ_JACAPA010000033.1, read on the forward strand.
CCAATGCCGGGATTGCCGCGCGAGGCGAAGCGATTGAAGTTGTCGTAGGTACCGACCACCGCCAGCGTGATTTTGCCGCCTTTAGGCGCGGCGGGATTGGCGTAATCATAGTGAGTGAAATTCACCGCATATTTCGGCTCGCCCAGCTTAGCGAAGGCATAGCTTTCGTTGATGGTGGCGGCATGCAGCGGCGCAATGGCGCTACAAATGAACAACGCTGTGACAAGACGCAGCAGCATAAGTGGGGCGATCTCCTGTGGTGTTCCGCACTTTATGGTAGCAGTTTCATGGGGTTCGCGTGATGTTAACTCAGCGCGCGCTGACGTTGATAATAGCTGACGAGGTTTTCAGGTCGCAGCGGTCGACTAAACAGATAGCCCTGCAAATGCGTCACGCCGCGATTCACCAGCCACGCCGCCTGATCGCCCGTTTCAACCCCTTCAGCCACGGTTTTGAGATTGAGCTTTTTCGCCAGCAGCAGCACCGCATCGAGAACCGGCGAGGTAACGGTTTCTGTACCAATGCTTTGCACAAAGCCGCGATCGATTTTCAGGTAATCGAACGGGTATTTTTCCAGATAGATCAGCGCGCTATGCCCGGTACCGAAATCATCAATCGCAATTTTGAAATTGTTGTCATGCAGCCAGGCGAAGATTTCTCCCGCGCTTTTTTCACCGACCATGGTGCGTTCGGTAATTTCAAACACATAGTTGAAGTGATCGGCGGGCATGATGCTAATCCATGCCTGGACATCACGCCGGAAACTCTCTGAGGCGAGATGCAGCGGCGAGAGATTGAGGCTCAGGCGCGTGCCGCGCGGCAGCTGTTTACAGAGAAACTGGGCATCACGCGCCACCAGCGTAAACAGATGCTGAGTGAGCGGAATAATCAGGTTTTGCGCTTCGGCGTAGCTGATAAAGGCATCCGGCGGAATCATGCCTTCAGTGGGATGCGTCCAGCGCAGCAGCGCTTCCACGCCGTAAGGTTGCCCATCATGCGCGGTGACCAGCGGCTGGTATTCAACATGAAACTGACCGCGTTTAATTCCCTGCATGATCTCTTTGCCCGGCCGCTGATGTCGCGTCAGTAACAACCAGCTTATGGCGGAAACCAATAGTGAGAAGAGTATGCCGGTCAGCAACGTCAGTGAGTAATCGCGTGGCGCTAAGGTGGTACCAAACAGCACGAAGTGCAGATCGCTGTTATTAAAGGCTATTTGATGCAGCGATGCCGGTAAATCACTGGCGCGTACCACGTTGTTGCTGCCGCTCAGCAGCGCTTTGTTGCCGACCACCAGCGCCATGCCGGTGATTTCGGGATGATAAGAGGCCAGCAGCTGATAAGGCGTGAGGCTGATGTTCATGGTGGCGAGAATGCCGGTCTCTGCCGAACCTGGATTTTTCACCCACAGCGCCAGCGCCGGTTTTGTCGGCAGCAATGGCGTGCCTTCCAGCAAGCGCATATCGCGATCGCGTTCCAGTTCAGACTCAGGAGAAATATCGTTGGCCGGCATGAGAAAAGCGCCGGTGGCCGAAGAGCAGTAAGCGTTGCCGTCACGCACCAGCAGGATGGCGCGAATATTACCGGCAAAGGCGGCGCGTGAAGTGAGCTCACGACTGACGTTGTTGCAGGCTAACTGGGTGTATTGCTGTAAGGGATAAAGTGTCTCGACCAGGCTTGCAATCACCTGTTGTAAATCGTCGCGGCTGTGTGCCAGAAGCTGTTCGTGTTGTTGTACGCGTTTTTGCCAGGTGAGTGCTAATAGCACGGTGACAAAAAGCAGAAAGAATCCCGCGCCGATAATCGCGCTATGCCAGGCGATACGGCGTGAATAACTGCTGTGGTGTTTTAATGTCCCTGACAGTGGCATGGAGTGCATTCCCCTTGTCTTGCCATTTTTTATTATGTTTATCGTTTGGTCACTACCCACTTCAGACCGCAGCCACGGTGATAACGGTGTCTGCAGCGCAATATCTGGGTATCAGGAAGTCAACGAGAATATAACGAGAGCGCGAAGAATGTCTCGTTATATTTTTGATTCTCAATTACTTTTTATCGGTTGGATTTGAGTTAAAAACTGCGGGCGAAAAAAAACGCTGCCGGGGCAGCGTTTTCTGATTCTCTGGCTGAGAGGATCATCAAAGAAATACGTTAGCTTGGGTTTTTAGCAAGAACCCGACGCGCTTCGCGGTAACGATTTTTCCAATAACTGTCATTCAGGTTGGAAATCATTACGCCACTGCTGGTGGACGCGTGAACAAAGTTATCGTTGCCAAGATAGATGCCCACGTGGCGACCGGTAGAACCGGCGCGGAACAGCACTAAGTCACCTGCGCGCAATTTATTGCGTGAAATTTCTTTGCCGGTGTCTTGCTGTTCTGACGTTGAGCGTGGCAAATCTAAACCGAACTGCTCGCGAAAGGTGCGCTGAACAAAAGCAGAACAATCAATGCCACGTTTGGTGTCGCCGCCTAAGCGATAACGTACACCTTTCCAGTCACTGTACTGTTCCATGATGCGGGACTTAACGTCCACGTTCTGCACCATCTGTTCAAATTCGTCCTGAGACGCTTGAAGTAAAAAACCATTCTGGTTGTTAACTTCATGATTCTCGTTATTCGCGTTCTGACCGTTATGGGTGCTGCTACATGCTGATAAAAGTGTTGCGAGTGCTACCGCGGGAATGATCCGCCTGAGGTATCTCAGTATTGGTTGAGACTTGACCATTGTACGTGTTTTCCTTCGATTTCCTTACGACAGAATGTCGTCAGCCAGATGACAAAACGGGTTGAGATTAATAAGTACGGCCGTCTAAGACAAATCCTTAATTACTAAAATGTGTTAATGCACACATTTTTGTAGCTTTAAGCACCGCATTTTATGCTGTTGCTTACTAATCGGATTTGAGGTTAACCGATTACAGACCGCGTGGCGAGTGCTTTTATATAAATATTCAAAGGTTTTTTCGATGTGAAATCAATCTGTAACACAATGGCGAGTTTATCAACAATTGGCAGCGATTTAATAGCCAAACAGCGGTGCAATAAGGGGGTAATTCTGGCGCTAAGGCCGATTTTAAGAGGGTTCGGGCTGGACAGCTTAGGATTAAGGCTATTGTTCCGCGTTTTTCGTCATAATCTTTTCTTTTACCTGAATAATGTTAGTTTGCTAATAGTTTATTCAGGTTTTAAATAAGCGCGAGCGATCGACTTTTTGTTCTATGATCACTCGCGCTTAACAATTACGTGCGCGGCTTATATTTGCCTGGCAACGAACGGTTCAGCCAATTCACCAGCTTGTCGCTGAATGGCGTTAACAGGCACCAGCTCATGCCAACCAGCACCACTGACAACGAACCCACAGCGATATCAGTAAACCAGTGCGCACCCGCCATCACGCGTGGCAGAGCAAACACCACGGTAATCATCAAACCCACCAGAAACGCGCGGAAGCCGAAATAGCGCCACATAAAGCAGGTGAAGATCATCAGCATCATGCCGTGGTCGCCAGGGAAGCTATCTTTCGACGCATCTTTGGCCGGGATGCCGGTCAGTTCGCTTACGCGATGCACATTTTCAAAGAACAGCGTTGGGCTGGAGTGTTGCACCGGCAGCAGATGACCGAGCTGGTTGAGTACCACAGCGCTGAGCAGCATCGTGATGCCAATGGCCAGCAAACGGCGACGACCTTGCGGTGTTTCGCGACGCCAGTAGCTTAAATAGAGCAAACCCATGGCCAGCAGCGAAACCACATCGAAGCCGCGGAAATTAGTGATGGCCACTAACAGCGCGAAACCGTGGTGATCAACCATCTGGTCATTGAAGCCATAAAAGATGGCTTTATCGATACCAAACCAGAACCCGTGATCCGGCGGCAGGTACCATGAAAGGAAAAGCATCACGCCCAGCGCATTCAGCAGCAGGATGGTGATTAATCGAGAAGCGCGCATAGAAAATAGACTCAAAGTGAAAACAACGGGGCAACCTAACGCATCTAATTTAAACGAATCTTCAACAAAGCGGTCTGCAAAAGGTTCCAGTCAGCAGGCTGATGATGAATCAATTCGATGCGGCTATCCGGCGGTGTGGTAGGGCGGGTTTCTATAAACAGATCGTCGCCCTGGCGATTGATATTCACTAAACCATCGGCAGTGCGCAACACACCTTTAACGCGATCTACCGGCGCATGCCTTGCCCACTCTAGCGCCTTGATCGTATCAAACACGGTTTCACCATCGAAAATCCAGCCACAGGAAGCATAGCCCTGGCCTTCATTTAGCGCACGACGCCAGCGCGCCTGGCCATCCAGTTTCAGTGCGGCCAGGCCTTGTGGGCGTGAATTATGATGGTGATGTGCTGCATCGGGAACCGCACGATCCGCCAAGGCGGGTTGAGTCAACAGCGCGGGATCGATGTGTCCCCACGCCGCTTCCACCAGCTGACGTTCGCCCAAAAATTGCTGCTGCCAATCCTGCAAACGCTGACGATCATCATCGCTCCAGCGATCGCTTTTGTTCGCCACGATGATATCGGCCGCCACCAGCTGATCGCGGAAGTTCTCATTCTCCACCACGCGTGCATCGGCGAGCTGACGCGGATCGAGCAGCGTTAAGGTGGCATCCACCTGAATCCAGGGTTGATAGACGGCAGCACGCAGCATGTTCAGCAGCTGTTTGGGATGGCCAAGGCCGGTGGGTTCAATAATCAGACGATCGGGTTTCGCCTGCTTCAGCAGCATGTTCAGCCCAACCTGCAGCGGCAAGCCGTTAACGCAGCACATGCAGCCGCCGGGAATCTCTTTCAGCGTGGCACCGCGATCGGCCAGTAGTGCGCCGTCGATGCCAATTTCGCCAAATTCGTTGACCAGAATCGCCCAGTTTTCATCGGCGGGTTTGTTGGCTAACAGATGCAGCAGAGTGGTGGTTTTTCCGCTGCCGAGAAATCCGGTGATGAGGTTTACGCGCGTCACAAAAGGGCTCCCAAAAAAAGAGAATAAATCGCGCGCGGATGAGAGACATCCGGCGCGCACGGCCTTGTTATACTATAACAATCACCGGCCGCCGGACGGAAGCACGTTATGAGTCAGCGCGTCCCATATAACGACGTTCCGCAATATGAATGCGGATGCGATCGCCATTGCTCAGGTATTCCGGCACCTGAATGGATAAGCCGGTGCTCATGCCAGCGGGTTTGGAGCGGGCGCTGGCGGAGGCACCTTTGATGCCCGGCGAAGTATCAACAATTTCCATATCGACGGTTTGTGGCAGTTCAAGCGCCAATACCTGGCCGTCCATCGTCAGCACCTGAATGCCGGGAATGCCACCTTCAGGAATAAACAGCAGCTCTTCTTCAATTTGGTCTTTTTTGAAGTTGTACGGCGTGTAGTCTTCGTCATCCATAAACACATACTCATCACCATCTATATAAGAGAAGGTGACGGCACGGCGGCTAAGCGAAATGGCGTCAATAATATCGTCGCCTTTGAAGCGCTCTTCCACTTTCAGGCCGGTGCGGACATCGGTAAAACGCATCTTATAGAGCGTCGCGGCACCGCGAGCACTTGGGCTCTGTACATCAATGTCTTTCACCAGCAACAGTTTGCCGTTCCAGGTGACAGCCATCCCTTTTTTGATCTCATTTGCCTTTGGCATGGTGTTTTTCTCGCTGACAGGAGGTTAATGCGCGTCACGTTACTCGCGCGGCGAAAAACTGGCAAGTCAGCCAATGTAAAATTGTTGCCGCTGCATGGCATTCGCGGTCTGGGACTGTTATTGTCGCGGCGAATTGTCTACAGGAGCGCATGATGTTTTGTCGTGACCAGTGCGGTGCCTGTTGCACAGCCCCCTCAATCTCGTCCCCGATTCCAGGCATGCCGCACGGCAAGCCGGCCAACACGCGTTGCGTGCAGCTCGATGAGCAGCAGCGCTGCAAAATCTTTGGGTCACCGCTGCGCCCGGCGGTTTGTGCCGGTTTACAGCCCAGCGCGGAAATGTGCGGCAGCAGCCGTGATAGCGCCATGACATTTCTGCTCAAACTGGAAGCCGAGACGGCGCCCTGAAGCGCTAGCTGACGCACAGCTGAAGAATTTGGCTTAATGCCGTTGCTCTGTACAGCAAAAGCATCAGCCTGCCTGCACGTAAAAATCTTAAATCCAACATGAAGTGTGCGGAACGTCAAAAATCTGCTACTCAGATCGCGCATTTTCTTGCCTGCTGTACGTGGCTGTACCATATTCCCTGAAACGTTTCAGCGTTGTCATTCCGGCTAAGTCCGCGATGCATAGCATCTTTTTTCATCATCTAGCTGAAACGATTCAACACAGCAAGCGAGGAGAGATATGTTCCAGCTCGAAGTTCAGGCCATTCATACCGGTGCTAGCGCACAGAATAAAGAAGAGGCCATTCGTCAGGTTGCCGCTGCGTTAACCGCTGCAGGCAATGTGGCCGAAGGCTACGTTAACGGCATGCTGGCGCGCGAACAGCAAACCACCACTTTCCTGGGTAACGGCATCGCCATTCCGCACGGCACCACCGACACCCGCGACCTGGTGCTGAAAACCGGTGTCCAGGTTTATCAGTTCCCGCAGGGCGTGGATTGGGGCGAAGGGCAAACGGCGTATGTGGCGATCGGTATTGCCGCTAAATCGGATGAACACCTCGCGTTGCTGCGCCAGCTCACTCACGTATTAAGTGATGACAGCATTGCTGAACAGCTGAAAACCGCCTCGGCGGAAGATCTGCGTGCGCTGCTGATGGGCGAAAACCAGGCAGCAGAATTCAAATTCGATACCTCGCTGATTGCCGTTGATGTGGCGGCCAGCGATTTAATCACTTTACAGGCACTGAACGCCGGTCGTCTGCAGGCTGCAGGCGCGGTGGACGCGTCCTTTATTGCTGACGTGATTTCCCGCGCACCGCTGAGCCTCGGTCAGGGCATCTGGCTTAGCGACAGCGCCAACGGCAATCTCGGCAGCGCAGTGGCCGTAAGCCGCGCCGCTGCGCCATTCCAGCATCAGGGCGAAAACGTCGCGCTGCTGCTGACTGTGGCGGCTAACGATCAGCGTCCGCTGGAGGTGCTGGGTTATCTCAGCAACCTGCTGCTGAGCAACAAAGCTGAACGTCTGCTGAAAGCCGATGCCGCCGGGATTCTGGCGCTGCTGACCAGCGAAGTCGACGAAGCTGCTGAGCTGCTGACCGCTGAATTCACCATCCGCAACGAACACGGTCTGCATGCGCGTCCGGGCACGGCGCTGGTGACCGTGATCAAACAGTTCAACAGCGACATCACCGTGACCAATCTCGACGGCAGCGGTAAACCCGCTAACGGCCGTAGCCTGATGAAAGTTGTCGCGCTGGGCGTGAAAAAAGGCCATCGCCTGCGCTTTACCGCCAGCGGCGAAGATGCACAGCAGGCGCTGAACGCGATTGAAGAAGCCATTAACGCCGGTTTAGGCGAGGGGGCAGCATGAGTCGTCGTGTCGCAACAATTACATTAAACCCGGCTTACGATCTGGTCGGTTACACGCCAGAAATCGAGCGCGGCGAAGTTAACCTGGTGAAAACCACCGGTCTGCACGCGGCGGGTAAAGGCATCAACGTTGCCAAAGTGCTGAAGGATCTCGGTATCGATGTCACCGTCGGCGGTTTCCTCGGCAAAGAGAATCAGGACGGCTTTCAGCAGCTGTTCAGCGAACTCGGCATCGCCAACCGTTTTCAGGTAGTGCAGGGCCGTACGCGCATCAACGTTAAGCTGACCGAAAAAGACGGCGATGTGACCGACCTGAATTTCTCTGGCTTTGAGGTCACCGCGCAGGATTGGGATCGCTTCACGGCCGATTCTCTCACCTGGCTTGGCCAGTTCGACATGGTGTGCGTCAGCGGCAGCCTGCCAGCCGGCGTGGCGCCAGAAGCCTTCACCAAATGGATGAGCGATCTGCGCACGCTGTGTCCTTGCATCATCTTCGACAGCAGTCGCGAAGCGCTGGTCGCCGGCCTGAAAGCCGCGCCGTGGTTGGTGAAACCGAACCGCCGCGAGCTGGAAATTTGGGCTGGTCGCAAACTGCCTGCGCTGCAAGACGTAATCGGTGCTGCACATGAACTGCGTGAGCAAGGTATTGCGCACGTGGTGATTTCTCTCGGTGCGGAAGGTGCGCTGTGGGTGAATGCCTCCGGCGAATGGATTGCCAAACCGCCTGCTTGCGAAGTGGTCAGCACCGTGGGTGCCGGCGATTCGATGGTCGGCGGCCTGATTTACGGCTTGCTGATGCGTGAATCCAGCGAGCACACGCTGCGTCTGGCGACGGCAGTGGCGGCGATGGCCGTCAGCCAAAGCAACGTTGGCGTTAAAGATCGTACCCAGTTGGCCGCGATGATGGCGCGCGTCGACTTACAACCCGTTAACTAACAGCAGGAGAGCGATAATGAAAACGCTGCTGATAAAAGATTCTTCACTGGGACTGGCTTCAGGACATCTGGCGCTGGAACGTTTACGCGCGACGGCGGCACAAGCCGGACTGACGCTGATCGATAATGCCGCCGAAGCTGAACTGGTGCTGGTTGCTGGCCACAATGCGCCAAACGACGCAGAGCTGGCCGGTAAATCGCTGGCGCTGGTTGATGTGCAGCAGGCGCTGCGCGATCCGCTGGCGGCAATCAATCAAGCCAAAGCGAGTGCCAAAACCTGGCAGCCTGCGGCTGTAACCGCTGCCGCGCCAGTGGCTGCTCAGAGCGGTGCTCAGAAACGCATTGTGGCGGTAACCGCCTGCCCAACCGGCGTGGCGCATACCTTTATGGCCGCCGAAGCTATTCAGGCCGAAGCGACGAAGCGTGGCTGGTGGGTGAAAGTAGAAACCCGCGGTTCTGTGGGTGCAGGCAACGCGATTACCCCAGAAGAAGTGGCGGCGGCCGATCTGGTGATCGTCGCAGCCGATATCGACGTGGATCTGGCGAAATTTGCCGGTAAGCCGATGTACCGCACTTCAACCAGTCTGGCGCTGAAGAAAACCGCGCAGGAGCTGGATAAAGCGCAGGCCGAAGCGAAAACCTATCAGCCGAGCGGCAATCAGGCTGCCAGCGCGCAGGGCGATAGCAAAGAGAAAGCCGGTGCCTATCGTCACCTGCTGACCGGTGTGTCCTACATGCTGCCGATGGTGGTTGCCGGTGGTTTGAGCATCGCGCTGTCATTCGCCTTTGGTATCACCGCATTTAAAGAGCCGGGCACCTTAGCGGCGGCGCTGATGCAGATTGGCGGCGGCAGCGCCTTTGCGCTGATGGTGCCTGTATTAGCCGGCTTTATTGCCTTCTCAATTGCGGATCGTCCGGGTCTGACGCCAGGTTTGATTGGCGGTATGATCGCGACCAGCATTAACGCCGGTTTCCTTGGCGGCATTATCGCCGGTTTCATTGCCGGTTACGCCGCGAAGATGCTCAGCAGCAAAGTAAAACTGCCGCAGAGTATGGAAGCGCTGAAGCCGATTCTGATCATTCCGCTGGTGGCGAGTTTGATTACCGGTTTGCTGATGATTTACGTAGTAGGTAAGCCGGTTGCGGGCATCATGACTGGCCTGACAACCTGGCTGGCCAACATGGGTACGGCGAACGCGGTACTGCTGGGCGCGATTCTCGGTGGCATGATGTGTACCGACATGGGCGGCCCGGTGAACAAAGTGGCCTATGCGTTTGGTGTTGGTCTGCTGAGTTCACAAACCTACGCACCGATGGCGGCCATTATGGCGGCCGGTATGGTGCCACCGCTGGCGATGGGCCTGGCGACGCTGGTTGCGCGTCGTAAGTTCAACAAAGGTCAGCAGGAAGGGGGTAAAGCGGCGCTGGTACTCGGTCTGTGCTTCATCTCCGAAGGTGCCATTCCGTTTGCAGCGCGTGACCCAATGCGTGTGCTGCCGTGCTGTATCATTGGCGGCGCGGTCACCGGTGCGATTTCCATGGCGATTGGCGCGAAACTGATGGCACCGCACGGTGGTCTGTTTGTCCTGCTGATTCCAGGCGCGATTACCCCAGTATTGGGTTATCTGCTGGCGATTGTGATTGGTACTGCGGTAGCGGGTCTCGGCTACGCCATCTTGAAACGTCCGGAAGACGAGCTGGTAAAAGCAGCGTAATTTTCGCCAGACGTGAAAAAGGGAGCCTCGGCTCCCTTTTTGTTTTTTTGTCAGATAATTAACCCTGCTGCTCCGACTTCAACCACGCAATCTCATCCTTCCAGATATCCGGATTGATGGTTTCCAGAATCATTGGAATGCCATCAAAACGCTTATCCTTCATCAGCCAGCTAAACGCGGTTTTACCGATATTGCCTTCACCCAAACTGTGATGGCGGTCGACGCGACTGCCCAGCGTGCTCTTGGCATCATTCAGGTGCATGCCACGCAGATACTGGAAACCGACGATGCGCTCAAAGTCGCTGAAGGTCTCGGCGCAGGCTTCTTCGGTACGCAGATCGTAACCGCCAGCAAACGCGTGGCAGGTATCAATGCACACGCCAACGCGTGACTTATCTTCCACGTGCTCAATAATGGTGGCGAGGTGCTCGAAGCGGAAACCGAGGTTGCTGCCCTGACCGGCGGTGTTTTCGATCACCGCCACCACGCTGCTGGTTTTATCCAGCGCGATGTTGATCGATTCGGCGATACGCTTCAGGCAGGCTTCTTCTTCAATCTGCTTCAGATGGCTGCCCGGATGGAAGTTCAGCAAGGTCAAACCCAACTGCTCGGCACGCTGCATCTCATCGAAGAAAGCCTCGCGCGATTTCTCCAAAGCTTCCATCACCGGATGGCCGAGGTTAATCAGATAGCTATCGTGCGGCAGAATCTGCGCGGAGGTGAAGTTATAACGATCGCAGGCGGTTTTAAACGCATCGATCACTTCCCCTGACAGCGGTGCGGCTTTCCACTGGCGCTGATTTTTGGTGAACAGCGCAAAGGCTGTGGCTTCGAGTTCGTGGGCACGGATAACTGCCTGGTCCACGCCGCCTGATGCACTGACGTGTGCGCCGATATATTTCATGCCGCTCTCCTGATTGGGCGATTGCTGCTGCAAAGCTGTCCATCATAGCGGATGCGGTTACGCCATGAAATGTTGCACCAGCACATTGAGTGCTCCGCCGCCGAGAATTAACCAGCCAAACATCACCAATCCGAGCAGCAACGGTTTACAACCGGCCTGTTTCAGGGCACTGAAGCGAGTGGTTAAACCCAGCGCGGCCATCGCCATCGCCAGCAGCAGATTCGCCAGCTGATTCAGCGTGCCAACAATATTGGCAGGCAGCAGATGCAGCGAGTTAAACAGCGCCACCACAATAAACAGCAGCGCGAACCACGGGAAGCTCACGGCGGAGGATGATTCTGCGCGTTGGCTACGCTGACGTTTCAGCCAGCTGCCGAGAATCAGTAAAAACGGTGCCAGCATCATCACTCGCAGCATTTTGGCAATGACGGCGGTGTTTTCTGCCTCGGCGCCCATCGCATGCCCAGCAGCGACAACCTGCGCCACTTCATGCAGCGTTGAACCGGTGAAGATGCCGAAATGTTCCGCGCTAACCGTTGGAAGCAGCGACCACAGCAGCGGATAGAGAACAATGCCGACGGTGCCAAACAGCACCACGGTCGCAACAGCCACCGCCACTTTTGACGGCGCGGCTTTAACGACAGGTTCACTCGCCAGCACCGCCGCCGCGCCGCAAATGCTGCTGCCTGCACCAATCAGCCACACGGTTTCGCGATCCATCTTCAACAGACGAATGCCGATATAACAGGTCAGCAGAAAAGTGGAACTGAGGACCAGCGCATCGATCAGCACGCCGCTGATACCGACATCGGCAATCTGCTGCACGGTAATACGAAAGCCATACAGGATGATGCCGAGGCGCAGTAAGCGCTGTTTCGCCAGCATTACGCCGCTGTCACAGGCGCCGGCAAGCTGCGGATACAGTGTGTTGCCGAGCACGATGCCCAAAATAATCGCTAACGTCAGCGCCCCGAATCCAGCGCCGGCCAACCACGGCTGATTGCTTAACCACGCCGCGGTACCGGCAATCGCCACCGTCAGCAGCAAACCCGGCAGCCAGTGATGCAGATGAAACGGGGTTTTATTGACACTTAACTCAGCCATATTCTTCTCCTCGCTGGGCGGCATTTGTTCGAACGAAAACCAAAATTACAGAGCGCACATTCCGTAGCGGCGCAATTTATTGCGCGATAAATCGCGCCGCTACGGAATGTGCGATGATTTATGCCATGTGCTTATCTCATGCTGTTCTTCGCTAAGCGTGCGCTGCGCTGGTATAAAAGTAAAATTGATAATATATTTATAATTAACCAGAATAAGTAATATAAGGGAAACCGCATGCACATCACGTTGCGCCAGATTGAAGTGTTTACCGAAGTGCTGAAGAGCGGCTCAACGACGCAAGCCTCGCAGGTGTTGGCGCTATCGCAGTCGGCGGTGAGCGCCGCGCTAGCGGATTTGGAAAACCAACTCGGCGTGCAGCTATTTGATCGCGTCGGCAAGCGACTGGTGGTGAATGAGCATGGCCGTTTACTCTATCCGCGCGCCGTGGGTTTGATGGAGCAGGCGGGTGAAATCGAACAGTTGTTTAAAGAAGATAACGGGGCAATTCGCCTGTTCGCCAGCAGCACCATCGGTAATTACCTGCTGCCAGGCATGATCGCCGCCTATCGCCGCGACTTCCCCGCGCTGCCGCTGGAGCTGAGCGTCGGCAACAGTCAGGATGCGATTAATGCGGTGGCGGATTTCCGTGTCGATATCGGCTTGATCGAAGGTCCTTGTCACGAGCTGGATATTATCAGCGAGCCGTGGCTGGAAGATGAGCTGGTGGTGTTTGCCGCGCCGGATGCTGCCATCCTGCAACAGCCGATTACGCTGGAAGCGCTCGCCGCCGCGCCGTGGATCCTGCGCGAGCGCGGGTCGGGCACGCGCGAGATCGTTGATTATCTGCTGCTGTCGCATCTGCCGCAGTTTCAACTCGGCATGGAGTTGGGCAATTCAGAGGCGATTAAACACGCGGTGCGTCACGGCATGGGCATCAGCTGTTTGTCGCGGCGGGTGATTGAAGATCTGCTGGAAGCCGGCACGCTGGTGGAAGTAGCGATCCCATTGCCACGCCTGACGCGTACGCTGTATCGCATCCATCATCGACAGAAGCATGTGTCCAAAGCTTTGAGCCGTTTCCTGTCGTATTGCCGTGAATAATCACAGCGCTGAACACGCTGTGGCTAATAATTCCTGGCCGATCATGAAGGTAACTAATAACCCGACGTGAATGCTATACAGCTTGGGGCTAGCTGCTACAATCTCGCCTCATTTTTATCCAGCATAGCGTTTACACATGCATAATGACTCAAAAACAACACAACAACCTGGATTGCGCCGTGAATTAAAAGCGCGTCATCTCACCATGATCGCCATTGGTGGTTCCATCGGTACCGGCCTGTTTGTCGCTTCGGGTGCCACCATTTCTCAGGCCGGACCTGGCGGCGCGCTGCTCTCCTATGCGCTAATCGGCCTGATGGTTTACTTCCTGATGACCAGCCTTGGCGAACTCGCGGCATTTATGCCGGTTTCTGGCTCCTTCTCAACCTACGGTTCGAAATATGTTGAAGAAGGCTTCGGCTTCGCGCTGGGCTGGAACTATTGGTACAACTGGGCGGTGACCATCGCCGTTGACCTCGTCGCCTCGCAGCTCGTCATGAACTACTGGTTCCCGGACACGCCCGGCTGGATCTGGAGCGCACTGTTCCTCGGCCTGATGTTCCTGCTCAACTACATCTCAGTCAAAGGCTTCGGCGAAGCGGAATACTGGTTCTCGCTGATCAAAGTGACCACCGTCATCATCTTCATTGTGGTTGGCGTACTGATGATCACCGGCATTCTGCGTGGCGCGGAAAACGCTGGCTGGCACAACTGGACCGTGGGCGAAGCGCCGTTTGCCGGTGGTTTTGCCGCGATGATTGGCGTGGCGATGATCGTCGGCTTCTCCTTCCAGGGCACCGAACTGATCGGTATCGCAGCCGGGGAATCCCAGGATCCGGCGAAGAACATTCCGCGCGCGGTGCGTCAGGTATTCTGGCGAATTCTGCTGTTCTATATCTTCGCCATTCTGATCATCAGCCTGATTCTGCCGTACACCGATCCGAAATTGCTGCATAACGATGTCACCGATATCGCCATCAGCCCATTCACGCTGGTGTTCCAGAATGCCGGTCTGCTCTCGGCGGCAGCGGTAATGAACGCGGTGATTCTGACGGCGGTGCTGTCGGCGGGTAACTCGGGCATGTACGCCTCAACGCGTATGCTGTTCAACCTGGCACGCGAAGGCAAAGCGCCACGCATTTTCGGCAAGCTGTCGAAAGGTGGCGTGCCGCGCAACGCGCTGATTGCTACTACCGTGGTGGCGGGATTGTGCTTCCTGAGCTCGAAATTTGGTAACCAGGAAGTTTACCTGTGGCTGCTGAACACTTCAGGCATGACCGGCTTTATCGCCTGGTTGGGTATCGCCATCAGCCATTACCGTTTCCGTCGCGGCTATATCGCGCAGGGTCACAGCCTGTCCGATTTGCCGTACCGTTCGGGCTTCTTCCCGCTGGGACCGATCTTCGCTTTCATTTTGTGTCTGATCATTACGCTGGGGCAGAACTATCAGGCGTTCCTCGCTGACCGCATTGACTGGTATGGCGTGGCCGCAACCTATATTGGTCTGCCGCTGTTCCTGATTATTTGGTTGGGCTACAAGCTGACACGCGGCTCGCGCTTCGTGAAATACAGCGAGATGGAATTCCCGACGTTTAAAGAGTAGTCATACCCTTGCGCGATAAATCGCGCCGCTACGAATAAGGTGCACGTATAGTAGCGGCGCAATTTATTGCGCGTTGTTTTGGATTTTGTTACTCAGATTGAATTGATAATTATTATCACCTGCACTATTGTGGCTGCCGTTATTATTTCGACAAGAAACGGGTAGAACAATGCGTACCACGGACGCCACGCTGCTGGCGGAAAACGGCCTCGAAACCGATACCATGACGCGTTATCGTCAGGTACTGCGCCAGCGACTGATGTTAATTGGCGTGCTGGTGCTGGCGATACTGGCGTCAGTGATTCTTGATTTCACGCTCGGCCCGGCTGGGCTCTCCCTCGACACCTTATGGCAAACGCTGACGCATCCCGATGCGGTCGATGCGGGCACGCGCGTGATTGTCTGGGATATCCGTTTACCGTACGCATTGATGGCGGTGGTGGTGGGCTTCTCGCTCGGCCTCGCCGGTGCAGAGATGCAAACCATCCTGAATAACCCGCTTGCCAGCCCGTTTACGCTCGGCGTCTCGTCGGCGGCGGCCTTTGGCGCCGCGCTGGCAATTGTCCTCGGTATCGGCATTCCCGGCGTGCCGGATCAGTGGTTTATCTCCGCCAACGCGTTTGTGTTTGCGCTGTTTGCCGCCTTAATGCTGGATGGCGTGACGCGCTGGACCAAAGTTTCGACCTCTGGCGTGGTGCTATTTGGTATCGCGCTGGTGTTCACCTTCAACGCATTAGTCTCCATGATGCAGTTCATCGCCAGCGAAGATACCTTGCAGGGTTTGGTGTTCTGGACCATGGGCAGCCTCGCGCGCGCCTCGTGGGAAAAGCTCGGCGTATTAACCGCTGCCTTTGCCATTCTGATTCCGTTCTCCATGCTCAGCAGCTGGAAGCTGACCGCGCTGCGCCTCGGCGAAGATCGTGCGGTGAGCTTTGGTATCGACGTGCGTCGTCTGCGCCTGGCGACGCTGCTGCGCATCAGTATTCTCTCCGCGCTGGCGGTGGCGTTTGTCGGCCCGATCGGCTTTATCGGTCTGGTCGCGCCGCACATTGCGCGCATGATGTTTGGTGAAGATCACCGCTATTACCTGCCAGCCAGCGCACTGGTCGGTGCGCTGGTGCTGTCGCTGGCTTCGGTGGCGTCGAAAAACCTGATTCCCGGCGTGATCATCCCGGTGGGAATTGTGACGTCGCTGGTCGGCGTGCCGTTCTTCCTCAGTATTATTCTGCGTCATCGGGGGACGGTGTAATGGAGCAGGGATTACGTCTGAAGCATTTCTCCGCCGGTTATCCGAAGCGCAAGGTGATTGACGATCTCAACGTGCCGGAACTGCCGCAGGGCAAAATCACCGTGTTGCTCGGCCCCAACGGCTGCGGCAAATCGACGCTGTTGCGCGCGCTGGCCGGCTTGGGCAAAGGGCAGGGCGAGCTGTGGCTGAACGGTGAGGAGCTGATGAGCCAGCCGTTTGCGCGTCGGGCGCAGCGTGTGGTTTATCTGCCGCAAAGTCTGCCGGCGGGCGTGCATCTGCACGTGCTGGAGTCGATTATTGTGGCGCAGCGCGCGTCGGGTGGCTTGCATAGCGCCTCAAGCGAAGCGGAGATCATGCATTTGCTCGAGCAGCTCGGCATCGCGCACTTAGCCATGCGCTATCTCGATCAGCTGTCGGGCGGCCAGAAGCAGTTGGTGGGTCTGGCGCAATCGCTGATTCGCCGTCCAGAGCTGCTGCTGCTGGATGAACCGCTCAGCGCGCTGGACCTTAACTACCAGTTTCACGTGATGGATCTGGTGCGTCGTGAAACCCGGCTGCGCAATATTGTGACGGTGGTGGTGGTGCACGATATCAACATCGCGCTGCGTCATGCGGATCACGCGCTGATGCTGAAGGATGGCAATCTGCTGGCGGACGGCGAGCCGTCGCAGGTGATTACGCCCGAGACGCTGGCGCAGGTGTATGGCGTGCGCGGCCGTATCGAGCACTGCTCACGCGGCATGCCGCAAGTGATGATCGACGGGCTGGCGGAGACGTTGATTTAGTGAGTTAGGTGCACGCTGTCCCCCATATGGTGCACGCTGTCCCCCTCCTCGGTCCTCCCCCATTAATGGGGGAGGAAGATGCTGCCATATGTGAGTATTGAAGCTGCATGTGGCAGCGTCTCCTTCCCCCGTTTACGGGGGAAGGCCGGGATGGGGGACAGCGAGCACGACAGCCAGCACAATCACACCAACAAATGCTTCGCGTGGAAACGCAGATGATCTTCCACAAAGCTGGCGATAAAGAAGTAGCTATGGTCATAGCCCGGCTGAATGCGTAGCTCCAGCGGGAAACCTTGCTCACGCGCCACCGCTTCCAGTCGCTCTGGACGCAGCTGATCGGCGAGGAACTGATCGCTATCCCCTTGATCAATCAGAATCGGCAAGCGCTGTTCCACGTCACGCATCAACAGGCAGCTATCCCATTCACGCCACGTCTGACGATCTTCACCCAAATAAGCGGTAAAGGCCTTTTGGCCCCACGGCACTTCGGTCGGATTGACGATTGGCGCGAAGGCAGAAGCCGACGCAAAACGTCC
Source organism: Pantoea sp. B9002 (assembly GCF_013385945.1). NCBI lineage: Bacteria > Pseudomonadati > Pseudomonadota > Gammaproteobacteria > Enterobacterales > Erwiniaceae > Pantoea > Pantoea sp. B9002. The sequence continues at coordinate 57,884 of NZ_JACAPA010000033.1, forward strand.
GCCAAGACGCAATGCCAGCACCAGCGCACCGTGTCCGCCCATTGAATGACCCATCACCGACTGACGATCGCTCAGCTTAAAGTTATCCGCCACCAACTCCGGCAGCTCCGCGCTGAGGTAATCGAACATGCGGAAGTTCGCCGCCCACGGCTGCTGCGTGGCGTTGAGGTAGAAACCTGCGCCCTGGCCGAGATCGTAACCGCTGTCGTTCGCCACATCGTCACCGCGTGGGCTGGTGTCCGGCATAATCAGCACCAAACCCAGCTCCGCAGCCACGCGCTGTGCGCCGGCTTTGGTGGTGAAGTTCTCATCGCTGCAGGTCAATCCGGCGAGAAACCACACCACCGGCGGCGGTGCGTCACTCTGCGGCGGCGGCAGAAAAATGCTGAAGGTCATCGGACAGTTCAGCACCGCCGACTGATGACGCCAGCGCTGCTGCCAGCCACCAAAGATGCGATGCTCTTCTAACAGCTCCAAAGTGGAAGCCATAACGTCTCCTGATTACTTAGTAAAATGCACCACCGTACGGATGGATTTCCCTTCATGCATCAGATCAAAGGCGTCGTTAATCTCTTCCAGCGGCAGGTTGTGGGTGATGAAATCGTTCAGCGCGAATTTACCGTCGAGGTAATCCTGCACGATGCCCGGCAACTGTGAACGGCCTTTAACGCCACCAAACGCGGAACCACGCCATACGCGACCGGTCACCAGCTGGAATGGGCGGGTTGAAATTTCCTGGCCCGCGCCAGCCACGCCGATAATCACCGATTCCCCCCAACCTTTATGGCAGCACTCCAGCGCCGAACGCATCACGTTAACGTTACCGATGCACTCGAAGGAGAAATCGACGCCGCCGTCGGTCAGTTCAACGATCACATCCTGAATCGGCTTATCGTGATCTTGCGGGTTGATCAGATCGGTTGCACCCAGTTTGCGCGCCAGATCGAATTTGCTGGTATTGAGATCGATACCGATGATGCGACCGGCCTTCGCCATTTTCGCGCCGATAATCGCCGACAAACCAATGCCGCCGAGGCCGAAGATCGCCACGGTATCGCCTTCTTTCACTTTGGCAGTGTTCATCACCGCGCCCATGCCGGTGGTGACGCCGCAGCCCAGCAGGCACACTTCTTCCAGTGGCGCTTCTTTGCTGATCACCGCCAGCGAGATTTCCGGTACCACGGTGTATTCAGAGAAGGTTGAGGTGCCCATGTAGTGGAAAATCGGCTTGCCGTCTTTGAAGAAGCGGGTGGTGCCGTCTGGCATCAAACCTTTGCCCTGAGTGGCGCGAATCGCCTGACACAGGTTGGTTTTGCCCGAGAGGCAGAACTTACACTTGCCGCACTCTGGCGTGTAAAGCGGGATCACGTGGTCGCCGACGGCCACGCTGGTCACGCCTTCACCCACCGCTTCCACCACGCCGCCGCCTTCGTGGCCGAGGATCGCCGGGAATACGCCTTCCGGATCTTGTCCCGACAAGGTGTAAGCATCGGTGTGGCACACGCCGGTAGCCACGATGCGCACCAGCACTTCACCTTTTTGCGGTGGCATCAGATCCACTTCTTCGATTTTCAGCGGTTCGCCAGCTGCCCAGGCAACGGCGGCGCGGGTTTTAATCATGTTCATGCAATCCCTCTTCCTGTAGATGCGGGGTAAGTGGCCCCGATGGTCGTGATGTCGATAAAACAGAAACTCACTCGGCAACGTGCAGCGGATGTCGCAACTCGTCGTTAACCGGGCGATCGTCAAACAGTTCAATAATCAAATACTTCAGCGCTTCAACGTTGGGCGTAAACGCATCGCGCCGCCACATCAGCCAGGTGGCGGTATCGCGGTAAGCGGGTGGTAACGCATGCTCTTGTACGCGGGCGCGGGCTGGCATTTGCGCCAGCACCGAGGCGGGAATCATTGCCACGCCCGCGCCGCCGGCCACGCAGGCCACCATCGCGTGATAGGACTGAATCTCCATCACGCTGCTCGGCGCGGTCTGGCTTTCGCGATACCAGGCTTCCAGTTTGGTGCGGTAGGAACAGCTGTTGCGGAAAGCAAACAGCGTGTCGCCTTGCACATCGCGCGCGCTGGCAATCGGCGCATGTTCCGGGCTGGTGATCAGCACCATCTGCTCATTAAAGGCAATGCAACCGTTGAGATCGTCGTGCGCCACCGGGCCATCCACCAGCGCGGCGGCCAACGTGCCTTCGCGCACTTTGTCGATGATTTCACCGGAAGTATTGGTGATCAGCGACAGCTCCACCGCCGGAAAACGCTGGTGATAGGCCGCCAAAAGGGCAGGCAGCCGCGTCGCGGCGGTGCTCTCCATCGAACCCAGTGCGAAGTTACCGCCCGGCTCACCGGCGCGCGCCATGTTCAGCGCTTCATCACTCAATGCCAGGATACGCTGCGCATAGTTAAGAAAATTGTGGCCCATCGGCGACAGGCGAATGCGTTGCTTCTCACGAATAAACAGATCAACGCCAATTTCATCTTCCAGCTGGCGCAGACGCGTGGTGAGATTGGAAGGTACGCGATGGAGTTGCTCGGCGGCACGGGCCAGCGAACCGGATTCGGCCACGGAGCAAAACATGCGGAGCTGTACTAAATCCATATTCTCTTCTCGTAAACAACTTGGTTAGTATTATTCACTTTCCGTGAGTTTAAACGTCATGCATGCTAGTGACAAGTGATAAAACATCCTGAGGTCGGTATGGCGTTTCGTGTCGCGCTTAGCGCGTTCTTAAGTTTAGTGGTTGCGATGGGGATTGGGCGATTTGCTTTCACGCCGCAGGTTCCGCTTATGATTCATGACCATCAACTGACGCTCACCAGCGCCAGTCTGGTGGCGGCACTCAACTATCTCGGTTATCTGTTTGGCTCGTTTGATGCGATGCGCGCGCGCAACCGCGTCGAGTGGCGTTTACAGGCGGGCGTGTGGGGCGCGGTGATATTAACGCTGCTCTCGGCCTGCGTCAGCGGTCCGTGGTTACATGGTCTGATTCGTTTCCTGATTGGCTGGGCCAGCGGTTGGGCGATGGTGTTGCTGGCGGCATGGGCCAGCGATCAGCTGCATCATCATGGACGTCCAGGCTTGCTGGCGGCGGTGTTTGCCGGGCCCGGCACCGGCATCTTTATCAGCGGCATGCTGGCCGTGGCGCTGCACGCCAGCGGTGTCAGCGCGGCCTTTGCGTGGGCGGCTTATGGTTTGCTGGCGCTGTTGTTGATTGCCGCGATTGCGCGTTTCCTGCCGCGTACCGGCCAGTTACATCGCCCCGATCAAACTGCATCGCCGCTGGTGCTGAATGGCGATCTCAAGCGATTGGTACTGAGCTACAGCCTCGCCGGCTTTGGCTACATTCTGCCCGCCACCTTTATGTCGCAAATGGCGGCGGCGCGTTTTCCTGACAGCGCCTTTGCCCAGTTTGTCTGGCCGGTGTTTGGTGGCGCGGCGGTGATCGGCATTGTGTTAGGCATCCTGACGCGTCACTGGGGCAGCAGCCATGTGCGTCTGGCCATGGTGCTGTGGGCGCAGGCGTTGGGCGTTATCGCCGCGATTGTGCTGCCCGGATTAAACGGCCTGATGCTGGGCGCAGCGCTGATTGGCGGCGGCTTCCTGTGCGTGGTGCAACTGACGCTGCAATATGGGCGTGAGCTGGCACCGCAGCATGCGCGCTATCTTGCCGGTTTGCTCACCACCGGTTATGCGGTCGGGCAACTAGGTGGTCCGCTGCTGTCGTGGATTTCCAGCATGCTGTGGCATCAACTGGAACCGGCGCTGTGGGTGGCGGGCGCCAGCTTAATCCTTGCGGGAATGCTGGTTTTACGTCGCCGTACGTGATGAAAAGCTTATCAGAATGATTACTGGATTAAGGGCGCGGAGTATTTCACAATACGCGCTCAGAATTTCCCCCGTGGGCGAAAACCCGCGGGCGCATCACCTGTCGGAGAAGAGTAAATGAGCACCTTAAGTCAGGAAGCCGCCCTGGTTCACGAAGCGCTGTTGGCGCGTGGTCTGGAAACACCGTTACGCGCTCCGGTGCGTGAAATGGATGACGCTGCGCGTAAACGCGAAATTGCCGGCCACATGACGCAAATCATGCAGCTGCTGAACCTGGATCTGGAAGATGACAGCCTGATGGAGACGCCGCACCGCATCGCCAAGATGTATGTGGATGAGATTTTCTCAGGTCTGGATTACGCCAACTTCCCGAAAATCACCGTCATCGAAAACAAGATGAAAGTGGATGAGATGGTGACCGTGCGTGATATCACGCTGACCAGCACCTGCGAACACCACTTTGTGATTATCGATGGCAAAGCCACCGTGGCCTATATCCCGAAAGAGAAAGTGATTGGCCTGTCGAAAATCAACCGTATCGTGCAGTTCTTTGCCCAGCGTCCGCAGGTGCAAGAGCGCCTGACGCAGCAAGTGCTGGTGGCGCTGCAAACGCTGCTCGGTACCAATAACGTTGCGGTATCGATTGATGCAGTGCATTACTGCGTGAAAGCGCGTGGCGTGAAAGATGCCACCAGCGCCACCACCACCACCTCGCTGGGTGGCCTGTTCAAATCCAGCCAGAACACGCGTCAGGAGTTTTTGCGCGCGGTTCGCCACAGCTAATCTGTTTGGGCGACAGCCTGTCGCCCGTTTTCCTCTCTCCGTCAGGGCACTCGATGCAACGCTATCTCGCGCTGGATTTCATTCGTGGTTGCGCCATTCTCGGCATCTTGCTGCTGAACATTGTCGGCTTTGCGTTGCCATCGGCCGCCTATCTCAATCCGGCGTGGCGCGGCGAGGCTGCAACATCCGAAGCCTGGACGTGGGCGATCATGGATGGCCTGGCGCAGCTGAAATTCCTCACGCTGTTTGCCTTGCTGTTTGGTGCTGGCCTTTACATGCAGGCGCCGCGCGGCAGCCGCTGGATGTCGGCGCGCCTGACGCTGCTGGTGCTGCTCGGTTTCATTCACGGCATCTTTTTCTGGGAAGGCGACATCCTGCTGGATTACGGCCTGATTGGGCTGATTATCTGGCGCATGCTGCGTGATGTGCCGTCCGACCGCGCGTTGTTACAAACCGGCGCATTACTCTATTTGGTCGGCTGCGGCGTGCTGCTGATATTCGGCGCGGTCTCCAGTCCCAATCCCACGCGATCCTGGCTGCCGGGTGCAGCGGATCTGCAATATGAGAGCTACTGGAAACTGCTCGGCGGCTGGGAAGCGGTGCAGAACCGGCTGGATCATCTGTCATCCGGCTTGATGGCGCTGGCATCACAATATGGCTGGCAGCTGGCGGGTTTGATGCTGATTGGTGCGGCATTAATGCGCAGCGGCTGGCTCAGCGGGCAATTTAGCGTGCAGCACTATCGCCGTTCGGCGGCGCTGCTGCTGACCATCGGCTGGCTGATCGCCATTCCCGGCATCGCCGCGCAGTGGATGATTGGCTGGGAATTCCGCTGGACCGGCTTTTTCCTGCAGGTGCCGCGCGATCTTGCCAGCCCGTTTATCAGCCTCGGTTATGCCGCGCTTTGCCTGGGATTCTGGCCGCAAATTGCGTCAACGCGCATCAGCTACGCCATTCAATGCGTTGGCCGCATGGCATTGAGCAATTACCTGTTACAGACGCTGATTTGCACCACGCTGTTCTACCGCTTTGATCTCTTCCTCAAGTTCGATCGCCTGCAGCTGCTGGCCTTTGTACCGGCTATCTGGCTGGTAAATATCTTGTTTTCCGTGCTGTGGCTGCGCGTCTTCCCGCAAGGCCCAATGGAGTGGATTTGGCGCAAACTGACGCGTCTTGCCGCGGGAAAACCTGACCCTTCCTCCTCGCTCAGATAATGATGTTCATCACAAAGGTTGCAGAATTGTATGTAACCGTTTTCATTGCTGTGACGTGATTCACGTAGTCGTTCCATGTGCCCTGACAGAATAGCGCCGTTACGCGCTTGTCGCGCATTTTCAGCCTCTGTGGAACAGCTGCATGATAACGATTCGTGATGTCGCCCGTCAGGCCGGTGTGTCAGTAGCCACCGTGTCGCGTGTGCTCAATAACAGCAGTGCAGTCACCGCCGATACCCGTGAAGCCGTGCTGGCCGCCGTTGACGCGTTAGGCTATCGCCCGAACGCTAACGCGCAGGCGCTGGCCACGCAAATCAGTGACACCATTGGCGTGGTGGTGATGGATGTTTCCGATCCCTTCTTTGGCGCGCTGGTGAAAGCGGTTGATACCGTAGCGCAGCGCGTGCATAAACACGTGTTAATCAGTAACTCCTGGCATCAGGAAGAGAAAGAACGTCACGCAATTGAGGTGCTGATACGTCAACGATGTAACGCATTGGTGGTACACGCGAAAACGCTTTCAGACGCCGAACTGACGCAGTTTATGGATCAGGTTCCCGGTATGGTATTGATTAACCGTACAATTCCCGGTTATGAACACCGTTGCGTCTGCCTGGATAACGTCACCGGCGCGCAGGTAGCAACGCGCATGTTGTTACAACAGGGACATCAACGCATCGGCTTTCTTAGCTCCAGCCACCCGATTGAGGATGTGACGCAGCGGCGTGAAGGCTGGCTGCAGGCCTTGTCAGAGCAGGGAATTCGCCCGCAGGAGTCATGGATTGCGCATGCTGAACCTGACATGCAAGGCGGCGAAGCAGCGATGGTGGAACTGCTGGGCCGTAACTTACATTTAACAGCGGTGTTTTCCTACAATGACGGCATGGCGGCGGGTGCATTGACCGCTTTAAAGGACAACGGCATCCAGGTTCCGCAGCATTTCTCTGTCATTGGCTTCGATGATATTCCCATCTCCCGCTACACCGATCCGCAGTTAACCACGGTCCGCTATCCTATTGTTTCTATGGCGAAACTCGCCACTGAGTTAGCGCTTAAAGGTGCCGCAGGCGAGCTGGATCAGCTGGCTACACACTGCTTTATGCCCACGCTGGTGCGTCGCCATTCTGTCGCCCAGCGGCAAATTGTGGAGTCGGTCACTAATTCAGGCGATAGCGCAGTGTAACCGTTTCCAATCTGTGATTGCATTCACAGTTAATTAACATGCCGCTCACTATGATGGCAGCGTCTTACCGGACTGAAACATCATGTAACGCCGGGAAATCCTCTTCCCAGCAGGTTTCAGTAGCCGATTGAAATAGTTCACAACACTCTTCAGGAAGCGTTTACCTACAGGGAAGTCAGGATTGCGATGGTGGCCCGGCTTTGCGTTACGCGTCCGCCCATTATCAGGTTTACAACCGACGGCGCTGTTTGCCCGCAGGCAAATAGCGCAATGAAATGCCCTACATAAAAAACCGGAGATACCATGAATAAGAAGGTTTTCACGCTCACAGCACTGGTTGCCAGCATGATGTTTGGTGCAACTGCGCACGCCGCCGATACCCGCATTGGCGTGACCATCTACAAATACGACGACAACTTCATGTCGATGGTGCGTAAGGACATTGAGAAAGAAGCGAAATCATTGGGCGGCATTCAGCTGCTGATGAACGACTCACAGAACGACCAGTCCAAACAGAACGACCAGATTGACGTACTGATGGCTAAAGGCGTGAAAGCGCTGGCTATCAACCTGGTGGACCCGGCTGCTGCGGCAGTGGTGATTGATAAAGCGCGCGGCAACGATGTGCCGGTGGTGTTCTTCAACAAAGAACCTAACGCCAAAGTGCTGGCCAGCTATCCGAAAGCGTATTACGTCGGTACCGACTCTAAAGAGTCTGGCATCATCCAGGGTCAGCTGATTGAGAAGCACTGGAAAGCCACGCCAGCCTGGGATCTGAACAAAGACGGTACCATTCAGTTCGTGCTGCTGAAAGGCGAGCCGGGCCATCCGGATGCCGAAGCGCGTACCAAATACGTGATCGATACCCTGAACAAAGACGGTCTGAAAACGCAGCAGCTGGCGATGGATACCGCAATGTGGGATACCGCGCAGGCAAAAGACAAAGTTGACGCCTGGCTCTCTGGCCCGAACGCCAACAAAATCGAAGTGATCATCGCCAACAACGATGCGATGGCGATGGGTGCGGTTGAAGCGCTGAAAGCGCACAACAAAACCAGCATTCCGGTGTTTGGTGTCGATGCACTGCCAGAAGCGCTGGCGCTGGTGAAATCAGGTGCGCTGGCTGGTACCGTGTTGAACGATGCGGAAAACCAGGCGAAAGCGACGCTGGATATTGCTAACAATCTGGCCAATGGCAAAGAGCCAACTGCAGGCACTAACTTCAAGATGGAAAACAAAATCGTACGTGTTCCTTACGTACCAGTAGATAAAGAAAATCTGTCGCAGTTTGTGAAGTAATTCATCCTGGGCGCGGCATTTCGCCGCGCCTTATTGCATCTGACCAACGCTTTATTTAGCCAGGTAAATTATGGCCAGTGAGAATCCGACCACACAGCGTGAATATCTGCTGGAGATGACGAATGTCTCGAAATCATTTCCAGGGGTTAAAGCCTTAGATAATGTGAATTTAAAAGTGCGGCCGCACTCCGTCCATGCATTAATGGGAGAAAACGGCGCCGGGAAATCTACATTATTAAAATGTCTGTTTGGGATTTATAAAAAGGATACGGGGAGCATCCTGTTTCAGGGTGAGGAAATTGATTATAAGAGCTCCAAAGAGGCGCTGGAAAATGGCGTTTCCATGGTGCATCAGGAATTAAACCTGGTTCTGCAACGCAACGTCATGGATAACATGTGGCTTGGCCGTTATCCACGTAAAGGCGTGTTTGTTGATCAGGATAAAATGTATCGCGATACCAAAGCGATCTTTGATGAGTTAGATATTGATATCGATCCGCGCGATAAAGTTGCCACCTTATCGGTGTCGCAGATGCAGATGATCGAGATCGCCAAAGCCTTCTCCTATGACGCCAAAATCGTCATTATGGATGAGCCGACATCGTCGCTGACCGAAAAAGAAGTGAACCACTTGTTCACGATTATTCGTAAGCTGAAAGATCGTGGCTGCGGCATTGTCTATATCTCGCATAAGATGGAAGAGATATTCCAGCTGTGCGATGAGATCACCATTTTGCGTGACGGACAGTGGATCGCCACCCAGCCGCTGGAAGGGCTGGACATGGACAAGATCATCTCGATGATGGTGGGCCGTTCATTGAACCAGCGCTTCCCGGATAAAACCAACGTGCCGGGGGAAACCATTCTTGAGGTGCGCCATTTAACCTCACTGCGTCAGCCGTCGATTCGTGATATCTCGTTCGACCTGCGTAAAGGTGAAATTCTTGGTATTGCCGGTTTGGTGGGCGCCAAGCGTACCGACATCGTCGAAACCCTGTTTGGTATTCGTGAAAAGTCGGGCGGTACCATTAAGCTGCACGGCAAGAGTATTAATAACCACAGCGCCAATGAAGCCATTAATCACGGCTTTGCGCTGGTGACGGAAGAGCGTCGCTCCACCGGTATTTATGCGTATCTGGATATTGGCTTTAACTCGCTTATCTCTAATATTAAAAAGTATAAATCCAGCATGGGCCTGCTCGATAATAAACGCATGAAAAGCGACACCCAATGGGTCATTGATTCGATGCGCGTGAAAACGCCGGGTCATCATACGCAAATTGGTTCGCTTTCCGGTGGTAACCAACAGAAAGTGATTATTGGTCGCTGGTTATTAACGCAGCCGGAAATATTGATGCTTGATGAACCGACGCGCGGGATTGATGTGGGCGCGAAATTCGAAATCTACCAACTTATTGCTGAGTTGGCGAAGAAAGAGAAGGGCATCATTATTATCTCTTCTGAAATGCCAGAACTGTTGGGTATTACCGATCGTATTTTAGTGATGAGTAATGGCCAGGTAGCAGGCATTGTTGATACCAAAACGACCTCGCAGAATGAAATCCTGCGTTTAGCGTCATTACACCTTTAATGAAGCAAGGGCTTTAACATGAAAGCGACTACTAAAAAGAATGCGCTAACCTGGTTAAAAGAGGGCGGCATTTACGTTGTCCTGTTTGTACTGCTGGCAATTATTATTTTCCAGGATCCAACGTTCTTAAGTTTAATGAACCTGAGTAACATTCTGACTCAATCTTCGGTGCGTATTATTATCGCACTGGGCGTGGCCGGCTTGATTGTCACCCAGGGTACGGACCTTTCAGCGGGTCGTCAGGTTGGCTTAGCGGCGGTGGTGGCAGCCACGCTGCTGCAGGCGATGGATAACGCCAACAAGGTATTCCCGCATCTGGATACCGTGCCAATTCCGGTGGTTATCCTGACCGTGTGCATCATCGGCGGCGTGATTGGTCTGGTGAACGGGGTGATTATTGCTTACCTCAAGGTAACGCCATTTATCACCACCTTGGGCACCATGATTATCGTTTATGGCATCAACTCACTCTATTACGACTTCGTGGGTGCATCGCCGATTGCCGGTTTCGATCCTGGCTTCTCCAAATTTGCTCAAGGCTTCCTGCGTTTCGGTGATTTTAAGCTGTCGTTCATCACCTTCTACGCTGTGATTGCCATCGTCTTTGTTTGGGTGCTGTGGAATAAAACCCGCTTCGGCCGAAACATCTTCGCTATCGGTGGTAACCCGGAAGCAGCGAAAGTGTCTGGCGTGAACGTACCGTTCAACCTGATTCTGGTGTATGCATTGTCTGGCGTGTTCTACGCGTTCGGCGGGATGCTGGAAGCGGGCCGTATCGGCAGCGCCACCAACAACCTCGGCTTTATGTATGAGCTGGATGCGATTGCGGCTTGTGTGGTCGGCGGCGTATCGTTTGCCGGTGGCGTAGGTTCTGTGGCGGGCGTGGTGACCGGTGTCATCATCTTCACCGTAATCAACTACGGTTTGACCTACATCGGCGTTAACCCTTACTGGCAGTACATCATCAAGGGCGGCATCATCATCTTCGCCGTGGCGCTGGATTCACTGAAGTACGCACGTAAAAAATAAGACATCACCCAGCAAACAAAGGGCCGCGCAATGCGGCCCTTTTTGCATTGGCGGTCGCCATAAATGGCGCCCCTACAAAAAACGCACCGGCCACACCTATTTCTGCAGCTTCTCTTCCAGCTCAAGCAACTGCTCCGGCGTCACCGCCGGATAACTCTGCGCATCTTCCGGCACTTCATGCACCGCAGGAATCGGCACTAACGGGCCGAGGAAACGCGGCTCGCGCTTCATCAAATATAAATCCGCCAGCGCACCTAAACGTGCACCCACTTCGCGGAAACGTACCGACAACATGTTTTTCGGCGATGGCACCGCATAACACTGCGCCTGAATCCCCAGATGCTGCGCGATATACAGCGCACGTTCGCAGTGGAAACGCTGGGTAATGATGATGAAGTCGTTGGTGTCGAACACTTTACGCGTGCGCACAATCGAATCCAGCGTGCGGAAGCCGGCGTAATCCAGCACGATGTCCGACGGCGCGACGCCCGCTTTGATCAAATCGCGACGCATGGTCATCGGTTCGTTATAGCTTTGCTGCGCATTATCACCGCTCAGCAGCAGGTAATTGACCTTGCCGCTGTTATAGGCGTTCAACGCGCCTTGAATGCGATAGAGGTAATACTGATTGATAACGCCCGTGCGGTAATACTTCGCTGTGCCCAAGACCACGCCGACCTGACGATGCGGCAGCGAGGTGACATCTTCGTAAATAAAGGGCGCGGTTTTCCAGCTGATCCAGCGATCCAGGCCGAGCGCGGTCGCCACCATCAGTAAGATGATGAAAAACAGACCAAAGAAAACGCGTTTAATCATGCGCGCGGGCACTCGGTTGGCAGAATTCAGAATGGATAAAGGCTACTTGAGGCGGGCGGGGGAAGCAAGCTAAGGGCAATTATGCGCTGGATTTTTAAGCATGGCCGGATCTAAGCGATCCGGCCATAAATCCGATTAAATCGAGGTACGACGATAATTACGATACTGCGGCAGCCAGAAGTTGTTGCTGACGGCTTTCGACAACACATCTTCCGACGTCACCACCGCCACGCCCGCCAGCTGCGCAGCTTTACCCACTTCGATGGCAATCAGCTTGGAAACGCCCTGAATGTCTTTGATCTCCGGCAGAACCGGACCTTCGCCATCGTTAACCAGCGGTGAGCAGTCGGCCAGCGCGCGGCTGGCGGTCATCAGCATCGAATCCGTCACGCGACTGGCACCCGCAGCGATAACACCCAAACCAATGCCAGGGAAGATATAGGAGTTATTGCACTGGGCGATTGGGTAGGTTTTGCCTTTCCAGGTGACCGGTGAGAACGGGCTCCCGGTGGCAACCAGCGCGGCGCCATCGGTCCAGGCGATGATGTCGGCTGGCGTCGCTTCAACGCGTGAAGTCGGGTTCGACAGCGGCATAACAATCGGACGCTTGGTGTGCTTGTGCATCTCGCGGATGATCTCTTCGGTGAACAGGCCTGGTTGGCCAGACACGCCGATCAGAATATCCGGCTTGGCGTTGCGCACCACGTCGAGCAGCGAAATTGAGTCGCTGCTGGTGTCCCAATCTTTCAGGCTGTCGCTCTTCTGCACCAGCTTGCTCTGGAAATTGAGCAGATTCGGCAGCTTGTCAGTGAGCAGACCGAAGCGATCGACCATCATCACGCGGGCACGTGCTTCATCATCGCTCAACCCTTCCGACTTCATCTGCGCGATGATCTGCTCGGCGATACCGCAACCGGCAGAACCGGCACCGAGGAACACCACTTTCTGCTCGCACAGGCGGCTGCCGGCAGCGCGGCTGGCGGCGATCAGGGTGCCGACGGTCACTGCGGCAGTGCCCTGAATATCGTCGTTGAAGCAGCAGATCTCATCGCGATAGCGCTCCAGCAGCGGCATGGCGTTTTTCTGCGCGAAGTCTTCGAACTGCAACAGCACGTTCGGCCAGCGACGATTCACCGCCTGAATGAACTCATTGACGAACTCTTCGTACTCTTCGCCAGTGATACGCGGATGACGCCAGCCCATATAGAGCGGATCGTTCAGCAGCTGCTGGTTGTTGGTACCAACATCCAGCACCACCGGCAAGGTGTAAGCCGGGCTGATGCCGCCACACGCGGTATACAGCGACAGCTTACCGATTGGGATGCCCATGCCGCCGATACCCAAATCGCCGAGGCCGAGAATACGTTCGCCATCGGTCACCACGATCACTTTTACATTCTGCTTAGTGGCGTTCTGCAGCATGTCTTCAATGCGGTCGCGATTGTTATAAGAGATGAACACGCCGCGCGCGCGACGATAGATTTCAGAGAAGTGTTCACAGGCCGCGCCGACCGTTGGGGTGTAGATGATCGGCATCATCTCTTCCAGATGATTGTCGAGCAGGCGGTAGAACAGGGTTTCGTTGGTGTCCTGGATGTTGCGCAGATAGACATGCTTGTCGTTGTTGTTTTTAAAATCCAGGAACTGGCGCCAGGCACGTTCTGCCTGCTCTTCGATGGTTTCTACCGCTTCCGGTAGCAGGCCGTTGAGGTTAAATTCGTTACGTTCTTCGAGGGTGAAGGCGCTGCCTTTGTTCAACAGCGGAAATTCCAGCAGGATCGGACCCGCATAAGGAATATACAGCGGGCGTTTACTTTCGTAGTCGAGTTCCATGCAGTGCTTGCTCCGGTTGCAGTGTTTTCTGACGTATCGCCGGGAAAAGGTAACGCCAGTCCATCTTGAAGTGAAGAGGTTCTGGCGCCCGATCCTATGAAAATTCCTGCAGATGTACAGCTTTTGTTAACAGAAGGTCACAAAAGCGGTAAAAGGATCACTAAACTGATGTTTTCGAAACTAAAGTAAGTGAGAAATCCTCACATCCTAACGCCTTAAGCGTAGCGCGGGTGGCATCCCGCTGACTCAGCGTGCTGTCCTGACATTCCGCCAAAACCGCTTGCTGAATTGTCTCCAGCGCTTCGTTGCTCATGTTCATCAAAATCAGTGCGGCCTGCAGCGGCGGCAAGCTTGGGTTGAAGGCGGCGTTTTCCGCATAGCGACCGATAAAGACCTTGCCGCTCTGGCTGCGCAGCGCCACGCCGCTGTAGCTCTGACTGTAAGGCGCGTGACTGTGATTGGCGGCGGCAATAGCGGCCTGTTGCAAAGCCTCGCCTGCAACCGCAAAACCATGATCGACCGGCGTCAGCAGACGTTCAGTGATGTTCAGATCGGCAGGGCCAAACGCATCCGGCAGATAGTCGCCCAGCGTGCTAACCGCGCGTCCCGGCAGGCTGATGCGAATCGCCGTGCCGCTGTTCAGCTCATTCATAAACTGACGGCAATGTCCGCACGGCGTGTAGTTAACGGTAATCGCCGCCAGCTTCTCTTCACCGCGCAGCCAGGCATGCGTTATGGCACTTTGCTCGGCGTGCACCGTCTGCTGCAGCGGGGTATGCAGGAACTCCATGTTGGCACCGAAGTACCAATGGCCGCTGACGCCGCGCGAAATCGCGCCGACATTAAAATGAGACACGGTTGCCACGGCGCAGCTCGCCGCCAGCGGTAGCAGTTCCAGCGCCAGCGCATCATCATCCAGACCGGTAAGCTGTTTCAGTTGCGCGACATCTTGCGGACGCAATACGCCATGGAAATCCGGCGCATCCAGCAGCGGCTGAATCGCAGCTTGCAGCGCAGCGGGCAGGGCGGAAAAAGCAGTAAGGAATCGTGAATGCATGATGTGATGGCCTCAGTTACGCGTTAGCGGCGATGCGCCGCCTGACGTTTTATATGTGATCCAAGTCGCTCTGACAATGCAAGCTGATTGGGTTGTTTCAACTTTGCGAGATCTCTCGCAAGTTTCAGCCCCACCAATGCATTAATAGCGGAAAAAGCAGCGGTGCCAGTAACGAGGTGATGATGCCGCAAATCACCAGCGCCAGTGAGCTGAACGCGCCTTCCTGATAATCGATCTCGGCTGCGCGCGCGGTACCTAACGCGTGCGATGCGTTACCAATCGCCAATCCGCGCGAGGATTTGTTTTTCACCTTAAACAGATTGAGCAGCATATGGCCAAACACCGCACCCAGCACGCCGGCGATAAGCACGCAGATGGCGCTGATGGCGGGAATGCCGTGCAGCGAGGCGGAGACCGCCATCGCAATCGGCGTGGTAACGGATTTCGGCATAATGGTGGCGGCGATTTCCGGCGTTGCGCCCATCCACAGCGCAATCGCGGTACCCGACACCATCGCCGTAATACTACCGATGAAGCAGACGCTGATAATGGTTTTCCAGCGCGCGCGAATCTGATGCATCTGCTCATACAGCGGCAACGCCAGTGCCACAACCGCCGGTTGCAGCAACTGATTGAGCAGGCTGCTGCCGGCAAAATAGCGCGTGTAAGGCAGGTTAGTCAGCAGCAGAATCGGAATGACAATCGCCATCGCTACCAGCAATGGATTGACGATGGAGATATTAATTTTCGCCGCCAGCTTACGCGCCAGAAAATAGGCGATCACGGTCAGCGGCAGCGACCACCATGCATCACTCATTCGACTTCTCCTGCGGGCGCTGCAAGCGCTCTGCGCTGAGCCCGACAATCAGCAGCACCATAAAAGTACTGACAATGCACGACACCACAATCGGTCCAAACTGCGCGGTGAGGATATCGGTATAGCCCATTACGCCGACGCTAATCGGCACAAACAGCAGCGCCATATAGCGAATCAGCAAATGGCATCCGGGCTTCACCCACTCAACCGGCATGATTTGCAGACCCAGCAGCAGGAACAGCAGCAGCATGCCGATGATACTGCCGGGAATGGTTATCGGGAGCAGGGCAGAAATCCCCATTCCGGCGTAAAGCGCCGCATAAATGATCACGAAGGCGCGCACATAGCGCCAACAAGCAGAGAGAACGGCAGGCATGTCAGGCTCCTGTTTTCGTAGCGCTTTATCATACGCACTAAGCTATTAGCGTGCTAGCGATCACAATACTGTCTGACCTGGTCGCCATAAATGGCGACCCTACGAAAAACGCGCCAATCCTTTGTAGGGTCGCCATTTATGGTGACCCCACAATGCGCAGGATCAACAGGTACAAAAAAGCCGCCCTGAGGCGGCTTGTTAGCTTACTTAACCGGCATGCCCGGTACTGCGCCGCTATCAACGGACAGCACAAACAGGTCTTTGCCGCCCGGGCCCGCTGACAGCACCATGCCTTCTGAAATACCGAAGCGCATTTTACGCGGCGCGAGGTTGGCGACGATGATGGTCATCTTGCCGACCAGCACCGACGGATCCGGATAGGCAGCGCGAATGCCAGAGAAAATCTGACGCTTCTCGCCACCCACATCCAGCTCCAGACGCAGCAGCTTATCGGAACCTTCTACCAGCTCTGCTTTCTCGATCAGCGCCACGCGCATATCGACCTTAGCAAAATCATCGATGGTGATGGTGTCGCCAATCGGCGCATCCGCCAAAGGACCGGTTGCCGCAGGCTTGTTTGCCGCCGCCGCATCCTCTTTCGAAGCCTCAACCAGCGCGTCAACTTTGGTCATCTCGATACGGCCATACAGCGCTTTGAACGGTGCCACTTCATGATCCAGCAGCGGTTGGGCAATCGCATCCCAGCTCAGTTCGCTCTGCAGGAAGGCTTCGGTACGTTCGGTCAGCGATGGCAGCACCGGCTTCAGCCAGGTCATCAAGACGCGGAACAGGTTGATACCCATGGAGCAGATCGCCTGCAGGTCGGCATCGCGGCCTTCTTGCTTTGCCACCACCCAAGGTGCCTGCTCATCGACATAGCGGTTCGCCAGGTCGGCCAGCGCCATGATTTCACGGATCGCGCGGTTATATTCGCGGCTGGCCCAGGCTTCACCAATCTTCTCTGAAGCATCCACAAAGGTCTGATACAGCGCCGGATCCGCCAGTTCACTCGCCAGCTTGCCGCCAAAGCGTTTGGTCAGGAAGCCCGCATTACGTGACGCCAGGTTTACCACTTTGTTCACCACGTCCGCATTCACGCGCTGCACGAAATCTTCCAGATTCAGGTCGATGTCGTCGATGCGTGAAGAGAGCTTGGCCGCGTAGTAATAACGCAGGCTGTCGGCATCCAGATGCTGCAACCAGGTGCTGGCTTTAATAAAGGTGCCGCGCGATTTAGACATCTTCGCGCCATTCACCGTTACATAACCGTGTACGAACAGGTTGGTTGGCTTGCGGAAGTTGCTGCCTTCCAGCATCGCCGGCCAGAACAGGCTGTGGAAATAGACGATGTCTTTACCGATGAAGTGATACAGCTCGGTAGTGGAATCTTTCTTCCAGAATTCGTCAAAATCGATATCGCCGCGTTTGTCGCACAGGTTTTTGAATGAACCCATGTAACCGATTGGCGCATCCAGCCAGACGTAGAAATATTTGCCCGGCGCGCCAGGAATTTCGAAGCCGAAGTAAGGTGCGTCGCGGGAGATATCCCACTGCTGCAAGCCAGACTCGAACCACTCTTGCATCTTGTTAGCCACCTGCTCTTGCAGCGCGCCTGAACGCGTCCACGCCTGCAGCATCGCGCTGAAAGAGGGCAGATCAAAGAAGAAGTGCTCGGAATCGCGCAGCACCGGCGTCGCGCCTGAGACCACAGATTTCGGGTCGATCAGCTCGGTTGGGCTGTAGGTCGCGCTGCACACTTCGCAGTTGTCGCCATACTGATCCGGTGACTTACATTTCGGGCAGGTGCCTTTGACGAAACGGTCCGGCAGGAACATGCCTTTCTCAGGATCGTACAGCTGCGAAATGGTGCGGTTCTTGATGAAGCCGTTCTCTTTCAGACGACCATAAATCAGCTCGGACAGCTGACGGTTTTCGTCGCCGTGCGTTGAGTGATAGTTGTCGTAGCTGATGTTGAAGCCAGCGAAATCCGTTTCGTGCTCCTGCTTCATCTCCGCGATCATCTGCTCCGGCGCGATGCCCAGCTGCTGAGCTTTCAGCATAATCGGCGTGCCGTGGGCGTCGTCTGCACAGATGAAGTGAACCTGGTTGCCACGCATTCGCTGGTAACGGACCCAAATGTCAGCCTGAATGTGTTCAAGCATGTGACCGAGATGGATTGAACCGTTTGCGTACGGCAGTGCGCACGTTACCAGAATTTTTTTAGCGACTTGAGTCATGTTTGCGTAGCGTTCCGTTGAAGAAAAATCGGTGTTAGATGTTAACCGAAGCACCCTCTGGCGTAAACACAGCTGGACATCCGCGTCACTTTTAGCGCCTATCTGATATTATTGAACAGACACCGCCGCAATCTGGCGTGACGAATAAACAAGGAGAGGGGATGACTTCACAATCCCAGCAACATCATTCACCTGAAGCGCTGCGAGCATTGGTTATCGGCGTGCTAAGTGACTTTGAACATCCGACGCTGCAACACAACCTGACAACGCTGAAAGCGCTGCGCCACGTCGCACTGCTGGATGACAAGCTGCATATCGAACTGGTGATGCCGTTCGCGTGGGCCAGCGCTTTTGAAGAGCTGAAAGCGCAAACCAGCGCCGAACTGCTGCGCCTGACGGACGCCAGCGCCATTGACTGGCGGCTGCGCCACGACATCGCCACGCTGAAGCGAGTGAAAAATCATCCGGGCGCGACCGGTGTGAAGAACATCATCGCCGTCAGTTCCGGCAAAGGTGGCGTGGGCAAATCCAGCACCGCTGTGAATATGGCGCTGGCGCTGATTGCCGAAGGGGCGCGCGTGGGGATTCTCGATGCGGATATTTACGGTCCGTCGATCCCTAACATGCTCGGCACCGAAAATCAGCGTCCGACTTCGCCGGATGGCACGCATATGGCACCCATTATGGCGCACGGTCTGGCGACCAATTCGATTGGTTATCTGGTCACCGACGACAACGCTATGGTGTGGCGCGGTCCAATGGCCAGCAAAGCCCTGATGCAGCTGCTCAACGAAACTATGTGGCCGGATCTCGATTATCTGATTCTCGATATGCCGCCAGGCACCGGCGATATTCAGCTGACGCTGGCACAAAACGTGCCGGTGACCGGCGCGTTAGTGGTCACCACGCCGCAGGACATCGCCTTGATTGATGCGCGTAAAGGGATGGTGATGTTCGAGAAAGTGAGCGTGCCGGTGCTGGGCGTGGTCGAGAACATGAGCATGCACATCTGCAGCCAATGCGGACATCACGAGCCGATTTTCGGCACTGGCGGTGCGCAGAAGCTGGTGGAGGATTACAGCACCCGCTTACTGGCCCAGCTGCCGCTGCACATTACGCTGCGGGAAGATCTGGATGATGGCGAACCGACCGTGGTGCGCCGTCCGGAGAGTGATTTCACCGCGCTCTACCGCCAACTGGCGGGTCGCGTTGCGGCGCAGCTCTATTGGCAGGGAGAAATTATCCCTGGCGATATCGCGTTCCGCGCGGTTTAACGCCGTCCATTTCCGCTGGCGCGCGTCGCCAGCGGGAAATGCATCAGCACATATTTTCCCTGCTCGCTCTCGCCAACCGCTTCGCGCCGCCAGCCGTGTTTAAGATAAAAATCCATCGCCGCCTGATTCTGTTGCAGGCATTTCAAGGCGCCCGTCGAGCTAAATCGCGACTGTACTTTTTCTAACAGCGCGCTGCCCACGCCTTGTCCCTGCGCATCGGGATCGACGTACAGGCTATGCAGGAAGTTGTCATTATCCAGCACCGCCGCAAACCCCACGCGATGCCCGTCCCGTTCGGCGACCAGCACGGTTTCACCCAAAATCACCGCATCGAAATCTTCTAACTGCCAATCATCGCCATCCAGCCACGTCCAGTTATGGCGTCGCGCGGCAAGATACAGCGTGCGCAGAAAAGGCCGATCGGCTTCGTCAAAAAAACGTATATGCACCTGAGAGCTCCATTTAATGAGATGCACAGATGCTGTAGCGGCGCAATTTATTGCGCGCTGTTGACGTTTGTTCCGTCTGAGAGATGCGCGATAAATCGCGCCGCTACAAATCCGTGCAATAACGCAACTTAAAGTAGCAGTTTCACCGCAAAAAGATAAAGCCTGTCAGAACCGCGCCATTTTTGTGTAGAATGCCTCCGCGAGCCGCATGAAATCTGGCGTCGGCGCTTTGATAGCTTTTGGTTATCTGATTGATAACGTCTGCATATTAGAAGTTGGCCCGAAAATTCTGTAACTTGCATCACATCTTTTAACGGAGGTCACCATGTCCATCATTAATACCAAGATCAAACCATTTAAAAACGCAGCGTTCAAAAACGGCGAATTCATCGAAGTCACCGAGAAAGACGTTGAAGGTAAATGGAGTGTTTTCTTCTTCTACCCGGCTGACTTCACCTTCGTATGCCCAACCGAACTGGGTGACGTTGCAGACCATCACGAAGAATTCCAGAAACTGGGTGTAGATATCTACTCTGTTTCTACTGACACGCACTTTACCCACAAAGCCTGGCACGGTTCTTCTGACACCATCGCGAAAATCAAATACGCGATGATCGGTGACCCAACTGGCGCGCTGACCCGTAACTTCGAAATCATGCGCGAAGACGAAGGTCTGGCAGACCGCGGTACCTTCATCGTTGACCCGGAAGGCATCATCCAGGCGATCGAAATCACTGCAGAAGGCATTGGCCGTGACGCATCTGACCTGATCCGTAAAGTGAAAGCAGCTCAGTACGTTGCTTCTCACCCAGGTGAAGTTTGCCCGGCTAAATGGAAAGAAGGCGAAGCAACTCTGGCTCCATCACTGGACCTGGTTGGCAAAATCTAAGTTAGCCGCCATTCGATCTTTCTCTATCGGGTGCTACGGCACCCGATTTTCATGACAGGAACTCACTATGCTCGACACCAATTTAAAAACCCAACTCAAGGCTTACCTTGAGAAACTAACGAAACCGGTTGAGTTGATTGCCACATTGGATGATGGCGCCAAATCCGCAGAGATCCGCTCTCTGTTGGCCGATATCGCGGGCTTGTCAGACAAAGTCAGCTTCCGTGAAGAGAACGATCGTCCGGTGCGTAAACCCTCTTTCCTGATTACTAACCCAGGCAGCCAGAGCGGTCCGCGCTTTGCCGGTTCGCCAATGGGTCACGAATTTACTTCACTGGTTTTAGCCTTGCTGCAAACCGGTGGACACCCTTCGAAAGAAGCGCAGAGCCTGCTGGATCAGGTTGTGGCTTTGGAAGGCGACTTCCACTTCGAAACTTATTACTCACTGTCGTGCCACAACTGTCCTGACGTGGTACAGGCGCTGAACCTGATGGCGGTACTGAACCCGCGTATCAGCCATACCGCGATTGACGGCGGTATGTTCCAGAACGAAATCACCGAGCGCAACGTGATGGGCGTGCCGGCAGTGTTCCTTAACGGCAAAGAGTTCGGTCAGGGCCGTCTGAGCCTGGCGGAAATCGTCGGTAAAGTGGACACCAACGCTGACAAGCGTGCGGCAGAAGAGCTGAACAAACGTGATGCCTACGAAGTGCTGATCGTCGGCAGCGGCCCAGCGGGCGCAGCAGCAGCAATTTACTCTGCACGTAAAGGTATCCGCACTGGCCTGATGGGCGAGCGTTTCGGTGGTCAGGTGCTGGACACCGTAGACATTGAAAACTACATCTCGGTACCGAAAACCGAAGGCGCTAAGCTGGCCGGTTCTCTGCGTGCCCACGTTGATGATTACGACGTCGATGTGATTGATACCCAGAGCGCTATCAAGCTGATTCCGGCGGCGAAAGAGGGCGGTCTGCACGCGATTGAAACCGCCTCTGGCGCGGTATTGAAATCACGCAGCATCATCATTGCTACCGGCGCACGCTGGCGCAACATGGGCGTACCGGGCGAAGAGCAGTATCGCACCAAGGGCGTAACCTATTGCCCACACTGCGACGGCCCACTGTTCAAAGGCAAACGCACGGCGGTGATCGGCGGCGGTAACTCAGGCGTGGAAGCGGCAATCGATTTGGCCGGTATTGTTGAGCACGTAACGCTGCTGGAATTTGCCAGCGAAATGCGCGCCGACAAAGTGCTGCAGGACAAACTGCGCAGCCTGAAAAACGTCGATGTGATTCTGAACGCACAGACCACCGAAGTGAAAGGCGACGGCAGCAAAGTCACCAGCCTGACCTACATCGACCGTAACAACCAGAGCAGCCACGAAATCGCGCTGAGCGGCATCTTCGTGCAGATTGGTTTGCTGCCGAACACCACCTTCCTGGAAGGTGCGGTTGAGCGCAACAAGATGGGCGAAATCATCATCGATGCCAAGTGCGAAACCAGCCTGAAAGGCGTGTTCGCCGCAGGCGACTGCACCACGGTGCCGTACAAGCAGATCATCATCGCCAGCGGTGAAGGCGCGAAAGCCTCACTCAGCGCCTTTGATTATCTGATCCGCACCAAACCGGCTGAATAAGTTTTGCGATAGCCACGCAATAGCCCCGCAACCTGTGTTGCGGGGCTTTTTTTTATCTGCATTTCCATGCGTGTTCAACGCGGCTACACTGCGAATGGGTGACGATGAGCAGAGGAAGCGCGGATGAACAGGCTGTTATTGATCTTGCTGTTAGTGGTGAATGTGGCGCAGGCGCAGCGCATTTCTTTGACGCCACAACAACAAGCGTGGATTCAGGCGCATCCCGACATCACTTATACCGTCACCGATCGCTGGCCGCAGGATTACCGTGAAAACGGTAAACCGGTGGGTTTGAGCCGCACCATCCTCGATGAAATCAGCGAACGTACCGGGCTGCATTTCACCTACGTTGCACCTGAAGAGGCGCTACTCAATCCGCCGATGATTAACGCGGCAGTCAGCGCGGAGCTGATTCCCCCGCATGAGAAACAGCGCTGGCTGTTCACTCAATCCTGGATGCAAACCATGCCGATGCTGGTGGGCCGCAAAGAGACGGTGGATATTCGCGCTATCGAACGTTTAGACGGAAAACGGCTTGGAATTGCACAATCATCGGAATATGAGCCGTGGATCAGGAAGCATTATCCGGCGATTCAACTGGTCGATTATCCCAGCGTCAGCGAAGCGTTGCGCGCTGTTGATGAGCGTCAGGTTGATGCGGTGATTGGTTCCGGTTTGATCATTCTGCCGATACTGCAGCGTTCCTACGCAGGCGATTTGGCAGTGACCGGACAGGTACCGGAAATGGCCAGCGGCATCAATATGGCTATCGATCCGGCCTATCCCGAATTGCGCGACATCATTAATGCGGCCTTTATCACCATCAATGGTGTCGACGCGCAAAACATCTTTAAACGCTGGGTGGGCATTGTCGATTTGGGCACGCCGTCGATTGGCGTGATTGTTGAGCACTATCGTTATCAGCTTATCGCGTTTGCCACGCTGCTGCTGTTACTGCTGTTAGCACTGCGCAGTGCGATTAAAGCGCGCCGCCGTGCGCAGGCGAGTGAAAAAAGTAAGTCAGAATTTCTCGCCATCATGAGCCATGAAATTCGCACCCCGATGAACGCCATCATCGCCTCGCTGGAATTGCTGCAACAGCCGGCGACGGAGAAAAAGCAGCAAGAGTATCAGGCGCTGGCGCTCTCCTCCTCGCAGGATCTGCTCGAGCTGCTTAATAACGTACTGGATCACAGCAAACTCACTCAGCAGGATATTCCTCTGCATCCTGCTCCATGTGAAATCAGTCAATTACTGGCGGCAGTCTGCGACAGCCAGCGCCCTTCGGCTGAGCGCAAGGGGGTGAAATTACTCCTCGATCTGCAGCCCGCGCTGGAGACATTGTGGCTGGAAGTGGATGCGCATCGTTTGCGGCAAATTGTGAATAACTTGCTGTCAAATGCGGTGAAGTTCACCGATAGCGGGACTATTACTTTAAAAGCCGATTGGCAAAGCGAGCCGGGATTACCGCATGCCTTAACCCTCGCGGTGGAAGATACCGGCATCGGTATCGCGCCCGCCGATCAGCAGCGCATGTTTCAGGCCTGGCAGCAGGCGGAGAGTCGTGGTGCACGCGTGCGCAGCGGCAGCGGTTTGGGGCTCTATCTGTGTCGTACGCTGGCGAAACGCATGGGCGGTGATTTAACGCTGAGCAGTGAAGAGGGCAAAGGCAGCGTCTTCACCTGTATTTTGCCGCTTAATCAAAGTCGCACACCAGAAAGCATCGAAGCACCGCGCCCGATGTCCGCACTTCCGGCTGGGCTGTCGGTTTTGGTAGTGGAAGACCATCCGGCAAATCAGCAGGTGCTGGCAGCGCAGCTCACACAACTGAACTGCCATTATGAAATGGTCGAGAGCGCCGAACAGGCACTACAGCTGCTGGAAGAGGAAAATTACTACGATATCATGCTGTTAGATTGCAATTTGCCGGGCAAGGATGGCTACTGGCTGGCCGAGCAAATTCGTCAGTTTGAAACCGAACAGCAGCGCGATCGCACGCCGCTGGTGGCGATCTCCGCCGTCAGCAGTCTTGAGCATCGGCAACGTTGTTTAACCAGCGGTATGGATGATGTGCTGGTTAAACCGATTCGCTTAGCCGAGCTAGCAGAGAAACTGGGACTCTATCTCGCCATCAGCGAAGCGGATACGCCGCTGGTAAGTGATGAAGTGATGTTATGGCTGCAACAAGATCGGGATAACTTTGTTCACGCCTGTGAACAGCGCGATGTGCCGCATATGATCCACTTTGTGCATCGCATTCTCGGCGTGGCGCAGATGTATCAGCTGCCGGAACTGGCTCAGCAAGCCGAAGAGATTGAAACCCAGCTACGCCAGCAACCGTTGCCCGCCGCAGAAACCTTAATGGATTGGCAAACGCAGGTTAACAACCTGATGCCCTGAGATAAGGCAATTGAGAGTGCTCTCGTAGAGCGGATGACGTTTTTTTCATCAAATAGCCTGCCTAATCCTGCTGCATCAGCGTGTTAAGCGCGCAGCAGTTGGTCTCATTTGTCAGGTTATTACGTTATGCGCGCTTTGCTATCGGGCTTGCTGCTTCTGGCCGGCCTGCTACTTTCTTACTCCACTTTCGCTGCACCGATCGCCTTTACCGAGGATGAGCAGCGCTGGATCGCTGCGCATCGTGATGTTCCTTACCACTTCATCGCCAGCTGGCCGCTGGATTATCAGGAAGAGAATCAACATATTGGGCTGAGTCGCGATTATCTGGATCAAATAAGCGAGATAACCGGCCTGCGCTTTGTGCTGGCGGAAAAGAGCGGGCAGTCACCGAAGTTAATTTCAGCGATAGCGCCTGAGCTGCTGGCGGTGGATCAGCTGGAAGGTTGGCTGTTCAGCAATCGCTGGCTTGCGACCAGCGCCTCGGTGATCACCCACAACAACAGCGCAACCATTCACTCCCTTGAGCAACTGCGCGGTAAACGTGTCGCGGTGCGTAGCGGAACGCTATATGAAAGCTGGCTGAAAGAGAACTGCCCCGACATTCTGTTATTGCCGGTGAACCATACGCGCGAAGTGTTTCAGGCGGTGTATGAAGATCGCGCCGATTTAGGCATTGGCTCTAGTCTGGTGATGCGTCCACTGCTGTGGCGCTACTATTCCCACAAGCTGGCGATTGCCGGCCAAATTCCCGAATTATCTGCCAGCCTAACGATGGGCGTTTCCGCCGCCGATCCGCAGTTGTTGAGCATCATCAATAAAGCGTTAAGCGCCATTCCAGCCGCCGATGCCAACGAGATGTTTAGCCGTTGGGTAGGTGACATGCGCCTTGGCTATCCATCGATGGGTGTGATTTTTTCCCTCTACCATTGGGAAATCTTCACCTTTTGCTTTTTAGTTTTGCTGCTGGGCTGGTTGCTACAGCGCGCGATTATGCATCGCCGTCGCGCTACCGCCAGCGAGGAGCGCAAAACTCAGTTTCTCGCCATGATGAGCCATGAAATCCGTACGCCGATGAATGCAATGATTGCCTCGCTGGAACTGATGAAACGTAACGAGAATGCGCATCAGCAGGAGCAATATCTGGCGCTCGCCTCTTCGTCGGCACGCAGCCTGCTCGATCTGCTCAACGATATTCTTGATCACAGCAAGCTCTCCGCAGAGTGCATCGTTATTGATAGCCAGCCTTTTGACCTCAGCGAACTGATCAACACCATTTGCGCGAGTTATCGCCCG
This sequence comes from Pantoea sp. B9002, assembly GCF_013385945.1. Taxonomy (NCBI): domain Bacteria; kingdom Pseudomonadati; phylum Pseudomonadota; class Gammaproteobacteria; order Enterobacterales; family Erwiniaceae; genus Pantoea; species Pantoea sp. B9002. The sequence continues at coordinate 83,892 of NZ_JACAPA010000033.1, forward strand.
ATGATGGCGGAAAAAGGGCTGAATCTGTTAATTACCATTGATGAACCGCTCAAAAAGCAGTGGATGAAAGGCGATCCTCATCGCTTACGCCAAATCATCAATAACCTGCTCTCTAACGCGATTAAGTTCACCCATCAGGGCGCTATTTCGCTGACGCTGGAGGCAGAATTCTTCGCCGATAACACCTGCATGATCGCGCTGGCGGTGGCGGATACCGGCATTGGTATTGCGCCGGAAGCGCAAAAAAACTTGTTTGATGCCTGGACGCAGGTCGATGACGGTGCCGATCGCCGTTATGGCGGCAGCGGATTAGGTTTATGGATTTCACAACAACTGGTAACGCTAATGCGCGGTGCGCTGACCTGCCAAAGCCAGCCGGGCGAGGGCAGCACCTTTACCCTGAAAGTGCCTTTACGCCTTTGCACTGCAAAATCCCCGGCGCTTGAGCCTGCGTTACCGCGTTTTACGCCGGACACCATGATTCTACTGGTGGAAGATCATCCCGCCGCGCAGCGGACTTTCCAGGCGCAGTTGGCCACGCTCGGTTGTCAGGTGGAACTGGCGGAGAACGGCGCGCAAGCGTTAGCGTTGCTGGAAGAGGAGAATTACTACGATGTGATTCTGCTGGACGTTAATTTGCCAGACATCAGCGGTTATGACATCGCCAGGCGCTTACGCGTGCTGGAGCGCGAACGCGGTAATGAAGCCACGCCGGTGGTGGCGATTTCCGCCATGAGTGACGATGCGCATTTTGAGCAATGCGAAGCCAGCGGCTTTGATGCGGTGCTCAGTAAACCGATTATCCTCACCGCATTGGCCAGTTGTTTACGTCGCTGGTGCCATCTGGCGGCAGCGAGCGGTGTGCATGTGCAACGTGAAGAGTCCGAACAACAGGAGCTACAAGCGTGGCTGGAGGAAGATGTTAGCGGATTCAATCATGCTTGTGAGGCGATGGACACCCGTTTAATGCAGCACCATGTGCATCGTCTGCGCGGCACCGCACAAATCTTTCAGATGAACGGCCTGGCGCAGTTGGCGGGAACCATCGAAAGCCAACTGCGCGCAGGTGCAACCGTCAGTGAAGAGCTTGCCCGCCAATGGTGGGATTCGCTTAGATGTGAAGTGACTTCAGCAATTCGTCCTTGATGATAAAGAGTTCATGATCGGCTTTCAGTCCAAGCTTGCGCATGGCGCTCTGCTTTTGGCCGCTGATGGTTTTCAGGCTGCGGTTAAACTTCTCGGCGATGTCGGTTACCGTCATGCCGGCAAGAAAACAGCGAATCACTTCCTGCTCTTTCGGCGACAGCGCCGACAAACTTACCGCCTGGCGCACATTGGCCTCGCTGTAGTTGCCGCTGATCAGCACTTCGCCATGGCGCTGCTGATTCGCCAGTTCCTGCGCCATCTGCGGTTCAATAAAGGTGCGGCCACGGCTCACTTCCAGCGCCGCGTTTTGAATCTCTTCAAACGGGCGATTTTTACCGATAAAGCCTTGAGCACCTCCGCGCAGTGCCAGCGCCACCGTGGCGGGATTGTAATGTGCTGACACCACCAGCACCGCGACGTCCGGGTGTAAACGCGTCAAGGTTTTGATCAGGTTCAGGCCATCGACATCGGCCGGTGCCAGTTCATAATCGGCGATCACCACATCGACCTTGATGGTTTTAATGCAGTTCAGCAACTCCTTGCTGCTGGTAAAGGTTCCCACTACATCGAAGTCGGGATTTTCCCGCAGTACATCACTGAGCCCGCGCAACACCAGGAAGTGATCATCCAGCAGGGCGATAGAGACGTTATTACGACGGAATGTTTTCATCCTCAAACACTCTTGCTTATCAATAGGGGGGTGAGAATCAGTGTACTGTATTTTTGCTGGCTGTATGACGTAAGCGGCTGTTGAAAGCGCGACGTGTCAAGGTTACAGCGGCCGGAAATTACCGCGCTTAACCACCAATGTCATCTTTTTTGTTTGATAATTGGCGTCAGCCGCCAAAAATTTCCAGAAAGGGTGAATATATCGCCGCAGATTAGCCTGGCCTGTGAAGACTATTAATCTTCATGATGTTCGCTACGAGAACGGGAATATTTTTTGAGAGTGCTCTCGTAGCGAAGAATAGTGGCTCTGCCTATTATGTCACCCGAACGTTAAGCCTCTCCGAACAAGATTTTGCACGTTATCCACTGATGTTAAACACCTAATTTCCTGCGGTATAGCCACAAGGAAAGGGCCAGTTACAGCTATTGATATTACCGAACACCTTGGGTAATAACGGGATAACGAGAGCGCCGCAAGGGATAAAAACATCCCGCATCCTGCAATAAAATAAATGCGCCAGCAGATTGAAGCGAGAGACTTAATTTGCCCCCAATCGACTGGAACTTATTAGTCATGAAACTTTCAGGATATTTTAAATTCGGAGCCACTATCGGTAGCGTATTAATGCTTACCGGCTGTTTTTCCCTGCCTAATGCCAATGCATCCTATCACGCGGAAACCATCCCGGCCGCGCAGCATGCTAATCAACTATCCAGCCTCAATCGCTGCCAGGCCGAAGTTTCTGCGCTGGCGCAGTACGATGAGGCACGTTTTCAGCAACAGCACGATGCGCTCAACGGGCTGATGGATCGCAGCGCCAAATACCTGCTTACCCGCCCGCAACTTGCCGCCGATATGCAAGCCACGCTCGACAGCGTGTATCAGGCTGAGCTGGCAAAGCGTTGTCAGCAGATTCACAGCGAACTGTTCCGCGCCATGCTGGCGCAGGCGGATGGGGAGTGATGCGGCGATGAAAACTCTCTTCTCTTTCGTAGCACTGAGCGCCTTGCTGAGTGGCTGTGTCACACACGTGCAGCCGCACGTATCACCTGCCACTGAGCCTTTTGCTCAACCGCTTTTACTCAGCGACTTCAATCAGCAGATGACAGCTACGCGTCAACAGGCCGAAGCCGGTGAACACCGCGCGCAGCAACAGTATGGCGGCTGGCTGGCGTCGGCTGGTCAACGCGATGCGGCGCAACCGCTGCTCAAGGCCGCTGCCGAAAGCGGCCAGCCTGAAGCGCAGTATCAGCTCGGCAAGTTGTTGATTGAGCATCAACCTGGCGATGGCAAACAGTGGTTAGAGCGTGCCGCCGAGCAGGGCAACAGCGCCGCCGCGCAGCAACTGGCGCGTTACCATCGCAGCGGCAATCCGCTGCTGCAAGATAAGCAACAAGCCTTTAACTGGTTGCTACAGGCCGCGCAGCAGGGCGACGCACAGGCGCAAAACGATGTCGGCGCCGCTTACAGTCGCGGGTTTGGCGTGAAAAAAGATGCTGCGCGCGCGGCAGAGTGGTATCGCAAAGCCGCCGAGCAGGGTAATGCGCTGGCGCAGTTTAATCTGGCCGGTGCTTATCAGGCGGGAGAAGGCGTCAAAGCCCAGCCGCTGCAGGCTTACGCCTGGTATCACGTTGCGGTGCAAAACAGCGACGATCCCCACCTAACGCAAATCGCCGAGCAGATGAAATTACGCATGTACGCCAGCGCCACGCGCAGCGGTAAAGCCACGCAGGCGCGCCAGCTGGCACAGAAATTCACCCAGCAGTATGTCAAACCGCACAAGGAAGCACTGCCATGAAACCCTTATTTACCCGCTCGCTGATTGGCCTGGCAGTGGCTGCAACGTTGTGGTCATCCGCCAGCCAGGCGGCACCGGCGCTGACCGGTTACAGCTCGGATCACACCATTCCTTATTCACTGTTCGATGAAACCGAAGCGGCGAAACCGTGGGTAAAAGCGCCGGCGCCGAAGAAAAAGCCTTTGCGTCCTGCCACCACGCACAATGTGGAGCAGACGAAAAAACTGCAGGCGCTGGAACACTCACTGAATGAGCAACAGCGTATTAATAAAGAGTTGCTGGCCGGTCATCAGGTGGAGAAGCAGGCGTTGCAACAGCAGTTGCAAGCTTTAGAAACGGATAAAGCCACCGTTGAAACGCAACGCCAGCAGTTGGAATCCCTGCAGCAGCAACTCGCCGAGCATCAAAACCAGCAGAGCGGTTCGCAAGAGCAGTTGAGTGAACTGCGTACCCAGTTAGCCGCACATCAACTGCTGGTGGATACCCATGCGCTGCAACAATCTTCACTGGCGGGCAAGCTGAAAGAGAAGGAAGAGATCGTGCTGGCGCTCAGCAAGCAGATGGAAGAAGTGCGCGCCGAAACGCAAGCGCTCAAAGCGCAAAAGCAGCCCGATACGCAACAGCTCGCGGAGCTGAAGCAGCATCAGGATCGTATCGCCGAACTGCAAATCACCTTACTGGATGCGGAAAAACAGCAGGCCGCAATGCGTGAGCAGCTGACCAAACAGCAGGCGCTGCAGCAGAGCGCGGCACCGGAAAGTCATGAGCAGAAACTCTCTTATGCCAACGGTGTAGCCTTTGCCAGCAATATTGTGCAGAGCCTGCGCGCGCAGCAAAACCTCGGTGTTGAGCCGGATCGTCCGATGGTGCTGGCGGGAATCAAAGATGCCTTCAGCCAGCGCGTGGCACTTAATAGCGATGAAGTGGCGAAACTGGTCACCGAGCTGGATGTGACGCTGAATGAAAAACTGCAGATGCAGCAGCAATCCCAGGCAACCGAACGCGAGAAACAGCAGAAAGCCGGTAAAGCGCTGATTGAGAAAACCAAACAGCGCAAAGGGGTGAAAACGCTGGAGGGTGCCTATTACGTGGTGAGCAAAGCCGGTAAAGGCGAAAAACTTACGGCAGAAAGCAGCGTGGATATATTGCTAACCGGACGTTTATCGGATGGCACAGTATTTGATAACAGCGGTAAGGAGAATAAGGTGCAGCGCGTGAAGCTGGACTCCTTATTACCGGCGTTAACTAAGGTGTTAAGCCAGCTTAAAAAGGGCAGTGAAGTGGAAGTAATATTGCCAGCGGATAAAGCCTTTGGTGATGCGGGCGTAGATAAAATTATTCCGCCGGGTGCAACATTAATCTTCGATATTAAAATTAATTCCTGAATAAACTGACGTCGACAGGGGGCTGTCGTCACCTTGAGGAAGATGCCTGACTCATTGCCTCGCGCCACACTTTTTAGTGTGGCTTTTTTGTTTTCATTTTCGGATTTATCTGTTTTTTTGAGAGTGCTCTTGTAGTGGATGAAATTGGAGTTGGCGATAATAAGTCATCGAGGGACTTTAATTGATGTGGTTTATTTGTCTCTTGAGGGCGTATTTCATTCCTTTTGTTTGGGATGAGAACCTGGAGTAAATCATCGGGCTTTCATATGATAAATATGCAAAGCGTTAGGCAATCCTAAGAGGATTATAAAATGAAAAAAACACTGAGTTCGATACTCATTACCTCAGCAATTGTTACATCAGCTTTATCATCTGCAAATGCGGCAACTTCAGGTACCTTAAATTTTACAGGTGCAGTTAGTGATGGTACATGCACTGTTGGAGACTTGAATCAGACGGTTTCTTTTTCTGACCTCAGTACCCGCGACATCAAAAACCTAAATCAGAATGCAACTATTGAAAAATTGGAAGTGAATTATAATGTTAGTGGTTGTCCACCAAATATTAATAATGCCAGGTTGAAAGTTGTATATCCGCATGCAGGTAACTCACGTGCTGATTTAGGAACTACAACTATGAGAGGTGCCGCTGTTATGTTTAGAACGTCAACTCAAACCAACGGTTGGGCTTCTACTGGTTATACCGAAGATTTTGCAGTAACTAATGGTTCGGCCTCAGTGAAATTCACACCTCATTTGATTCGAGTAACCAGTGGGGTTTATGGGGAGTTAGAACCTGTTGCAGGCAATTTCTCAACTACTACTGACTTAGAACTGTCTTTTAATTAACTTGAACAATACTCTCAGGCCTAATTATGATTAATAAAAAAATAATTTTCACAGCTATTACATCAGTATTATTATCAAATGTAGCTTTTGCTAATGAGACTGGAACAGTGACAATGAGTGGTAATGTTTCTGGTGCGACCTGTCAGGTACCTCTTGATCAGCTGACGAGAACGATCGATTTCTCTGAGTTAACTACTGCCCAAATTCTCGAAAAAGCCGATAGTGAATCCATATCAAGTAAAAATATTGATTTTGATGTTACCGGTTGCCCAACATCAGTAACGAATGTCGGCGTAAAGTTTGACTTCACAGCTGATGCCAGTAATCCAAAATATCTGGCTAACAACGGTGATGCAGAAGGTGTTGCTTTTGGTGTTACAGATGCTGCGGATACATTAATCAACAACGGTGACGAAATCAGTGCAAGCAATTACAACACTGGGACAGGTACCGCACAAGTCAATGCAAAAATCCAGGCTTACCGTGTAGGCAATTCAACTCCAGTAGAGGGTTTGATCTCTTCCACTGCAATCGTAACTCTTGTAACTCAGTAATGATCTAAATCAGGTAGAGATAACAGTTTCTACCTGATTTTTAAATAGGTAACGATATGAAAATAGCCAGGTTTTTAATTCCCATTATTGCCTCTCTTGTTCTAAGTTCATCTTTATTATCCTCCCCCGCATTGGCTGATGGTAAAGGGGGATTTAGTCTGGGAAGTACGCGGGTTATCTATAACGGAGAACAAAAAGATGCAACTATAACCGTTATTAACTCTGCCAAAAATGCACCATTCCTTGCACAGACATGGATTGATAACTACGAAGAAAATAAAAATAGCAAGCCGCCTTTTGTGGTTACACCACCGCTATATCGACAAGATCAAGGTAAAAATACGTTGCGCATTATTCGTAATGGTGGAGACTTGCCTTTAGATCGTGAGTCAGTTTTCTGGTTGAACGTTAAAGCTATTCCTGCACAGTCAAAAGAAAATCAAAATAAAAATACCCTTTCATTTGCCTATGTGTTGAAGGTTAAATTGTTTTATCGCCCAGAAAGCCTGACATCTTCATCTAATAATGCCTATAAAGAATTATCATTTAGCCAGGTGGGTAATAAGTTAATCGCGACGAATTCAACGCCTTATTATATTACAATAAATAAATTGTCATTAGGCCAAAGTGAAGTCAAGAATGTGACGGATATGGTGCCACCATTTGGTAAGCAGAGCTATGCATTACCTGAAAAGGCCAGCGGAAAAACAGTATCTTTTCGCGTTTTAAATGATATGGGCGGTATCATGCCTGAAGAAAGGAAATCTTTAGTAAATTGATTTTCGTTAAAAACGCACTAATTTTCTTTGCCCCGGGAAAATAAAAAATATAATCATGAAAAAAAATTATAATCTTAAGGTAGTTAATCCAGGACAGTTAAGCAGGATTGCTCCAGCCAGACACTTGGCACTTCTTAGCATGGGAAGTGTAATGATTATTGGCGAAGCTTTTGCAGATGACTATTTCAATCCTGCATTATTATCCATGCCGGGAGAAAGGAATTCTGTTGCTAAAATAGCTGATCTAAGTCATTTTGAAGCGGGTGGTCAGGCACCGGGAGAGTATAAGGTTGCTCTCTACCTGAATAATCAGTTTATTGACGAGCGTGATGTCAATTTTCAGAGCTCTACTAATAATATGCTACTACCTCAATTAACCCGGCATCAATATGAGCAAATAGGGTTACGCGTTGATGCGCTCGAAGGCCTTAAAGAACTGCCGGACGATGCTATTGTTAATTTACAAGAATATATTCCTTCTGCATCGGCAGATCTGCGCTTTAGTGAAATGCGGCTCGATCTAAGTGTTCCGCAAATGTTGGTAAAACGGCGTGCCAGAGGTTATGTCGATCCAAGCAGTTGGGACCAGGGATTAACTGCCGCGTTGCTTAATTATAATGTGACCGGTAATCAAACGCGTTCTTTAAGTGATCATAGCCAGGGAACGAATAGTAGTTTGTATACTAATCTTCGTGGCGGCTTAAATATGGGCAGCTGGCGTTTGCGTAGTTACGCGACCTATCAACAGCGTAATGACGCTCGTCAGGGATCCAACTCAAACTTTGATGTCATCAGCACCTATCTGCAGCGCGACATCCATGTCATCAAAGGCCAGCTCACCCTTGGTGACAGCGCTACGCCAGCTGATGTGTTTGACAGCGTCCAATTCCAGGGCGGCCAACTGGTCTCGGATGACAGCATGCTGCCGGACAGCCTGCGCGGCTTTGCGCCGGTGATTCGTGGCGTATCCGAATCGGGCGCAGAAGTGACGATCCGCCAGAACGGCAGCGTGATCTATCAATCTTATGTGCCGCCGGGCCCGTTTGAGATCAACGATCTCTATCCCGCTTCACTAAGCGGCGACCTTGTGGTCACCGTTAAAGAGAATGATGGCAGCGAGCGCACCTTTTCACAGCCTTACTCTTCTATCGCCATCATGCAGCGTGAAGGTCAGCTGAAATACGCCATGACCATCGGCAAACTGCGCAACAGCGGCGGCGCGATCACCACCGGCGCGGCAAAATTTGTTCAGGGCACGCTGATTTACGGCTTGCCGAACGCCATTACCGTGTACGGCGGCATGCAGCTGGCGAAAGAGTATCTCTCTGCCAGCGCCGGTATCGGATTGGGTATTGGTCGCCTTGGCGCGGTTTCTGCGGATATTACCCAATCCAGTGCCACGCTACCGAACGGTGAGAAAAGTCAGGGACAATCTTATCGCCTGCGCTATTCGCGCAGTATCGTCGAAACCGGCACTTCGGTGTCGCTGGCGGCCTATCGCTACTCCACCGAGGGTTATTACACCTTGCAGGATGCGATGACTAATCCGTCGGATGCACTGAACGGTGCGTTGAACCGCAATTACCGTCCGCGCGGTGAATTCCAGGTAATGCTGAACCAGTCGCTGGGTGATGCCGGTTCGATGTATGTATCGGGTTCACAACGTGATTACTGGAACAAAGCGGGCAATCTGCGCACCTACACGCTGGGCTACAACACCAACGTGTTTGGCGTCAGCTACGGCCTCAATCTCAGCCAGTCGCAGGATAGCGACAGCGGCAAAGAAGATCGTCGTCTGGCGCTAACCGCATCGGTGCCGTTGAGCCGCTGGCTGGCGGGGGATTCCCGTAACTCCATGCAGCTGAACTACGGCATGGCGCATGCCAAAGGGCAGGGCACCACGCAACAAGCCGGTCTGAGCGGTAACGCGCTGGATAACCAGCTCAACTACAACGTCAGCCAGACGCTGGGTAATGACAATAACACCAGCAATCTCTCCGCATCCTATCGCGGCAACAGCGGCACGGTGTCAGCGGGTTATAACCGCAGCCAGGCGCAGGAGCAGATCAACTACGGCCTGCGCGGCGGCATCGTCGCTCATCCGTATGGCGTGACCTTGTCGCAGGAGATGAGCGACACCGTGGCGCTGGTGCGTGCGCCGGGCGCAGCCAATATCAAAGTGAACAACCAAACCGGGCTGTCCACTGACTGGCGCGGTTATGCAGTGATGCCGTATATGACGCCATATCGTCGTACCGACATCTCACTGGATCCGCAAGGTTTAGGCACCAACGTCGCGCTCGATCAAACCAGCACCTCCGTAACGCCAACTCGCGGTGCGGTTGTGCTAGCGGACTTCAAAACCCAGCGCGGTCATCAGGTGATGATGACCTTGCGTAAAGCCAACGGCGACTATGTACCGTTCGGCGCCACCGCCAAACTGCTGCTGAAGGAAGGCGAGCAGAATAACGGCAGCATCGTCGGCGATGAAGGATTGCTCTATATCTCCGGCATGCCAGACAGCGGCTCGCTCGACGTGCAGTGGGGACGCGGCGCGGATGCTTCATGTCAGGTGCGCTTTAACCTGAAATCCGCCAGTGAAAATCAGATGGACGGCGTACCGCTTCAGGTACAGAGCGTCTGCCAAAACAGTGAGGAAGTTTAAATGAGTAAAGTGTTTGGCAGACAACTGCTGTTAAGCAGCGCAGTTGCCGCGCTTTTGGGCAGCAATGCCGCGTGGGCACAAAATCTGGCGCTGTCGGATTTACCGAATGGCTGCAGTTATACCCGCAGCGAACAGCAACCGCTCAACGGCCTGGTAAAAATTCCTGCCGCTACACCGCTGTTTGCCGCCATCGGCGATGCACCACATACGCTGCTGGATATTGGTGTGCAGTGTGATGGCCCGATTAGCGCACCGGTATCGTTGGGTTTGAAAGAGAGCGGCGCGCTGGACTGGATTGGTCCGGGCCGCGATGTGCTGGCAACCAATGTAAATGGCATCGGTGTCCGTTTGTTTGCGGATGCGAATAGCGAAGGCGGTAAGTGTATCGGCAGCGGCGCTATTGCCGCAGGTCAATCCGCCAGCTGTTCAATCAGCCGTGAAGGTGAAGGTACACGCCGTGTCGATTTCAGCCTCAAGGCGCAGCTGGTGAAAATCAGTAATAACACGCCAATCCAGTCGCAGCGTACGCTGCAATTGACCAACGGTGGCACGCTGCTGCTGGAATCAAATGGCGCGACGCAACAGCAGGTGGATGTGCTGAACAGTGGCTTGCTGGCACCGAGCATCGCCACCGAAGCCAGCTGCACGCTGGTCACTGAACAGAATCGTACGGTGAATTTCGGCACCATTTATCGACCCAAATCGGGCACTCAGGAAGCAACGCTCGGCCAGGCGCAGGTAACGCCGATTGAAGTTTCCTGCTCGCCGCTACGTGATGATGCCGCCAATAATTACAACGTGGCGATTACCTTTCAGGCCGGCCAGTTACTGGATAACGACGACACTGCATTAGCCACGTCGATTGATGATATGGCGATCCGTTTTTCAACTAAAGCGGAAGGCGGCGACTGGCAGAAGTTTGGTGAGAAATTATCGATGCCTTACAACGCAGCAATCAGCGGCGATAAAAGTCATTTTGCGCAAACCTGGTATTGGTTCTTGCGTTATTTGCCGGGGGCGGATCATCAGCAAACCGGTAGCTTCAATGCGGTTGCGACATACACTATAACGATTCAATAGTTTTTTAACTTAAACAACATCAGTAAACTATCTATGAATAAAAACAATGTCATTATTCTCAATGACCATCCGATATTTCTCGAAGGTCTGAAAAGAATTATTAATCACGATTCTGAGTTCATCGTGACGGACTGTTGCAAAAATAGCCGTGAGCTGTTTTTTTCACTGAGTCTGGCACCCGCCAATATCGCCCTGATTGACTGTTCACGGCCAAGAGGTGATATGAATATCAGGGCGCTGGTTAATCAATTAAGTCTCAACCATCCCCGAATGACGATTGTCGCGATGGGTGATTGTCCCCAGCAGCAGCAGCTTAGCGATACACTTAAGCCGCAGATTAAATCCTACTTTTGTAAATCGTTGACGCCGGAGAATTTGATCACGGGCCTGCGTCATATCTGGGCTAGTCATTGTCAGAGTGAGCAACTGCTGCTGGATGATTCTGTTGATGCCGGGCATTTCATCAAGCCACGTCTTTCAGCAAAGGAGAAACTTGTTGTCGAATATCTTCATGCCGGATTGACGGTGTCACAAACGGCATTGCGATTGTCGCGCAGCGTTAAAACCATTAGCTCACAGAAGCGCTCGGCAATGCGTAAACTGGCGCTTAATCGTGATAGCGATATTTTTCGCCTAAAGCTCAATGAGCTCTAATAAATATATTTATAGTGAAACCTAACCCAGCCAGCGCCGCGCTTGTTCATCGGTAATATCGCGATAATAGATCTTATGCAGTAGTTCATCACAGCCTTTACATTGCGCCTGAACATAAGTGGCGAGACAGGTGCGTCCAGAAGGCGATATTGCGCCTTTGCGTGTAATAGTGATGTTGTGCCAACGGTGTGCGTGCGGAATAAAGCTGAAAAATTTCATTATCGCTTCCGGAGTTGGTGAATGTTTTCAATTCCGGAGCGCAATTAGGCCTGTTTTTTCGCGTGATAAATTTGATAAGTATCAAGGTGCTTAAGACTTTGCGGGTTTCTCTGAACTTCTGTTGCTTCCGGTGCGAATAAAAAATGAATTCGCACCGGATTATTTGATCGCGGAAGGATTATAGCGTCAGCGCCATAAACACGATTTCATCATTAAACCGTGCAACCTCCTGTTTCATACTGCCCACCACCTTAAAACCTTTCTTGCGATAGATCATAGCTGCCGGGCTGGATTGCCAGACGCATAAGGTGATGCGGCGCATTTTTCGCTGCGTTGCTTGTTCTACCAGCTGCGACATAATTTGATTAAAGTAGCCTTTTCCCTGTTCCTCGGGCAACAGCGCCACGCTGCAAATGAAGAAATCGTCCGGCTGACGGTGCTGATTAACAAAGCTGTCGTAAGCCACATCCAGCGGAAATACTTCCTGACGATAGCCATATTCCACCTTGATGTGATCGTAATCCTGAATCGGCGCAGCGTTAACGAAACCCACCATTTTTCCCTGCGGGTTATACATCACTGAGATCTGTTGCAGGAAAGGCTGGATATTCTGTCGCAGCTGTAAGGTGATTAAATCGGTGGCATAAATATTATCGACCGAGCAATATTCCAGATAGCTGGTGCTGAAGATTAATTTCGCCATCGCGAGCTGTTCATGCTTGTCTGTAATCGTTCCCGGTTTAAAGCACAGCGGCGACGCTTTCTGACTATCGATCGGCTGCCAGAAATCACCTGCTTTAATATTCTTTGCGGTAAGTGCAATTAAAAAATCGCTGAATAACGCATTCACTTTATCCAGTTGCGGATCCTGAGAGAGCACACCGTAATAGTGATAATAGGGAATTTCAGCGCGCAGCTGCGGCGCATAAGCAATTTGCAGGATATCGCATTCAGAAAGCAAAGGTACCAGTTCACCCAACTGCAGAGGATCGCTTAATTGCCAGTCGCGTTGTGCTAGCTGAGTAATCGTATGCTGATAATGCTGCTGCTCTTCACCACTCAGCGGGCGACGTTCACCGCTGAGAATATCCTCCGTCAGGCGCATGCCTTTAATCCCGCTCACACGATGCTGCTGGACATCAAAGCCACATACGGCAAACCGGCTGAAATCCTGATGGCTCAGCTGCGTGACCTGCAATTGCTCGCACCATAGCTGGTAAAAAGGCTCGAAGATGGCGCGTTCGCTTTCCGGCGTTTTGGCTGTGATTGGCTGAGGCCATCCGCGATACACCGCACTGAGTCGCTGCTGCAAATCCTGCAGCACCGGATTGTTTTGATGGCTGATGATCATGCCGGTTTCATCGGTGAAGAGATTCAGCCAGTTAATTTGCTGCTGTTCTCGTGCAAAATCCGGCAGTTCTGGCTGACATAAAAACAGCGTCGCAGGTTGAGCGGGAAGTGTGTCGGCATCCAGATAAACGCCGCCGCAGCTATTGAGAATCGCCAGGCGGAAGAAGTCAGAGAGCGTAGCGTAATAGCGTTTGTCATGCAGTTGCTGCAGCACATCAATCAGCGCGCCATCAAACGACTGCATCAGTGCGCTCAGGCTGTTGACCTGCACCAGCGCATCGGGCAGAAACAGCGAGCCAACTTGTAAGGCGCTGTTTGCCTGCTGAGCCACGAAGCGATCCTCTGCCGCCAGCTGCTGTGCATCCCACACCCACAGCGTTTGCCGGAAATCACTGCGGCTGGCTTCTATCGCGCGTTGCCATTGGGCAATGGTGCGGTTGACGTTGAGTGGCGATGGTCCGCCGAGCCAGACGCGATGGAGCGTGCATTCATTGCCCGTCAGTCGGCTGGTGGGCACCGCGAACATCGAAGAGAGCTCCGCGACGCACACCTCGTGCGGCTGATGTTTCACTTGCCACTGTTTAAACTGACGCAACGCTTGCTGCCAGTCTGCTGTCGCGGGATAGGTAAAGCGCGTTTTTAGCGTGGCGAGTTGGCGTTCGTAGTGAGGTAAAAACGTTTCGCGCGTCATCATAAGATTTCGCTCCCAGCTGGTTGTGCAACATAGCCTTGCGGATTCTGCGTATGCCAGCGCCATGCGTCACGCAGCATGTCTTCAAGATCGCGCGTTGCTTGCCAGCCCAGTTCTTTCTTCGCCTGACCGGGATCGGATAAGCAGATGGCGACATCGCCAGGACGACGCGGGCGCATATCGAGCGGCACGCGTCGGCCGCTTACCTGTTCAAACATCTGCACGATTTCCAGCACCGAGTAGCCTTGTCCGGTGCCCAAATTGTAATGGCGATAGCCCGGTTTAAGATGATTCAGCGCCTGAATATGACCTTCGGCTAAATCCATCACGTGGATGTAGTCGCGCACGCCGGTGCCGTCGGGTGTTGCATAGTCATCACCAAATACCGGCAGATTGCTTCTTAGTCCATTGGCAACCTGAAACAGATAGGGCAGCAAATTGTTGGGAATACCTTCAGGATGCTCACCAATCTGGCCGGAAGGATGCGCGCCGGCGGGATTAAAATAGCGCAGTGCGGTAATGGCTAACTCAGGTTGCGCATCAACCACTTCACCCATGATCTTCTCCACCATATATTTGGAGGCGCCATAAGGATTGGTGGTATTGCCGGTATCGCAGTTCTCACACAGCGGAATCTTTACCGGAATGCCATAAACCGTGGCGGATGAGCTGAAAATGAGTTTTTTCACCTGATGCTGCTTCATGGTTTCCAGCAGCGTTAGCGTTCCGGCAATGTTATTTTGATAATACTTCACCGGTTTCTGCAGCGATTCATTTACCGATTTCAGCCCGGCCATATGAATAACCGCATCAATTGTTTGCTGATTAAAAATCTGATTTAAATCGGCGCGGTGGCGAATATCGCCCTGATGAAAAGTGATTTTCTTTCCGCTTAATGCTTCGACACGCGTTAATGCCAGCGGCGAGCTATTACACAAATTATCCAGCACGATGACATGATGATTTTTCTGCAGCAGGCTAAGGGCAATGTGTGAGCCAATATAGCCCGCACCGCCAGTAATTAAGACATTCATTTACGTACACTCCATGTGTTTTGTTGCGCGCAGCGATGCGCGACGAATGAGGGTGTTTAAACATTGTCGACCTTTGTTATCAGTAGTAATGACATCACCAACAGCACACAGGCTGCCGGCCAGATGGCCAGCGGTGAAACTGTGGTGATAATTCCCTGTAAAACGCCAGCAAGCAGCACGCCGATGGACATCGAATTGGTATACAGCGTTGCCGCCATTCCCTGACGATGTTGCAGTAAGTCCTGAAACCAGAACATGCCAACGGTGGCGATGATAGCGATGAAAATGGCATTGAAAATTTGCAGTAACATCAGCGGGATAAAACTTTCACTGAAGAAAATCCCCGCATAAAAAATCACGCCGCACAGCATCGCTGCCTGCATTTGCGTTTTCTTACTCCAGCGTTTGAGCATTCTGGCGCTGAGCAGCATGATCGGTATTTCCAGCGCCGCGGCGAGGCCAAACAGCACGCCGCTCCAGTCGGCAGACAAGCTTGGCTGCTCTGCCAGATGCAGAGGAAATGCAATCAGATAGAGTGCGCTGCAGCTCCATACCAGCAAGGTGGCAAGCATCAGGAAGCTGAGGTTGTGACCCAGCGGCTGCCGGGACGGTTGCTTTGCAGGAGCAGCGCTGGCTATCTGCTCGCCAGGCGGCAAGGTGACAGCCAGCAGCGTTACGCTCAGCAACAGCACGAACATGATGGCATACAGCCAGGTGAAACCGGCCAGCTGAATAATCCAGAACGCCAGCGGCGGACCGAATACCCACGCCAGCGAAAATTGCGCGCGTAAGATGGCGCTGAAAGCGTTGTCACTGCGGGTTTGCCGCGCCAGCGCGAACAGTTGCGGTATCGCCGCACTGCCGCAAGCACTGAGCAGCGAGCCAAGCGTAATTAACAGCAGATAATTGCGGCAGAAGATAAACAGCAGCGCATTGAGCGCCAGTGCGAATAAGCACAAGAGCAGTAGCGGGCGACGCTGCGTGACACGATCTGAATAACGGGCAATCAGTAAGCTCATCGCAATACTGCTGAGTGCATTTACGCTGTAGAAAGCGCCGATTTTCCAGGCTGCCACGTTAAGTTCACTGGCTAGAAATAAGCTGAGTGTTGGAATGAACAGGGCGCCGCTTAAACCGGCACCCAGCGCAACAACATAAAAAGAGAACGTTGAATGGTTCATCGACATCCTTGTCAGTGTTCGCCCCAGGCACTCCAGCGAGGGGCGAAAAGTTTTTAAAGTGCTTCAGCGCGGCTGAAGCGTTTGCCATCCGGGCTCACGCTGCGTACCCAGACTTTATCGCTAGCGGTAATCGCCGGTTTGGCATGCGGTTGATAACGCTGCCAGCGCTTACCATCATCCAGGCTGTACTCCAGCGGCAGACCCGGCAGCGCAATGTTCATGGTCAGCGTGCCATTCTCGACGCGCGCACCCGGCACCGGTAAACGGTAGTGAATACCGGCTTTATCCATCTTGCCTAGCTCACGCTGGCCTAACAGGTTGGCGAAACGCTGCCAGTCCTGATTGCGCTGCTGCTGGTTTACGAAGTGGGTTTCGCCACCTTTAAAGGTGCGGCCTTGCTGATAATCCAGCTCCCACTCCGCGCGATGCCAGCCGCGTTCGGCCACCGACAGCAGGCGAGGGAATACCATGTAATCCATCTGCTGATCGGTACGCGTGGTTTCACTCCACAGATGCACTGAAATGCCGTATGCGCCTGACCACGGCTTATTCGAGGTGGCATCAAAGGTTTTCCCGTCGCGATCCACCGAGGTTTCAGCGTTCTGCGGCAGGTTGTCCGGCGCGAAGCCAAACATCTTGCGCTCATCGCTGAAGCGTGTGCCCCAGTAATAGCCGCGCTCGTTAGGATTCACCTCATACGGGAAGTCCATGTAGACGTAATCCGGATTAGAGATCACCACTTCATAATCTTTCAGCGTCCAGTCGTTGGCGGTGTCAAAGCCGCCCCAGTAGAGCGTGTCCCAGAAGTTAACGCGTACGCGCGACGTGGCGAAGGCGTGCGCGTCAGTGGCATCTTTCAATCCATCCTGCCAGGCCTGCATCACCGGAATGCCGTGCGCTTTCACCATCTTGCTCACTTCCAGCGCGAAGTGACTTGGCAAGTGCTCCAGATCTTCAACCTTGCCGGATTTCACCACCGCCTGGCAGACCTGAGATTTTGCCCAGGGTTTGTCCTCTTTGCTTTGGTCTAAAATGCCCGTTCCCGCTTTCGGGTTCTTAACATCGCTGTAGCCGGTACCGAGGCGGATGTTTTTCGCTTCATCACCGCCAAAGTGCCAGGTGGTCAACGGTTGGCCGGCTTCGCGGTGCATCGCCTGCACTTCACCAATCACTTTATCGACAAAGCGCTTTGAGGAATCGAGGCAAGGGTTTAGGTAGCTGGTGCGGTCGTACAGCTGCACGGAACGGGTATTCGAGGTATCCGTTGGATCCACCAGTCGATATTCACTGGCCTGCTGCGGTTTACCCGCTTTCATGAGTTGCTGATAACGCGCTTCCATTGAGATCACCGCCGCGCGTGCATGGGCGGGCATATCGATTTCCGGAATCACTTCGATGTTGCGCGCCTGGGCGTATTTGACGATCTCGATATAATCGGCGCGGCTGAAATGTCCGGTTCCGTTGTTATCCGTGAACGGGCCTGAGCCCAATTGCGGCAGCAAACATTGCTGCTCTGTCAGATCGTGACAACGCTTACTGCCCACGTCGGTCAACTCTGGCAGGCCGGGGATTTCGATACGCCAGGCTTCGTCATCGGTCAGGTGGAAGTGGAATTTATTCATCTTCCACGCCGCCATCTGATCGAGCATGCGCAGCACCGCTTGCTTGCTGTGGAAGTTACGCGCCACATCGAGGAAGGCACCGCGATAGGCAAAGCGAGGTGCATCTTTCGCTTCAAGCGTGGCGATAATCGGTTTACCTTCAGCCGGCACCAGCGACAGTAGCGACATCAAGCCGTAATAGACGCCAGCCTGGTCGTAACCAATGATATCGGTGCCGCGCGGCGTAATACGCAGTTCATAAGCACCGGAAACCGCATCTGCACCCTGGAAATGATTGACGGCGATACGGGTATGAACCGCATAACCCGCTGACTGCAGTTTGAGCCCCATCAAATCGAAACGCTGTTTAACCGCATCGGCTTGATTGTTCGCCAATACCTCAAGATGCAAGGCAACGCCACGGCTCAGATCGACATCCGCCGCATGAACTTTCACCGAACGTGGCGTTGGGGTGATTTGTCCGCGCAGCGCGCTGGCAGGCAGTTGCGCCACATCGGCATTCTTGGTGAAGCGACTTTGCGGCAGCATCAGCACGTTTTTATCGTCGGCGATGCGCTTCCATTGGTCACCAAAAGGCTTAACAAAGTCGCTGAGGTTTTCGGTATCGGTGCTGGTGATAATTTTTGGTGTGGCATTGGCGGCGGTGACATACCAGCGTGGCATCACGTCGGTGATAAACAGCTGCCAGTATTCGTTGACGATAGGGATCTCAATCGACTCGCCAGCCGCGATACCTTTGAATTTTTCCGTCGGTTCAAGACGGGTTAAATCGCCGACGATATGGGTCATTTTGAACTGATCGTTATCCACCCGCAGCGTTTCGTGCACGTTGCTCATGTAGATCGCCCAGTTTTTACTAGTGAGCGCCGGGCCGTTGTTGGTCAGCGTGATGGTGGCGGTATTGCAGGATGCCCAATCGGCACCGAGTTTCGCGCAGTTCACGCCGTGATCCGCCGCCTGGTTGTCAGTGACCTGATACTGCACGCCGAACTGGCTGATTTGGTCGACAACCTGCTGATTACTGCGCGGGGATGAACTGCAGGCGGCAAGGCCCATCACGCTCAGCGCCAGTAAACTGATTTTTAACTTTTTCATGCTGTTATCCTTCTCCACGGAGGTAAGTCTCTGGCTCCTGCCAGATCGGGGTCAAAACAGGGTGAATGGCGCGACGACCATAAATTTGATGTCTTTCTCGTCCTGGAAGATGTTGCCGTAACCACCGCTATAGCTGGGAAGATCGCTGTGATTGTCGTAGCGGGTGTAGTGCAGTTTGAATTGGGTGTCTTTGGCGCGGCCTTGCTGGATGGTGTAAACCATGTCGAGGCTCCACGCGGACTCTTTCAGGCGCTGGTTTTGGTCATAGAGGGGATTGGTGGAAGGCTTCGCGTCCCAACCGTAGGCGTATGATGTACCGACCTGCCAGCCCGGTAATTGCCAGTGTCCCAGATCGACCATCACACCAGCGAAGAGCGCTTTCTCACCGTTGGCGTTCCAGTCCGAGCGGGAATCCCACCACACATCCATGCGGCCATTCGAGCTGGCGTAAGACGGCGTCATACGTTGCAGGAAGAAGCCCTGATTACCTTCGGCTTTTACCCATGTGCCTTCGAGGCGGAAATCAAACGCGCCGAGCGTGTAGCCGAACGTCAGCGCCTGCAGCCACGCGAGGCCATCGTAAACATCGTTGACCTGGCCAACGCCGCTGTTGTCACGATCCTTCGCGCCGTAAAACTGATAGCTAGTGCGCAGCGGTGCATCGGCCAGCGGCAGCTGATAAGAGGCTTTGGCAAAATACTGATCCATGTAATTCGCCGCCTGACCGTATGCGCCTTCCAGCACCAGCGAGTTTTTGAAATCATATTTGGCACCAAAGGATTGCAGCCACGGAATCTCCGTTACGCCATCGGCTTTGCGGAAGTTGTACATGTCGCGATACCACGGCGCTTTGTATTCGTCTGTCCACATCCAGGAGACGGAAAGGGCGCCGGCGTCGCTAAAATCAAAGGTGGTGCCGGCTTCAACGCCGCGATAGGTGCCGGGCAGGAAGCTCCAGTGCGGTGCCAGCAGCGTCTGTCCGGTGGGTTGCAGATAGCCTGCGCGCAGCCAGTTTTCCTGCCATTTTGCCTTGATTGCCGCTTTATAAAGACTTAAGCCGCTCTTATCTCCGCTCCAGTCCTCATCCCAGCGCGTACGGGCATTGCTGAAACCAATTTCATTCGGTGCCGCCGGGCCGCCGTTGCTTAGCTCCAGCGCGCCAAATGCCGCCAGATCGAGGCCTATCACATCACCGGCATAACCGGATGAGAAGTCGAGATTGGCGTTAGCAGAGGCGTGATGCAGATTGGCATCGTACTGACCGTACGAGCCTTTTTGCGGATCCATCTCTTTGCGATCGCGCTGGCGTTGCCAGTAAAACAGATTGCCAGAGAGTGTGGAGTCTTCGACAAAACCCGCGGCGTGGGCGGAGGGAACCGGCACAAAAGCACCGGCAAACAGGGCAGAGATAATTGCCGCAGAGAGCGGCGCGCGTGGAATCCGACGCATAGCAAATCCTCCGTGATGCTTCCATAAACAATTAATAAATCCGTATTGTTTCGTCATGAAACAAGTTGCCGGGGATGCTATTTTTCGCGACGCGAATTATCAATGGGATTTATTACAAAGTATGACATGGCACGCAAAAATAGGGGTTTTTTAAGGAATTTAATCAATCAGTTAGAGGAGCCTGTAATGTGTAACTTTGCGATCCGGTTCCAGAGAAAGGGGCGACTGCTTGCTTTCATCTGGCTTGTTGCCTATGCTCGCCAACGTAGTTTTGACTCGGGGTGCCCCTCTAATACAGGGCTGAGATACACCCGCTGACCTGATCTGGATAATGCCAGCGTAGGGAAGTCAGATGCCTGACCGCATTCGCCTTCTTGATCGCCGGTTGGGAGCCTTATGAAACAGCCTGACCTTCTTTCCCCCGCGCAACTCGCGCACTCTCTGCAACTGCTGCGTCAGCAAGCGCCGCTGGTGCACTGCATGACCAATGACGTGGTGCAAACCTTTACCGCCAACGTGCTGCTGGCACTGCAAGCTTCGCCCGCGATGGTAATCGATCCCGAAGAAGCGGCGCAGTTCGCCGGTTTTGCCGATGCGTTGTTGATCAACGTTGGCACCTTAACGCGCGATCGTCGTGATGCAATGCTGGCGGCGGTGCAGGCGGCGCAAAGCGCAGGCACGCCGTGGACGCTGGATCCGGTGGCGGTCGGCGCATTATCCCTGCGCACCGCCTTCTGCCAACAGTTGCTCAGCCTGCAACCGGCGGCGATTCGCGGTAACGCCTCAGAAATTCTTGCGCTGGCGCATCAGGCCACCGGCGGACGCGGTGTTGACAGCCTGCATCAGGCCGATGCCGCGCTGAGTGCCGCCCAGCAGCTGGCGCGTGATTGCCAAACCATTGTGGCGGTGACCGGTGAAGTGGATTACGTCACCGATGGCGCGCAGACATTCGCCATCCCCGGCGGCAGCCCGCTGATGACGCGCGTGGTCGGCACCGGCTGCGCACTGTCGGCGGTGGTTGCCGCATGCACCAGCTTGCCGGGCGATCGCCTGCAGCATGTCGCTGCGGCCTGCCGCGTGATGTCGCTAGCGGGTGAGCAGACAGCTCGCCAGGTCGCCGGGCCGGGCAGCTTTGCCGCCGCCTTCCTCGATACGCTGTGGACGCTGGAGGTAGAGGCATGAAACGCATCAACGCATTGACTATTGCCGGCACCGATCCGAGCGGCGGCGCCGGTATTCAGGCCGACCTCAAAGCTTTCTCCGCGCTGGGCGCTTATGGCACCAGCGTGATCACCGCGCTGGTGGCGCAGAACACCTGCGGCGTGCAGTCGGTGTATCGCATCGAACCTGATTTTGTTGGCGCACAGCTCGATTCGGTGCTGGATGATGTGCGCATCGATGCCGCGAAGATTGGCATGCTGTCCGAAACCGCGATTGTCGAAGTGGTCGCCGAGCGGCTGAAACGGGCCAGCCTGCCGTTTGTGGTGCTGGATACGGTGATGATTGCCAAAAGCGGCGATGCGCTGCTGTCGCCGGATGCGGTGGCCAGCGTGCGCGAATTGCTGCTGCCGCAGGTATCGCTGATCACGCCAAATCTGCCGGAAGCCGCCGCACTGCTGGGACGCGCGATGGCGCAAGATGAGAAAATCATGTTGCAGCAGGGCGATGCGCTGCTCGATCTCGGCTGCGAAGCGGTGCTGATGAAAGGCGGACATCTTAGCGATGCTGAAAGCCCGGATTGGCTGATTACCCGCGACGGACGTCAGCGCTTTACCGCGCCACGCGTCAATACGCGCCACACGCACGGCACCGGATGCTCGCTTTCTGCGGCGCTGGCGGCGTTGCGTCCGCGTCATGATGACTGGGCGGCAACGGTGGCTGAAGCCAAAGCCTGGCTGCAACAGGCGCTGCTGCACGCCGATTCGCTGGAGGTCGGTAAAGGCATTGGGCCGGTGCACCATTTCCATCAATGGTGGTAGGGCGTAACGCCAGATTGCCGCTTTTTCACTGCGCATCCGTCTGAAAAATGGAGTCAGCAATTTGCCAGCCTGGCGCATTCCGGTCCAGGCTGTTGGGGGCGAATCGGCAACGGCCGGTTCCAATCCAGCCATTTATCAGGAGCGAACATGACGGACATCGTACAGTTATTGGGCAAAGAGGCGGACAGCCTTCTTCAACATCGCTGCATGACCATTCCAGCGGATAGCCTCTATTTACCAGGCGCGGATTATGTTGATCGCGTGATGATCGACAACAATCGTTCTCCCACCGTACTGCGTAACATGCAAACGCTGTACAACACCGGACGTTTAGCGGGCACCGGCTATTTATCGATTTTGCCAGTCGATCAGGGCGTTGAGCACTCGGCGGGCGCATCCTTTGCGGCCAATCCGGCTTATTTCGATCCGAAAAACATCGTTGAGCTGGCGATTGAAGCCGGCTGTAACTGCGTCGCCTCCACCTACGGCGTGCTGGCTTCGGTTTCACGTCGCTACGCGCACCGCATTCCGTTTATGGTGAAGCTGAATCACAACGAAACCTTGAGTTATCCGACGCAATACGATCAGACGCTGTACGCCAGCGTGGAACAGGCTTTCAATCTGGGCGCGGTGGCGGTTGGCGCCACCATCTACTTCGGTTCTGAGCAATCACGTCGCCAGATCGAAGAGATCTCCGCGGCCTTTGAGCGTGCGCACGAGCTGGGCATGGTGACGGTGCTGTGGGCTTATCTGCGTAATGATGCGTTTAAGAAAGAGGGCGTCGATTATCACGCCAGTGCCGATTTAACCGGCCAGGCCAACCATCTGGCGGCAACCATTGGTGCGGATATCGTGAAGCAGAAGATGGCGGAGAATAACGGCGGCTATAACGCGGTGAAGTTTGGTCATACCGATGAGCGCGTTTACAGCAAGCTGACTACCGAGAACCCGATTGATTTGGTGCGTTACCAGTTGGCGAACTGCTATATGGGGCGCGCGGGTTTGATCAATTCCGGCGGCGCTTCTGCAGGTGAAACGGATATTGCGGAGTCGGTGCGTACGGCGGTGATCAACAAACGTGCCGGCGGCATGGGATTGATTCTGGGGCGCAAGGCGTTCAAGAAGACGTTGAAAGAGGGCGTGCAGCTGATTAATGCGGTGCAGGATGTGTATCTGTCGAAGGATGTGACGATTGCTTGATTGAGTGGGTTTGTGCTGGCTGCCCCCCTCCTCGGTCCTCCTCCATAAGTGCTCGCTGTCCCCCATCCCGGCCTTCCCCCGCAAGCGGGGGAAGGAGATGCTGCCACATGCTGCTTCAACACTTACATATTGCAGCATCTTCCTCCCCCATTAATGGGGGAGGACCGAGGAGGGGGACAGCGAGCACTAAATTACGGCGCCTCAAACCACTCACTATTACGCTCGGCGATCGGCGTTATGGTCAAAATCATCTCCTGCAGATGACGGCGCATCGCGCTTTCAGCCGCGTCAACATCATGCGCTTTCAACGCGTTATAGATATCTTCATGCTGCTGAATCAAACGTTCCGGCGGTGACACTTCGCTCAAGGTCAGAAAGCGTACGCGGTCCATGGTGGCTTTGATGTTTTCCACTGTTTCCCACGCCAGCAGGCAATTAATCCCTTCAGCAATCAAACGGTGAAACTCATCATCCAGCCCCAGAAAAGCCTGGCTGTCATGACGTTCAGCGGCGAGACGCTGCAGCTGCAGGTTATGCTCCAGTGCCATCAATCCCGTCACACCAATCTCCTGCGCGGCGCGGCGTACCACGGCGATTTCTACCGCTTCACGGATAAAGCGACCGTCGGCCACGCGCTGGGCGGAGATTTTGCGTACGAAGGTGCCGCGCTGCGGTAGCACCTGCACCAGTCCGGCTTCCGCCAGCTTGATAAAGGCTTCACGTACCGGCTGACGTGACACGTTAAAACGCGCCGACACTTCCTTCTCCGACAGCAGCGAGCCCGGATGAATAACGCAGGTCACAATATCTTTGCGCAGATAACGATAGATCTGCTGATTTACCGGTTCGCTGGTGGTTATGGTATAGGAAGTCGACATGCAGCAATATCCGTATTACGGCCGGCATCCGCCAGCCCGTTAAGAAAGGTTCAGTCTAATCAGCACGCTGCGTCTGCGCTACACATTTGTGCAGGCGCTTAGCCTTGTGTGACGAGGCTTTGAACCGTGGCGCGCGCGCCCTGTTGAGCCAGTTGCTGATAGAGTTCAGTCACGCGTGAGACAAAGGCTGGCTGCTGCTGCAAGTCATCGCCAAACACGGCGTTTAGGCCGAGCAACGCCTTAACGCGTGGCGCACCGTCCTCACTGTTGGCCACAATGTCCGCCAGCTGATCTTTCAGCGGATCGCGAATCTCAATGGCCTGACCTTGCTCATCCACGCCGCTGACGTAGCGCATCCAGCCCGCCACGCCCAGCAACACGAAATCGCACGAGGTGCCATTGCGCAGATGCCAGCGCGCGCTATCCAGCAGGCGCTGCGGCAGCTTTTGCGTGCCATCGGTGGCGATTTGATAAGTACGATGCTTAATCGCGCGATTCTCGTAACGCGCAATCAGGGAATCGGCGTAGGCTTCGAGATCGACGCCCTGCGTGCGCAGCGTCGGTGCCTGATCCTGCAACATCAACGCGCGCGCCGCCGCACGATAGCTGGCATCGGCCATGCAATCGCTGATGTGCTCATAACCGGCGAGAAAACCGAGATAGGCGAGGAACGAGTGGCTGCCGTTGAGCATGCGCAGCTTCATCTCTTCGAACGGCAGCACATCGCTGACCAGCTCCGCACCCGCGTTTTCCCACGCCGGACGTCCGTTAACGAAGTTGTCTTCGATGACCCACTGGAAAAACGGTTCGGCTTCAACCGCCACCGGATCGCGGCTACCTAAACGTGCCGCCAGCGAGTCGAACGCCGCATCGGTCATGGCCGGGACGATGCGATCGACCATGGTCGAAGGGAAGGTGATGTGCGTCTGGATATAATCCGCCAGCGCGGGGCTGTGGCGCTCGGCCAACTGGGTAATCACGTTACGCGTGACATGACCGTTCTCTGGCATATTGTCGCAGGACATCACGCTAAACGGCGGCAGATTGCGTTCGCGGCGGCGGATAATGGCCGCCAGAATTAAGCCGGGCAGTGAACGTGGCTCAGTCGGATGAGCGAGGTCGTGCACAATATCGGGATGATCGGGATTGAGCTTGCCGCTCGACGGCATGTAGCAATAACCTTTCTCGGTCACGGTCATCGAGACAATCGCCACATCTGGCTGGCTCATCGCCTCAATCACTGCCTCAATGCCGTCGCCTTTGCCATGCAGCGCTTGCGTCACCACGCCAATCACGCGCGTGTGTAAACTCTCATCGGCCATTTCGGTCAGCGTGTAGAGCAGATCCTGCTGACGCAGCGCCTGAATCAGCGTGCCGCTGTTGAGATTCACTTCGCAATAACCCCAGTCGCTGCCCTGAGCGGCCAGCTTATCGGTCGCCAGCGCCTGATGTGCACGATGGAAGGCGCCAAAGCCGATGTGCACCATGCGGGTTTTGAGTTGGCTGCGATCGTAAGCGGGACGTTGGACATCAGCGGGGAGGCGTTCAAGCTCTAACATAGTCATTCCTTTTAGCAAATGGGGCGCTCAGCGCCCCATGAGATTTACACTGAAACCGGTTTATTGGTGGCTTTAGGTTCACGAATCACCAGCAGCACCAGCAGCGCGCCGACGCCGGCTACCGCACCCGCGAGGATAAAGGCGCTGTCAAACTTACCGGAGTGCTGCACGATGAAGCCAGTAACCACCGGGCCGATCACGCCGGACAGGCTACCAATCAGATGGATAAAGCCACTGATGCTGCCGACACGGCTTTTATGCACTACGTCCTGCACAATCGCCCAGTAAATTGCGCCGGTGATGTAGAGGAAGAAGATGGAGATCGACATCATGATCACCGCCGAGTTGACCTCTTTTATCGTACCTGCCAGCGCCACGCAAATCGCCGCGGCAGTAAGTGAAACCACCAGCACAATTTTTCGTGAAAGCAGCAGCTTGCCGGTGATGTTGAAAATCTTATCGGAGATCCAGCCACCCAGCGCCAGGCCCACGAAGCCTACAATCCACGGGATCATGGTGGTGATGCTCATCGCTTTGATGTCGAGGCCGTGCGCCTGCACCAGATACGCCGGGAACCAGCTCAGGAAGAAGAACAGAATGTAGTTGTAGCAGAAGAAGGCAAAGGCGGTGACCAGAATGATCGGCTGGCGCAGATAGAAGCCCAAACCGTGTGCGTTGCCGCTTGAGTCGATCACGTCGGCCGGTTCTTCAGCTTTCAATTTCTCTACTAAGGCGCGCTCTTCAGCCGAGACGCGCTTACTTTTCGCCGGATTATCTGACGCGAAGAAGAACCACAGCGCCAGCCAGACGAAACCAATCGCGGCGATCACCACAAACGCCGGACGCCAGCCGAACGACAGCGCCAGATAGCCAACAATCGGACCGGCAACGGCACCACCCAGCGGTGAACCTGAGCTGAGTAAGCCCATCGCGGTGGCGGCCTGTTTTTTCGGGAACCAGCCGTTAATGGCTTTGTTCGCCGAGGCGGAGATTGGGCCTTCCGCCATGCCAAACAGCACGCGCAGAATCATCATCGACCAAAAGCCGGTCGCCATCGCGGTCAGGCCGCAGAACAGCGACCACATGCCAACGGCGGTGCCGAGCACGATAGTCGGGCCGAATTTATCGGTCGCTAAGCCACCGATGAAGTTAAACAGGGCATAACCAAAGAAGAAGCTACCGAAAATCATGCCGAACTGTTCGGCGTTGATCATCAGGTCTTTTTCCACCAGCGGTACAGTCAGAGAGAGGGCGATACGATCAAGGTAGTTGATCATAAACACCAGGAACAACAGCAGTACGAGGGTCCAGCGCAGGTTCTTAAACATAGAAACTCCGTCATCGTCATTTTTTATAGTAATAATGCCGGCGGGTAAGGGACCGGCATGGGTACACCTGGTGTGCGGGTTAACTTAACCCATTTGTAGGATCACTTTGCAGCAGGTGCGGGGATCTTTTTCGAACAGCGTCATGGCTTGCTCAACGTCCGCCAGCGGGAAATAGTGCGTCACCAGTTTCTCCGGCTGGATCTGGCCTTGCTCAATCCACTCAATCACCTGCGGGAAGCGATTGCTGTTGAGACGCGAGGTGAACAGCGACAGCTCTTTGCTGGTGAGACTTTGCTGCGTGATGCTGCACGGCTCGCCAGAAAAGCCCAGCAGGCCGATACGCGCTGCCGGTGAGGCGAGGGCGGCGGCTTCTGCCAGAATCGTAGGATGGCAGGCGGCGTCGATAATCAGCGTTGGCTGCACGCCTTCCAGCTGCGCGGCGAGCGGAATTTCGCTGTTGTTGAACACCTGATCGGCACCGTTCTCCTGCGCCAGCGCCAGGCGTTCTGGCAGGCGATCGACCACCAATACCTGTTCAACGCCATACACGCCTTTCAGTACCTGAATGGCGGTGAGACCCATTGGACCGGCACCGTAAATCAGCGCCACATCGTTTGGCTGTGGTTTGAGGAAGGCGGTGATATTGGCCGCGATGGTGAAGGGTTCGACCATGCTGGCGAGTTTATCGGGAACGCTATCCGGCAGGCGGAAGGCGTTTTTTGCCGGCGCCACGGCATATTCGCTAAAGCCACCGTCGCGGTGCACGCCAATCACCTGCAACTCTTTGCAGACGTTTGGGCGACCAATCGAGCAGGGATAGCAGTGACCGCAGCTGACCACTGGATCAACCGCCACGCGCTCGCCAATGCGGCTGGCGGCAACGTCATCGCCGACCGCATCAATCAAGCCAAAGAATTCGTGACCAATCACGCGTGGATATTTAGCGAAAGGATTGTGACCGTGCCAGATATGCACATCGGAACCGCAGATGCTGGCATATTGCACCTTCACGCGTACTTCACCTGCAGCGGGTTGCGGCAGCGGACGCTCTGCCAATACCAGTTCACCCGGTTGCTCAATCACTACACTTTTCATCATTTACTCCAGCGGGAATGCAATGATGAAAAAATACGCGCACAAATACTACCATACAAGTCGGCGTTAAAGAGTTGTGAACAGAATCACAGAGCGAGAATCAGGGGGGAAGGTTTCGTAGGGTCGCCATTTATGGCGACCTGACATAGCGGTCACCCTAAATGGCGACCCTACAATGACAAAAACCCGCTCAGGTTTCCCTGAGCGGGTTTTTAAATTTGGCTCCTCTGACTGGACTCGAACCAGTGACATACGGATTAACAGTCCGCCGTTCTACCGACTGAACTACAGAGGAATCGTTTGAACGGGGCGCATATTATCGAGCGGACCTCGCCTTGTCAAAACTCTTTTTCACAATTCGGTCTGACTGCTGAATAAAGCGTCAATTGCACGCTCGGCATCAACTCAGAGCCGCAAAATCGCCGCTGACGGCCGCTCTTTTGTGACGATGATCACTATCTCTATGCAAAATTACATTCTGATTTGTCGATTTTGTCAGATACCTCGCATGCATGATCACAGATATTTCATTTCGCCGTTGTCGGGGCCAAAAGCGAAACATATATTCCAGATCAACTCTTAAGCGAATGCGGGAATAGTCATGAACAAAGTCAGAATCGGAATGATTGGCAGTGGTTACATCGGTCGTTGTCACGCGATTGCTTACGCTCAGGCACCTACGGTTTTTGCCCTGAAAGGCGAGATCGTGCGTGAGATGCTGGCGGAAGTGAATCCTGAGCTGGCAGCGAAACAGGCGGCAACCTTTGGCTTTGCCCGTTCAACTGGCGACTGGCATGAGCTGGTGCGCGATCCGAACATCGATGTGGTTGATATCTGCGCACCGAACTTCCTGCATAAAGAGATGGCGCTGGAAGCGATTCGCAACGGCAAACACGTCTACTCGGAGAAACCGTTATCGCTATCCGTGGCCGACGCGGAAGAGATGGTGCAAGCGGCACAACAGGCGGGCGTGAAAACGCTGGTCGGCTTTAACTACATGAAAAACCCGACCAGCCAACTGGCACGCGAGATTATCGCTCGTGGTGAAATCGGCGATGTGGTGCACTTCTACGGTACGCACAATGAAGATTATCTGGCACGTCCGGAAACGCCGCTCGACTGGCACTGCCAGAAAGCGCTGGCCGGATTAGGCGCACTCGGCGACCTCGCCGCGCATATTGTGAACATGGCGCACTATCTGGTCGGTGATATTGAAGAAGTCAGCGGCGATATGATGACGGTGATTAAGGAGCGTCCGGATCCAAAGGATGCTTCGCGCCTGCTGCCAGTGGAAAACGAAGATCAGGCCAGCGCCTTGCTGCGCTTTAAAAACGGTGCACACGGTGTGTTTGAAACCTCACGTATCGCCTGCGGCAGCAAAATGGGCCTGACCTATGTGGTTACCGGCACCAAAGGCACGCTGCGTTACACCCAGGAACGTATGGCCGAGCTGGAACTGTACATCCACGATGAACCGGCAGGGCGTCAGGGATTCAAAACCATTTTGACCGGTCCGGCGCATCCGGATTACGCCAATTTCTGCGTCTCTGCCGGGCACGGCATCGGTTTCAACGATCAGAAAACCGTTGAGATTCGCGATTTAATCAATGGTATTGCCGCCGGCGATCGCATGTGGCCGGATTTCGCCGAAGGATTGCAGGTGCAGAAAGTACTCGAAGCGGTAGCGATTTCCGCGTTGGAACGCCGCTGGATGAAGGTGTAATTCATAGTTAACTAAACACAATCGTAGCGGCGCAATTTATTGCGCGCCGTTGAAAAGCGCGCGATAAATTGCGCCGCTACGGTAATGTGCGTTAAACAAGTAACGGGCACTGCGGCGGCAAACGGCAGCTCAGTGCGCCCGCCATCACTTCAATCTCAAACTCACTTCCCGTCAGCGGTTCGCCATCCAGATTAAACGTCATCTCATGCGGTGAACGAATGGTAAGCGACTGCAACTGCGCCGTGACGATATTCGGATTCTCATCATCACGCGTCAGTGAATGCAACAACGTTGGCAGCAACTCTTGCGCGGTGACAATGCTGAGATTGAGCTGTCCGTCATTGATCAGCGCATCCGGGCAGAGCTTTTGTCCGCCGCCGGCCTGACGTCCATTGCCAATGCCAATCACCAGCGCATCGCCTTGCCAGTTAAAGCCGGGGCCGCTGATTTCACAGCGATCCGGTTTCAGCGCATCGACGCGCATCAATCCATGAATAAAGTACGACACGCCGCCGAGCGCGGATTTCAGCTTTTCGGGGGTTTCGGTAGTAATGCGCGTGCCAAATCCGCCGGTCGCCATATTGATAAAGTAGCGATCGCCGTTCACGCGCGCCAAATCGATAGCCGTGGCTTTACCCACCAGCGCGAGACGTAAAGCCGGTTCCATGCCTTCCGGAATACCGACGCTGGTGGCGAAATCATTGGCGGTGCCAAGCGGTAAAATGCCCAGCGCCGGACGCTGCTGCTCGGGCAATCCCGCCAGCGCGGTCGCGATCTCATTGATGGTGCCATCGCCGCCTCCAGCCACCACGGTTTCTGCCTGCAAAGCGACCGCTTCTTGTACATAACGATCGCCATCACCCTTTTCCCAGGTGACGCGCACCGCCAGATTAAAGCCTTCATCACGCAGCGTATTCACCGCAGCGCGCAAATCTTCATTACCTGCGCCTTTCCCGTTGAGGATCAGCAGCGTCAGCGGTTTGTTTTGCATTATCAGTTCCTTGATGCGAGATACAGAGCACAGGTTATAGCATAGCTGGGGAGAGAACTTTATCGGCGGGCGACGAAAAAAAGAAAACCCGCACGGGGGAGCCGGGCGGGTGAATGAGGTGGTTCCTGGTACTACCTGCTTTTATTCTTACTCGTTAGCAGCAGGCGGGATTTTAAAGCGAGGCGAAGAGAGGGTCTGTGATCCTAATCTAACTTCGCCGAAATCTTTTCTTTAAGTGCGATTTTTCCCGTGGGGATCGTAGGTGCTGTTGCCATCGGTGAAGTTACGCAGCAGCAGGGCAAAGACGAGGTTGACCGATTCCGGAACCGGGATCCACACGCGGTGTCCATCGCCTGGCGCCACGTCCACCGCCGATCCTTTATCGTTCTGCATGGTTTCCAGCGTGCAATTGAGGTTGCCTTCGGGCGTCATGATCTCGACAGAATCCCCGAGCATAAACTTATTCTTCACCGCAATCTGCGCCCAGTCACCGCGACGTTCGCCGGTGAATTCTCCGACAAACTGCTGGCGCTCGGAGATGGAGAAACCTTGCTGGTAGTTCTGATAGCTGTCATGGGTATGACGACGCAGGAAACCTTCGGTGTAACCGCGATGTGCCAGACCTTCCAGCGTCTCCAGCAGCGCCGGATCGAAGGGTTTACCCGCCGCGGCATCATCGATGGCGCGGCGATAAACCTGAGCGGTGCGCGCACAGTAGTAGAAGGATTTGGTGCGGCCTTCGATTTTCAGCGAGTGAACACCCATTTGGCTCAGGCGTTCAACGTGCGCCACCGCGCGCAGATCTTTTGAGTTCATGATGTAGGTGCCGTGTTCATCCTCGAAGGCGCTCATCACCTCACCCGGCTTCATCTTCTCTTCCAGCAGGAACACGTGGTCGGTGGTCGCGCCGGCGCCCAAAGTCGGCTCCTGCACCTTAACCGGCTCATGGAAACCGACGATATTGCCCATCTCATCCTGCTTGCCTTCTTCCACTTTATATTCCCAGCGGCAGGCGTTGGTGCAGGTTCCCTGATTAGGATCGCGTTTGTTAAGGTAGCCGGAGAGCAAGCAGCGACCGGAGTAAGCCATGCACAGCGCGCCGTGCACGAAGATCTCAATCTCCATTTCCGGCACCTGCTGACGGATTTCGGCGATCTCATCCAGCGACAGCTCGCGCGACAGAATCACGCGTGTCAGCCCCATCTGCTGCCAGAATTTCACCGTGGCCCAGTTAACCGCGTTGGCCTGCACCGACAGATGAATTGGCATCTGCGGGAAGGCTTCACGCACCAGCATAATCAGGCCGGGATCGGACATGATCAGCGCGTCCGGCTGCATGGCAATGACCGGCGTCAGATCGCGGATAAAGGTTTTCAGTTTGGCGTTGTGCGGGGCGATGTTGACCACCACGTAGAATTTCTTACCGAGCGCATGGGCTTCATTGATGCCCTGCGCCAGAATCTCGTGGGTGAATTCGTTGTTGCGCACGCGCAGGCTGTAGCGCGGTTGGCCAGCGTAGACGGCATCAGCGCCGTAGGCGAAGGCATAGCGCATATTCTTCAGCGATCCCGCTGGAGAAAGCAGTTCAGGTTTTAACATGGATTTTCTCACTGATGTCAGGTCAGCATGCCATCGTGGATGGCAGGTGCAGCGGCCGCATTATACGGCCCTGCAAAAGGTGGGGAATTGTAGGCAGGCCCGCACCCGATGTAAATTGACCTGGATCAATGTAAGCCGTTGCAGGCTACAGCAAGCGGCAGACGTCCGCTTCCCAGCGATAACCCATGCCGTACACCGCGCGAATAAACGGCTGTTCCGCATCGAGGCTTTCCAGCTTGCGGCGCAGGTTTTTGATGTGGCTGTCGATGGTGCGATCGGTGACCACGCGGTAATCGTCGTAGAGATGATTGAGCAACTGCTCGCGCGAGAACACTTTTCCTGGCTCCAGCGCCAGCGTTTTCAGCAGACGAAATTCGGCGGGCGTCAGCTCCAGCTGCTGTTCACGCCAGCTGGCCTGAAAGCGGCTCTCATCAATATGCAGATGCGATTCCTGCTGCGCCTCTTCCGGCGAACGTTTGACGCGGCGCAAAATGGTTTTGACGCGCGCCACCACTTCACGCGGGCTGAACGGCTTGCAGATATAGTCATCAGCGCCGATTTCCAGCCCCAGCAGACGATCAATCTCTTCGGTGCGCGCGGTCACCATGATGATCGGCAGTTCGGAGAAGCGGCGAATTTCGCGGCACAGCGTTAAGCCGTCGCGGCCGGGCAGCATCAAGTCCAGCAGCATCAGATCCGGCGGCGTGTGCTGAACGTAGCTCAACGCCTCGTTACCGTCGGCAATGTGGTGCGTGCGATAGTTGGACGCCTGCAGATAATCAATCATCAGCTGCGCCAGTTTGGGTTCATCTTCTACAACAAGGATCAGAGGATCGCTATTTTCCGGGCTCATAAGTGGCGTCTAGTGAGGAACATACGGCAAGTTTAGCGTGATTTGCAGTCCACCTAAATCAGAGTGATCCGCACTGATGCTGCCGTCATGCGCTTCCACGATGTTTTTACAGATCGCGAGGCCAAGCCCAGAGCCGCCGCTGGCGCGATTGCGTGAACTTTCAGCGCGGAAAAATCGTTCAAATAATTGTGCCTGATGGGCAGGATCAACGCCCGGCGCACTGTCTGCAAACCGCAGCTGCCAGTTTTCGCCCGCCAGCTGCATCGAGAGCTGCACTGCGCCGCCGCTGTCGGTGTAACGCAGGCTGTTTTCCAGCAAATTGGTGAACAGCTGCATCAGGCGATCGGGATCGCCAAAGCTGTGCGCCTGTGCAGGCAACGCCAGATTAAGCGCCAAGCCGCGGCTGCGATAACGTTCGCCGAAGCTGCCGGCCACCACTTCCAGCAGATTAACCAGATCAACCGGCTGCTTGCGATAGGCGAGGGCACCCGCATCGGATAGCGACAGCTGATGCAGATCGTCAACCAGTTTGGTGAGAACCACCACTTCGCTTTGTAGCGAGCTGATGGCTTCCGGCGTCAGCTTGCGCACGCCATCCTGCATCGCTTCCAGCTCACCGCGCAGAATCGCCAGCGGCGTGCGCAGTTCATGGGAGATGTCGGCCATAAAGGCGCGGCGGTTGCTTTCGTTCTTCTCCAGCGAGCTGGCGAGCTGGTTGAAGTCGCGGCCCAGTTGACCGAGTTCGTCGCTGCTGCCCACTTCCACGCGGGTAGCGAAATTGCCCGCCGCCAGATGGTGCGTGCCATCCACCAGCCGTTTCACCGGTGCCAGTAAACCGCGCGCCAGCAGCCAGGTGACCAGCGCGGCGAGTAAACCGGTCAGCGCCACGATCATCCAGCTGGTACGTCGCTGCTGCTGATCAAAGTTGATATCGGTGCTGCGCGTCAGACGTTCGGCCGGTGAGGCAATCACCCAGCCAACAATCTTGCCGTTGCTGGTGGTGATATTGCGCCTGGTACCTTCCGGCGGCACCGGCTGACGCGGCCCTGACAGCACTTTGTATTGCTGATCGATAATCCAGAACTGCGTGCGCCAGCCGTGCGGCGGTAACTGATTAACGCTGCCCGGATTCTGCTCCAGCGAGCGCAAAATAGAAAAAATCAGCTTGTCATTGGTGCGCAGAAAATCCCAGCTGCCGTGCTGCTCATACTGATCGGCCAGCGCGTCGCTCAGCAGGGTTAAGCGCTGCTCGTTGCCTTTTTTGATGTAATCCACAAAGCCGTGCTCAAAGCTGAGCCGCACGCCCCAATGCATGGTGATGATCACCAGCATGCAGGTGGAAAAAATCGCCGCAAACAGCTTGGCGCCAATGCCCCATTTTACTGGCCGCTTCATCCTTTGCTCCTGCCTCTAAGGTCAACGTTTTTACTGACATCCTTCGGTACGCGCCAGAACACCAGCGCCGGCAGCGCAATCACCAGCGCCATGCACAGATAGGTGTAAATGAAGGTTTGATGCGCCGCCGCGCTGTCGGTTACCACGCCGTGGCCAAATGCGCCCAACAGCAAACCGGCCACGGTGACGCCAATACTCATCGACAACTGCATGATCATCGACAACAACGAGTTACCGCTGGAAGCCAGATCGTCCGGCAGCTCTTTGAGCGTCAGCGTGTTCATCGAAGAGAAGCGGATGGCGTTGACCATGCCCTGCAGCAATAACACCACCGGCAGCAGCCAGATCCAGCCCAGCAGCGCCACCAGCGGGAACAGCAGCACCACTAACGCCAGCGCCAGGGTCGCGCCGACCAGCGCATTGCGATAGCCGAACAGGTTGACGATACGCACCACCACGCGTTTGGTGCCCATGTTGCCGAGCACCATTGGAATCATCATCAATCCGGCGTGGAAAGGGCTATAGCCGAGGCCGACCTGCAGGAAAATTGGCGTCATAAACGGCAGCATGCCGCTACCGATGCGGCCGGTAAAACTGCCGATCAGGCCAATCGAATAGATGCGGTTATCAAACAGTTTCAGGCTAAACAGCGCGTTATCGTTGTTGCGGCCGTGCATCAGGTAGAACAGTAGCGAAAACACCCCAACCAGAATCAGTAAGCCGAGCAACAGCGGCGATCCGCCGGAGCTGCGCTGGCCATCCAGCGCCAGCGTTAAGGTCGCCATGCCGACGGCCAGCAGCACAAAGCCGAGGAAATCGAAGCGCCGCGTCTGCATGGTGTAATTCGGCATCAGCGTCAGCGTGGCAATCGCGCCAATGATGCCAACCGGAATGTTGATCAGGAAAATCCAGTGCCAGCTGGCGTACTGCACCAGAATCCCACCCAGCGCCGGGCCGAGCAGCGGACCAATTTGTCCCGGCGTGGTGACGAAGGTCATCGCCGACATATATTGCTCGCGCGGCACAATTTTCATCACCGTTAACCGGCCCACCGGCACCATCATCGCGCCACCAATGCCTTGCACCACGCGCGCCATAATCAGCTCATCCAGCGTGGCGGAGAAGGCGCACAGCAGCGAGCCGATGCTGAACAGCACGATGGCGCAGAAGAAGATATTGCGCACGCCAAAACGGTCCGCCAGCCAGCCGCTGATCGGCAGCGTAATCGCCACGGTCAGCACATAGGAGACGATCACCGAGTGCATATTCAGCGGGCTGACGTTGAGATCGCGCGCCATCGACGGGATCGCGGTGTTGACGATGGTGGTATCCAGCGCCTGCATAAAAAAGCCAAACGCGACGATCCACAGCTGCCAGCGCACGGTGGCGTTTTGAGGTGACATGCAAGTACCCGTTATGTCAGATCCAGTTTTCGCAGATCAGCCCATTCACGCGTGAAAACTCACGCAAATTGTTCGATACCAACGTCAGGGCGGCACTGCGGGCATGAGCGGCGATATGGAGATCGTTCAAACCGATAGGCGTGCCATTTTTCTCCAGTTCTGCGCGGATAGCGCCATAGTGGAAAGCCGCTTTGGCATCGTAATTAAGCACATCAAGACGTGAGACAAAATCTTCAACGATGCGTAAGTTCCGCTCTGGAAAGGCGCTCTTTTCTGAGCCATGGAACAGCTCTGCCAGCGTGATCGTCGAAATAACCATACGGCCCACATTGGCGTTGAAACGTTCGAGCACCTCAATGGGCCGCCGCTTGATGACGTAGATAACAATATTGGTATCCAGCATGTAGCGATGCATTAAAACGCTTCCCGCTCAGATTGTTCCTGCGAAGCGCGCTCATCCATAAAATCATCGCTCACCGTCGGACCGTCGAGGAAAAAACTGTCCCAGGCGTTCTCTATGGGCGTGAGGATTCGCTCCTTGCCATTCGCTCTGACGGTGACGTTTTTCACATCATCAGGAAAACGAACGTCTGCTGGAATGCGAACGTTTTGCGTCCTGTTGCTGGTGAACACGGTACCTTGTGACATATAAACCTCCTCAGTGATGAACTGGTTAAAGTTTACGCTCTTGATGCTACATAGCAAGCGTGTGTAGCAAGTCATTCAGCTATCAGCTGAACCTTTTTCTTACGCCGCCGCAGCTTATCCATCATCAAATAGACCACCGGCGTGGTATAGAGCGTCAACAGCTGGCTCATCACCAAACCCCCGGCGATGGTGATGCCGAGCGGCTGACGCAGCTCCGCGCCGTCACCGCTGGTCAGCACCAGCGGCAGTGCGCCAAACAGCGCGGCGAGCGTGGTCATCAGAATCGGGCGGAAACGCAGCTGGCACGCCTGGAAAATCGCGTCGCGCGGCGACAGATTGCCGTTGCGCTCGGCATCCAGCGCGAAGTCGACCATCATGATGGCGTTTTTCTTTACGATACCGATCAGCAGCAGAATGCCTATCAGCGCAATCAGGCTAAACGGGGTGTTGAACAGCTCCAGCGCCAGCAGCGCACCGACGCCCGCCGACGGCAGCGTGGAGAGGATGGTCAGCGGATGCACGTAGCTCTCATACAGAATGCCCAGCACGATATACACCGCCGCAATCGCCGCCAGCATCAGGTAGAGCTGATTGGATTGCGACTGCTGGAACACCTGCGCAGTGCCGGCAAAGCTGCCGCGCACGCTGGCGGGCACGCCTAGCGCGGTGATGGTGCGATCGATAGCTTCAGACGCCTGCGACAGCGATACGCCTTCCGGCAGGTTGAACGAAATAGTGGATGCCGCCGACAAGCCTTCGTGGTTCACCGACAGCGGCGCGTTGGCCGGTTGCCACTTGGCAAACCAGCTCAGCGGAATCGCTTTGCCGTCGCTGTTAATCACAAACATCTGATCGAGCGAACTGATGTCCTGGGTGTAGCGCGGGTCGACTTCCATCACCACTTTGTACTGGTTAAGCGGCTGATAAATGGTGGAGATCTGGCGCTGACCAAAGGCGTTATTCAGCAGGGCGTTAGCGGCAGACACATCGATGCCGAGCCGCGCCATGCTTTCACGGTCGTAAGTCAGGTTCATTTCGCTGCCGTTGTCCTGCTGATCCGAGTTGACGTCCGCCAGCTCGGGCAGGGCGGCGAACGCCTGACGGATTTTCGGCTCCCATTCGCGCAGGTCATTCAGGTTATCCGACAGCAAACTGTACTGATAGCTGGCGTTGGACTCACGTCCGCCAATACGAATGTCCTGCACCGCGTTGAGATAGAGATTGGCGCCGGGCTCTTTCGCCAGCTTGATACGCAGCCGGGCGATCACTTCCTGCGCGCTTTCGCTGCGCTCGGAGAGTGGCTTGAGCGAGACGAACATCGAGCCGCTATTGGTGCGTGAACCGCCGGTAAAGCCGGTGACGTTATCCACCGCCGGATCGGCTTTGATGATGTTCATGAAATCCTGCAGTTTGCCGCGCATCGCCTGGAACGAAATGCTCTGATCCGCCGAGATAAAACCTTGTAAGCGGCCGGTATCCTGCTCCGGCATAAAGGTTTTCGGGATCGAGATGAACAGCCACACGGTGAGCGCCACGGTGCCGAGCAGCAACATTAGCACCCAAATGGCGTGATTCAGCACCCAGCTCAATGAGCGCGCGTAGCCGTTTTGCACCTTCATCAGCAGCTTGCCGAAACCACGAATACGCGGTTGGCTGCGTTTGATCTGCGGCTTGAGCAGATAAGCGCACATCATCGGCGTCAGCGTGACCGAGATAAACAGCGAGATCAGAATCGCCACCGACAGCGTAATGGCGAACTCCGAGAAGAAGCGGCCAATAATGCCGCCAATCATCAGCAGCGGCAGGAACACGGCGATCAGCGACAGGCTCATCGACAGCACGGTAAAACCGACCTCGCGCACGCCGGTCAGCGCCGCCTGCAGCGGCTTCATGCCCGCTTCGACGTGACGCGCAATGTTCTCCAGCACCACAATCGCGTCATCGACAACAAAACCGGTGGCGATGGTTAACGCCATCAGCGACAGGTTATTCAGGCTAAAGCCGCACAGATACATGGCGGCGAAGGTGCCAATCAGCGAGACCGGCACCGCAGCGGCGGGGATCAGCGTGGCGCGCCAGTCGCGCAGGAAGGCAAACACCACCAGAATCACCAGCGCCACGGCGATGATCAGCGATTGCTCCACTTCATGCAGCGAGGCGCGAATCGTCGGCGAGCGGTCCTGCGCAATTTGCAGATCGATGGCAGCGGGGATCACGTCATGCAGTTCCGGCAATTCGCCACGAATGCGATCGACAGTATCAATGATGTTAGCTTCCGGCGATTTACGCACCACCAGCAGCACCGCCGCTTTACCGTTGGTCATCCCGGCGTTGCGCACGTCCTGCACCGAATCCTGCACGTTAGCGACATCGCTGAGGCGCACCGCCGCACCGTTGTTGTAGTGCACCACCAGCGGCTGATATTCGCTGGCGGTTTGCAATTCTCCGTTGGTACGTAACTGCCAGCGCTGCTGCACGTCATCAATCGCGCCCTGCGGACGGCGCTGGTTGGCGTTGCTGATGGCGGTGCGCACCGCATCCAGTGACACGCCCTGATTGAACAGCGCCTGCGGATTGAGTTCGACACGCACCGCCGGCAGCGAACTGCCGCCGACCGTCACATCGCCCACACCCTCAATCTGCGACAGCTTCTGCGCCAATTGCGTTGAGGCGTAATCATACAGCTGACCGGGATTATAAATGTCCGAGGTCAGCGTCAGGATCATGATCGGCGCATCGGAAGGGTTGGCTTTGCGATAGCTGGGACGGCTCGGCATGCCGGTCGGCAGCAGGCTTTGCGCGGCGTTGATCGCCGCCTGCACATCGCGCGCCGCACCGTTGATGTCGCGATCAAAATCGAACACCAGAATGATGCGCGTGCTGCCCAGCGAGCTGGTGGAGGTCATTTCACTGACGCCTGCGATACGCCCAAGCGAGCGCTCCAGCGGCGTTGCCACCGATGCCGCCATGGTTTCCGGCGACGCACCGGGCAGCGAAGCCGAGATCAAAATCACCGGGAAATCCAGCTGCGGCAGCGGCGCCACCGGCAGCAGGCGGAAGCCGAGAATACCGGCCAGCGCAATCGCCAGCGTCAGCAAGGTGGTGGCG
Source organism: Pantoea sp. B9002 (assembly GCF_013385945.1). NCBI lineage: Bacteria > Pseudomonadati > Pseudomonadota > Gammaproteobacteria > Enterobacterales > Erwiniaceae > Pantoea > Pantoea sp. B9002. Next base: position 123,871 of record NZ_JACAPA010000033.1, read on the forward strand.
ACCGGGCGATGGATAAACAGCGCGAAAAACTTCACGACTGCGCCTCCGAGCGCTTGAAGCGACGGCGCGTAGCGTGCGACAGGCGATCAAACAACAGATAGATCACCGGCGTGGTGAACAGCGTCAGCACCTGGCTCACCACTAAACCGCCCACCATGGCGATCCCCAGCGGACGACGCAACTCGGCGCCAACGCCGGTGCTCAGCATCAGTGGCAGCGCACCGAGCAGCGCCGCCAGCGTGGTCATCAGAATCGGACGGAAACGCAGCAAGCACGCCTGATAAATCGCCTCGCGCGGCGGCATGCCTTGCTCACGTTCCGCTGCCAGCGCGAAATCGATCATCATGATGGCGTTTTTCTTCACGATACCGATCAGCAAGATAATGCCGATGATGGCGATGATATCCAGCTCGTTGCCGCTCAGCATCAGCGCCAGCAGCGCGCCGACACCGGCGGTGGGCAGCGTCGAGAGAATGGTGATTGGATGGATAAAGCTCTCATACAGCACGCCGAGCACGATATACATCGCCACCACCGCCGCCACGATCAGCCACACGGTGCTGGACAGCGCCGCTTCAAAGGCCAGCGTGCTGCCCTGGAACTGCGTCATCATTTCGGCGGGCATGCCGACCTGATCTTCCGCTGCGCTCACCGCCTTGACCGCATCGCCCAGCGAATACCCTTCCGCGACATCAAACGAGAAGGTCGCCGACGGGAACTGATCGAGATGGTTGATGCTGAGCGCGGCGTGGCGCTCCTCAATCTGCGCGATGGCGCTGAGCGGCACGCTGCCGCCGTCGCTGCTGGTCAGGCGAATGCCGTCAAGGCTCGCCAGTCCCGGCGTGGCATCGCTGTTCTGTTCCAGCACCACGCGATATTGGTTGGCCTGGGTGTAAATGGTCGAGATCAGGCGCTGGCCAAAGGCGTTATACAGCGCGTTATCCACGTCGGCCATGCTGATGCCGAGGCGGCTGGCGCTGTCACGATCGACACGTACAAAAGCTTCCAGACCTTGATCCTGCCAGTCGCTGCTGACGTCGCGCAGTTGTGGCAGCGTGTTGAGTTGCTCCAGCAGTTTCGGCACCCACAAACTCAGCGACTCCAGCGAACCGGATTGCAGCGTGAACTGGTACGGCGTGCGGCTCGCCTGGGTATCAATGGTCAAATCCTGCACCGGTTGCAGCCACAGCGAAATGCCCGGCACTTTGGCTAACGCCTGTTGCAAGCGCTGCTGCACGGCCGGAATGCGATCGTCACGTTCATTCAGCGGCTTCAGGTTGATTTGCAGGCGCGCGCTGTTGAGCGCGGCGTTGGTGCCATCGACGCCGACAAACGAGGTCATGCTCTGCACCGCCGGATCTTTCATGATGATCGAGGCGACATCGCGCGTGCGCTCAGCCATGTTGGCGTAAGAGACCGACTGCGGCGCCTGCAAAGTGCCCTGAATAATGCTGTTATCCTGCTGCGGGAAGAAGCCTTTGGGGATTACGATCCACAGCAACACGGTGATCAGCAAGGTGCCGAGCGCTACCGATAAGGTGATCCACGGATGCAGCAGCACGCGCGTCAAGCCGCGCCCGTAACTGGCAATAATGCGGTCAAACATCGCTTCGCTGGCACGCGAGAAGCGATTCTGCTTGCGCAGCGATTCGGCGCTTAACATGCGGGCGCACATCATCGGCGTCAGCGTCAGCGACACCACGGCGGATATCAAAATCGCCACCGCCAGCGTCACGGCGAATTCGCGGAACAAGCGGCCAATCACATCGCCCATAAACAGCAGCGGGATCAGCACCGCAATCAGCGAGAAGGTGAGGGAGATAATGGTGAAGCCAATCTCGCCCGCGCCTTTCAGCGCCGCCGTCATCGGCTTTTCGCCTTTTTCGATATAGCGCGAGATGTTCTCGATCACCACGATGGCGTCATCGACCACAAATCCGGTGGCGATGGTCAGCGCCATTAGCGTCAGGTTGTTGATCGAGAAACCGAGGAAATACATCGCGGCAAAGGTGCCGACCAGCGACAGCGGCACGGCGACGGCAGGAATGATGGTCGCCGGAACGTTACGCAGGAACAGGTAGATGATCATCACCACCAAACCCATCGCCAGAATCAGTTCGTGCTGGGTATCGCTGACCGAAGCGCGGATGTTGGTGGTGCGGTCGGTAAGCAGTTTCACATCTACCGATTTCGGCAGCGTGGCGGTTAAACCGGGCAGCATGGCGCGAATGTTATCGGCGGTGGCGATGATGTTAGCGCCGGGCTGGCGCTGCACGTTGAGCACAATCGCCTGCTGACGGTTCGCCCATGCGCCCAGCCAGCTGTTCTCGGCACCTTGTTCGATGGTGGCCACATCGCCCAGTCGCACCGGCGCGCCGTTGTTATAGCTGATGATCAGCTTGCGATAGTCTTCCGCCGAGGTCATCTGGTCGTTGGCCGACAGCGTAATTGAGCGCGTTGGGCCGTCGAGGCTGCCTTTCGCCGAGTTGACGTTGGCGTTGGTAATGGCGGTGCGCACCGATTCGCTGGTCAGGCCGAGCGCGGCCAGCGCCTGGGTGTTCATCTTCACGCGCACCGCAGGACGTTGCCCGCCCGACAGCGTCACTAAACCCACGCCCGAAACCTGAGAAATCTTCTGCGCCACGCGCGTTTCCACCATGTCCTGCACCTGCGTGAGCGGCATGCTGGTGGTGGTAACGGCGAGCGTCATGATCGGTGGATCGGCCGGATTCACTTTGCTGTAGACCGGCGGATTCGGCAGATCGCTCGGCAGCAGATTGGTGGCGGAGTTGATCGCCGCCTGCACTTCCTGCTCGGCAACATCCAGTGGCAGCGTCAGCTGGAACTGCAATGTCACCACCGACGCGCCGCCCGAACTCTGCGACGCCATCTGCTTCAGGCCAGACATCTGGCCAAACTGGCGTTCCAGCGGCGCGGTAATCGAGGAGGTCACTACATCAGGGCTGGCGCCGGGATAGAGCGTGACCACCTGAATGGTCGGATAATCGACTTCAGGCAACGCGGAGACTGGCAAAAAACGGTAGCCGAGCACGCCGGCTAACAGAATGGCGATCATCAGCAGCGTGGTGGCGACCGGGCGCAGAATAAACAGGCGCGAAGGTCCACCGCTGTTGTCAGGAGGCATCACCTGCATTATTGACGCTCTCCGCGTGCGGGCTGCGCAGCGCGCGTGCTGTGCGTTGCGGCGCTTTGTGGCGCCACCACTTCAACGGTGGCGCCTTCCGTCAGGCGATCAAGTCCGTCGGTCACCACGCGATCGCCCGCTTCGAGGCCCGCGCTGATCACCACTTTCTGGCTATCCTGCAAACCGGCGGTGACGCGTTTCTTGCTCACTTTGTTGTCGCTGTTGACCACCCAGACAAAGTGACCGTCGTTGCTCATCTGCAGCGCAGCGGTGGGGATCACCACTGCATCCTGCAAGGTATCCACTTTCAGACGCGCATTGACAAACTGGTTAGGGAACAGCGTGTCATCTTCGTTGCTGAAGCGTGCTTTGAGCTTGATGGTGCCGGTGGTGGCATCAATCTGGTTATCGAGGCTCAACAGCGTGCCGCTGGTCAGCAGCGTTTTGTTGCTACGATCCCAGGCTTCGACGATCAGCGGCTGTCCGCTTTTCTGCGCCTTGAGGATTTGGCTGATGTTGTTCTCGGCGACGCTGAACACCACGTCAATTGGATGCGTTTCGGTGATCACCACTAAACCGGTGGTATCGCCGGACGTGATGTAGTTGCCGACATCAACCTGCTTCAAGCCGACGCGTCCACCAATCGGCGCGGTAATGCGGCTGTAAGTCAGATTGAGCTGGGCGCTGGCGACGTTGCCTTCATCGGCTTTAATGGTGCCGAGCGTTTCGCTCACCAGCGAACGTTGCGTATCGAGTTCCTGCTGTGACACCAGCGAGGTTTTCGCCAGTTTTTCATAGCGGTTGAGATCGCGGCGTGCGTTGGCGAGCGTGGCCTGGTCTTTTGCCAGTTGGCCCTGCGCCTGAGTTAACGCCACCTGATAAGGACGCGGATCGATTTCCGCCAGCAGCGCGCCAGCGGCCACTTGCTCCCCTTCCTGGAAGTGCAGCGCCATCAGCTGTCCGTCAACGCGACTGCGCACCGTAACGGTGTTGGCGGCGGTGACGGTGCCGAGGCCACTGAGGTAGTAGGGCACGCTTTGCGTGGTGGCGCTTGCCGCCTGAACCGGCGCTAACGGACGGCGCGCACCGCCGCCTGCGCCGCGCCCACGATGCTGCTGACCTTCGGCCTGCGGCTGTTTATTCGGTTCCGCTGGATGCTGCCACCAATAATATCCGCCTGCCAGCACGGCAATCACGGCTACGGCCAGTAAGCTTGTTTTAATTCGACGGTTCATCAAGGTGTGTGCTCTCCAGCGGTTTCGTATTCCCCAAGTGCGTAGTAAAACGGCCACTGCGCAAACGAATGATTGTAGTCGCCCGGACCGGGCAAAAATTGAAGGAAATAAGAATATCGCCCCAGTGAAGGTAAGTATTCATATTCTGTAAATATTCTGCGAGGAATACGCATAAGCGCGGCGATTTCCTTTGCTAAGCTCAATGCAGACCTGTCTCGTTTGAATAAGGAGAACAAAATGAGTCAACAGAAACTCCGCCAGCTTGGCGACAGCGGTATTGAAGTTCCCCGTCTCACCTTTGGCGGCAACGTATTTGGCTGGACGGTGGATGAGAAAACCTCGTTTTCCCTGCTGGATGCGCTGGTGGAGAAAGGCTTGTTCTTCATCGATACCGCCGACGTTTATTCGCGCTGGGCGCCGGGTAACGAAGGTGGCGAATCGGAAACCATCATCGGTAAATGGTTGAAGAAAAGCGGCAAGCGCGACAGCATCGTGCTGGCTACCAAAGTCGGCATGGAGTTATCGCCAGAGAAAACCGGCCTTAAGCCGGCTTACATTCGTCAGGCGGTAGAAGATTCGCTGCGCCGCCTGCAAACCGACGTCATCGATCTTTATCAGGCGCACCGCGATGATGACACCACGCCGCTGCTGGACACGCTGAAAGCCTTCGATTCGCTGATCAAAGAGGGCAAAGTGCGTGCGATTGGCGCCTCTAACTACAACGCTCAACGTCTGCAGGAAGCGCTGGATGTGAGCAAGCAACATGGCCTGGCGCGCTATGAAACCCTGCAGCCGGAGTACAATCTCTACGATCGTCAGGAGTATGAAAGCGGTCTGGAGCAGGTTGCGGTGAAAAACGGCCTCGGCGTGATTAACTACTATTCGCTGGCCAGCGGCTTCCTCAGCGGTAAGTACAAAAAGCCAGAAGATGCCAGCAAAAGTAAGCGCGGGCAGGGCATCGTCGATAAATATCTGAATGAACGCGGCAAGCGCATTGTTGAAGCGCTGGAAGATGTCGCCGCCTCGCACGATGTGTCGGCAACGCAGGTGGCGCTGGCGTGGCAGATTGCCCGTCCGAGCATTACCGCCCCGATTGTCAGCGCCACGTCGCTGGAGCAGCTGGATGAACTGGTGAAAGCTACCCAGCTGGAACTGAGCAAGCAAGAGATTGAAGAGCTGGCGAGCGCCAGCAAACTGTAATGTTTTCAGGGACGCTGCGGCGTCCCGCCTTTTTTCTGCTCTGCCTCACAAAAAGTGCCATTTCCCGCAAAAGATTTTCAATCATCGACCGACGTCACAATTGCGCTAACGCACTATCAACCTGCGGTAAACTGCGCACATATTTGCAAAAACTGACAAATCCTCAGCACTATCCTCTGTTCGATCCATTCCAGTAACTTCATATAAGAATAACCATCATGAACAGAAAAGAAGCAGTGCAGCATTTACCCCGCCTGGCAGCGGGAACCCTGATGTTTGCGATGCTGAGTGCATCTGCGCTGGCCGCTGATGCTTTCAGTTACGACTCTCCCTATATGTTTGGTGATTGGGGCGGTTACCGAACGCAGCTGGAAAATGACGGCATTAAATTCGACGTTAACTACACCATGGAAAGCGGCTCCAATCTGGCGGGCGGCGCCGATACCAACACCTCGATGCGCTACAGCGATCAGTGGGCGTTTGGCGCTAACTTCGACCTGGAAAAACTGCTCAACTGGCAAGATGCGCAATTCCAGATGACGATTACCGATCGTAATGGTCAGAACATCTCCGATCAGGTCGCCGATCGTCGTACCGGCATGTTGTCCTCCACTCAGGAAGTGTACGGACGCGGCCAAACCTGGCGTTTAACCCAGTTCTGGTTGAGCAAAGGTCTGTTCGATAACACCGTGAACCTGAAAGCGGGTCGCGTCACCGTGGGTGAAGATTTCGATAACTTTGACAGTAAGTTCCAGAACCTGGCGTTCGGTAGCGGCCAGGCAGGTAACTGGCGTGGCGATCGCTGGTTCAACTGGCCGGTGTCCCAATGGGGCGGCCGCGTGAAGGTGAATATCACGCCTGAGGTGTTCTTCCAGGTGGGCTTCTATAACCAGAACCGCGCCAACTACGATCGCGGCGACGGCTTCCGTCTCGATACCAGCAACTCCGAAGGCAATCTGGTGCCGGTAGAGTTGGGCTGGAAACCGACGTTAGGCGCCGACAAGCTGCCGGGTAATTATCGCATCGGCTATTACTACTCTTCGGCTAACGGCGACAACTACGGCAGCTGGCGCGATGGTGCCTATCAAAGCCAGGATCACGCTTACGGCGGCTACGTGCTGTTGCAACAGCAGCTGACCGCGCAGGGTGGCGATGCCAGCCGTGGCTTGGGCATCACCGTTCAAGCGGTGATGAACGACCACAAAACCTCGAAAACTGATAATTATCAGTCGGTGAGCTTCACCTGGAAAGGGCCGTTTGATGCGCGTCCGCAGGATGAGATTGGTGTTGGTGCGGCACGTATTCACGTTAACAGCGCTTACACGCGTTCGCAGCGTGAGCAGAACAACGCTAACGGCGAGACCGACTTCAATAGCCCAACCTATCTGCCGATTCAGGATGGCTCAGAGTACAACTATGAGATTTACTACAACGCGCAGTTGACCAAATGGCTGCAGCTGCGTCCGAACCTGCAGTATGTGGTCGCGCCGGGTGCGGTGAGTGAAGTGAAAGATGCGTTTGTGGGTGGGATCAGTGCGAACGTGAATTTCTAATCTGGCAGAATCTGTGGCTTTCCCTCTCCCCTTGGGAGAGGGCAGGGTGAGGGGATAATCGCACGGAGCGGTCTGGCCCTCACCCTAACCCTCTCCCGCAAGCGGGAGAGGGGATTATCTGAACATCACTTCGGCCCAGCGGGCGAGGCCGGCGGTCACCGAGGCGAAGTCATCGCCGCTGGCGATAGGCGTATCGGGCAGCGCTTGTTGTAACGCCGCGCGCAACACCGGAGAACGTGCGCTACCGCCGGTGAGATAAATCACTTCCGGCTTGGTTTCGCAGGTGGCGAGCGCCAGATGCACTTGCTCCAGAATGCGTTCCAGCGGTTGGTTGATCGCCTCTTCGAGCTGCGCAGCGCTGATTTGCGCCTGCAATTGCGCGGCGATAAACGCCAGCGAGGCATCGGTCTCTTTCACATCCGACAGCGCAATCTTGCTCTCTTCCGCCGCACGCACCAGACGATAGCTCAGCTTCTGCTGCCACACTTTCAGCAGGTGCGCCACTTTGTCGCTGTGTTCGGCATCGCGAATCAAATCGCGCAGCTGTTTGCCGCTGGCCGCGGAATAGAAGTCGCTCTGTGCCGGAACGTCGTTGATCGCCACCGCATTCCACCACGGCAGCGCGGGCAGCGCGGTGCCTTTCTGCGTATTGCCACCGAGGCCCAGCAGCGGCATCAGGGTTTTAAACGCCAGCATAATGTCGAGATCGTTCCCGCCCACGCGGCATCCGCTGTGGCCGAGCAAACTTTCTCGGCGATCGGTTTTATGACGCCATTCCGGCCCCATCAGCAGCATCGAGCAGTCGGTGGTGCCGCCGCCGATATCGACGACTAATACGCGCGTCTCTTTCTGCAGCGTGGCTTCGAAATCGAGGCCCGCCGCCACCGGCTCAAACTGGAACTCGACATCACGGAAACCGGCGCGCTGTGCCGCACGCAGCAGAATGCCTTGCGCCTGCTGGTTAGCCTCTTCGCCGCCTAAACCCTGGAAGTTAATCGGGCGACCAATCACCGCTTGCTCAATCGGTCGATCGAGCTGGGTTTCGCCCTGCTGACGAATGTGCAGCATCATGGCGCACACCAGATCTTCAAAGAAAGCGATCTGCTGCGGCTTCAGGCCGTTAGCGCCGAGGAAGGATTTCGGTGACTTCACGAACCACACTTCTTCGGGATCGACCATATATTGCTGCAGCGCCGTCAAACCGAACTGCACGCTGCCCGGCGTGACGTCGATATCTTCTTCGCGGTTATAGCGCAGCGCACGCTGCAATAAGGCGGTGCCTTCGCTGTCGGGCGTTGGCACCTGATGATGGCGATGCAGCCATTCGCTGATCGCTTCGCGCGTTGGCGCACAAATCATGGAGGGAAGCAGGCGCTGACCATTCTCCAGTGTCAGCAGGCGCGGCGTGCCACTATCGCTGACCGCAATTGAGCAGTTTGCTGTGCCGTAATCGAATCCGATAAACATATTTATCCCCCATGCCGGAAAAAAGGGGGCGACTTTAGCGCAGCCAGCGCGGGCTGGCAATGGGCAGACGTGGCAGATTACATCTGCACTTCCTGATAAACGTGATACTGACCACGGCCCGCGTGTTTTGCGCTGTAACAGGCGACATCGGCCTGTGACATCACCACATTGCTGATGCAGTTGCGTTGATCAATTTGCGTGATGCCGGCACTCGCGCCGACGTGATAAGGCTGATCCAGCCACATAAAGCGGTATTCGCTCACGGCGGTAACGATACGCTGCACCACCTCGCGCACCTGATCCACTTCGCAATTCGGCAGCAGCACGCCAAACTCGTCGCCGCCCAGACGCGCCAGCATATCGCTGCTGCGCAGATGATGCGGCATCAGCTCTGCCAGTTCGCGCAGCAGCGCATCACCGGCGGCGTGTCCGGCGGTATCGTTCACCGCTTTGAATTTATCCAGATCGATAAACACCAATACGTGCTGAGTATTGTTGTTCGCCGCATCGTTTACCAACTGCTTCAAACGCTGCTCGAAGCTGTGACGATTGGGCAGCCGCGTCAGCATGTCGTGTGAAGCGCTGTAGCTCAGGCGTTTCATCACCTTGCGTGATTCACTGACGTCCTGAATAACCATCACCGCGCCGATGCTGGCGCCGGTCAGGGTTTTCAGCGGCGTGATGCTGTAGTGAATTTCCACGCGCGTTCCGTCTGGCGTGTGCAGCACCAGCTCTTCGTCGAGATCGGGGGAGATTTTTTCGCCCGGGAGCTGGCACAGCAGCAAATTATCAACGCGCGGGCCGCTCGCGCCGCGCGTGATGTTAAGCAGCTCGGTAATCGCTACGCCCGCAGCTTTTTCCTGTGGCCAGCCGCTCAGCGTTTCAGCTACCGGATTCATAAAGGTGACGCGCATTTCATCATCGGTGCTGATCACCGCTTCGCCGATGGAGTCGAGGGTAATCGCCATACGCTCTTTTTCCTGGAACAGCGCTTCATTCAGCGCGCGCAGCGGCGTGATGTCCTGACAGATGCCGAGCATGCGTTCGATCTGCCCATCCTGACTCAGAATGCGGTTGGCCTCAGAGCGCACGTAGCGCGGGCCTTCTGGTAAATTAATGCGGTATTCCAGCTGGAAAGCGCTGCGGCGTTCGATGGCCTGCTGCACCACCAGCGCAGCGGTTTCCCGCTCGGCCGGATCGAGCAGATGCACCCACAGATCGTAGGTGGGCGTCTGATGCGGACTTAAGCCAAATAGCTCGTACATGCGCTTGTCCCACAACATCTCGCCGGTCAGCAGATTCCACTCCCACACGCCGATGCCGCCGGCTTCGTTGGCCAGCGTGATGCGCTCCATCAGGCGGCGATTAACCTGCTCGCTCTGCTTCAGTTCGGAGATATCGATAATCTGCGCGATGAAGTAGTGCGGCTGTTGCGCGGCGTCGCGCACCATCGACACCGTCAGGCGCGCCCAGACGATCTCGCCATCCTTGCGGAAATAGCGCTTTTCCATGGTGTAGGTCATGATTTCACCCGCCACCAATCGCTCCAGCTGCTGCAAATCGCTGTTGAGATCGTCGGGATGGGTGATTTGCTGGAAGGTGAGTTTTTTCAGTTCATCGGCCGGGAAACCCAGCGTCTGGCACAGCGACTGATTCACCTGCTGCCAGCCGCCATTTGGCGAAACCAGCGCCATGCCGATCGCGGAGTATTCCATGGCGTTACGGAAGCGGGTTTCACTCTCGCTGATATGATGCTTTTCGCGCTGGAAGGCATCCATCACCAGCGCCATCACGTGGCTCGGCAGCAGCACCAACAGGAACGGCAGCCAGGTGCTGACCTGGCCGAGCAGCATGCCGTTTTGCGCCAGGTTGACCCAGTTAAAGGCCAGCAGAATCGAGATGAAACTGGCGTTGAGGAAGAACAGCAGAAACGCTTCGAACTTCGGCAGCCGCACCGAGCACCAAAAAAGAATCACCACAATAAAGGTGAAGGGCCACGGCAGAAAACGCAGCGATAAATAGCTGGCGAGCAGCGTGCCGAGCAGCGTCAGGCAGGTTTCCAGCTGACGGCCTGGCGTTAAAATCTGGCGCAGCGGTTTATTTGGCCACAGTAATAACACCGGACCAAACGCCAGCACGCCAATCACTTCAGAAATCACCCACGTCGAGAAGAAGGGCAATGACGCGTTGCTGCCAACATGCAACATCCACAATGCCACGACGCCACCTAACAGCGGCGCAATCAGGCCGGCGCACAGGGCAAAGCGCACCCAGTCGAGCAACGAATTGAGCGGGGCGCGGCGATCGAGCAACGCGCGCAGCATTACGCCGCCCAGAATCGCCTGCACCATATTTAAGATGGCGAACTTAATATTGCTGAGCGCGGGACCAATAATGATCAGATTCGCCAGCGCTGTACCCAGTACGCAGGCGAGCAGCAGCAAGGGAACGTGTTTGGAGTGGGCGCGAAACACGATCACCGTCATCAGCGCGGTGGAGTACCAAAGCGGAGAAATACGGCCACTGACAACAATCAGTTCCAGGCAAAATAGCGTCAGTAGAAAAGTGAGACCGCCAATGAGCAAGGCATTGAGCCAGGTTCGCTGTGGTCTTTCCTGTGAAGTTAGTATCTCGAGGGTCATGCAAGAATCCAGCTGCGCGCACCTGATTCACGATGGAAAATGCGCCAATCAATCACTGTTTTGCATGCTAGCACATCTGTTTGAGATATCTGCGGGGAATTCGACTTTAGTCGTTATTCACTGAATTGATTTGCCCTTTGCGCGCAAAGGGCCAAACGGTGTTAGCGAAAAAGATCGGCGCGGGTAAACGGCTTTTCTAAGCCGGCAAGATTGGCAGAGAAGCGTTCGAGGAACTGTTGCGTGGTGGCAACGCGGCCGTGACCCAGCAGCAACAGCGGCACCAGCAGCGCGACGCCAATCTGCGGCAGGCTAAAGCCCTTTAGTGAAGTACGGCGCTGCGTCAGCAGAAACGCGGTGCTGAGCGTGAAGCCGAGCATCAGGCCCGCCAGCACTTCGCTTTTAGAGTGCGCGTGGATTACCAGGCGCGACAGGCCGACCATCAATGGGATCAGATAGCCGATACCAATGGTAAACAGGCGCCAGCGCGGCGACCAGCGGCCGGAGATCAGCCACATCATCACCGGCCAGAGCGTGGCGGACATCGCGCTGTGACCGCTGAAGCCGGTAAAGTTGAATCTGGCGCTACCAATGCCAAAGCCGAGAAACAGGATTTTCGAGACGCTCACCACCAGGCCAGCCAGACCAAACGCCAGCACCCAATACCAGACGGTTTGGCGGTTGTCGCTTTTCCATGGCAATACCAGCGCGATGATCACCGCGGTCGGGATCAGCAACATGCTGTCGCCAAAATAGGTCAGGGTTTTCCAGCTCATACTTTTCCTTGCGGCTACATTCGGAGTGCCAACGCTCGCTTCAGTGTTGGCAGATGAACAGTGTATCGATTAAGCGTCTGGCTGCAAAAGGGGATAATCTGAAAAGCCGTTGGCCCATTTCTCTGGCATCAAACCGGTGAAATACCTATAATTGCCGCCAACTAACCCTCTCATTCGGCCCGTTGCAGCTTCGGCTTAGACAGGCTCCAGTTATCAGGTCTTAAAAAAGTATGACTGACAAGTCTCATCAGTGCGTGATCGTTGGCATCGCAGGTGCATCCGCATCCGGAAAAAGTCTTATCGCCAGCACGCTCTATCGTGAAATCCGTGACCAGGTCGGTGACGAGCATATCGGTGTGATCCCCGAAGATGCCTACTATAAAGATCAGAGCCACCTCACCATGGAAGAGAGGGTGAAAACCAACTATGACCATCCGAGTGCGATGGATCATGATCTGTTGTTGCAGCACCTGCGCGCGCTTAAAGCCGGTCAGGAAATCGAGTTGCCGGTTTACAGCTATGTTGAGCACACCCGCACCAGCGACTGTATTCATCTCAAATCGAAGAAAGTTATCATCCTCGAAGGCATCCTGTTGTTAACCGATGCGCGCCTGCGTCAGGAGATGAATTTCTCCATCTTCGTCGATACGCCGCTGGATATCTGTTTGATGCGCCGCATGAAGCGCGATGTGAATGAGCGCGGTCGCTCCATGGATTCGGTGATGAGCCAGTATCAGAAGACCGTGCGTCCGATGTTCCTGCAGTTTATTGAACCTTCCAAGCAGTACGCTGACATCATTGTGCCGCGCGGCGGAAAAAACCGTATCGCGATTGATATCCTCAAGGCCAAGATTAATCAGTATCTTTGACGACATGGCGTCCGCCCCGGCGTGACGCGCTGTCGTAGCCATTCGCTACACTTAATTCATGGAGTACCTGCGATGAGATTATGCGATCGCGATATTGAAGCCTGGCTGGACAACGGAAAGTTGGCGATTGAGCCGCGCCCGCCAGTGGAACGCATCAACGGTGCCACGGTGGATGTACGCCTCGGCAACCAGTTCCGCACCTTTAGCGGACACACGGCGGCATTTATTGATTTGAGTGGTCCAAAGCACGAAGTCAGTGCCGCGCTGGATCGCGTGATGAGTGATGAGATTGTGCTGCCGGAAGGCGAAGCCTTTTTCCTGCATCCTGGCGAACTGGCGCTGGCGGTAACGCTGGAATCGGTCACCATTCCCGACGATCTGGTCGGCTGGCTGGATGGCCGCTCTTCGCTGGCGCGCCTGGGTTTGATGGTGCACGTCACGGCGCACCGTATCGATCCAGGTTGGCAAGGTCGCATCGTGTTGGAGTTCTATAACTCAGGCAAACTGCCGCTGGCGCTGCGTCCAGGCATGTTAATTGGTGCATTGAGCTTTGAGCCGCTGTCGGGCCCGGCTGCGCGACCGTATAACCGTCGCGAAGATGCCAAATATCGTGGTCAGCAGGGCGCGGATGCCAGCCGCATCGACAAAGACTGACTAAAAAATGCTTGCCAAAATACTTCGAGATGCAGCAAAACGGCAAGCGAGTCAATCCCCGGGAGCTTACATCAGCGAGTGATTGGGGTGAGCGAGCGCAGCCAACGCTGCTGCAACTTGAAGTATGAAGGCAATGAGGATTTGATGAGAAGAGTGATAACAACGCTGGCCATCCTGTTAGTGGTGGTCGTAGCGGGCATGACGGCATTGGTGTTGCTGGTCAATCCCAACGACTTTCGTACCTACATGGTAAAGCAGGTTGAACAGCGCAGTGGTTATCAGCTTCAGGTAAGCGGCGATCTGCGCTGGCACGTCTGGCCGCAGCTCAGCATTCTCGCCGGGCGCATGAGTCTGACCGCGCCTGGCGCCACGCAGCCGATGGTCACCGCCGATAATATGCGGCTGGATGTCAATCTCTGGCCGCTGTTGTCGCATCAGCTGAGCGTCAGTCAGGTGATGTTGAAAAACGCCATCATCCGCGTCACGCCAGACAGCGCCGCGCAAAAGCCCACCGGCGCGCCGGTGGGGCCGGGCGATGCCGAGCCGGTGAGCAGCAGCAATAACGGCTGGTCATTCAACATTGGCAAACTGCGTCTTGCCGACAGCCTGCTGATTTGGCAGCAGCCCGGCGGCGACGAATATAATTTCCGCGACCTCAATCTCAACCTCGATCAGGATGCCAGCAAACAGGCCAGCATCAATCTGGCTACCCGAATTTCACGTAATCAGCGCAACGTCAGCGTCAATCTCAAAGGGCAGATGAATGTGGCGCAGTATCCACATCGTCTGGTCGGGCAGCTGGATGAGCTGAATTACGCCATCGACGGTGCCAATCTGCCGACGCAGGGGATTAAAGGTACCTTGAGCGGTCAGGGCGAATGGAACGGCGACAATCAGCGATTCTCCTTACAGAAGATGCAGCTTACCGCCAATGACAGCGCACTGGATGGCAGCGCCGAGGGACGTCTGGCGCTGCCGCAGCAGCTTAATCTGGTGCTGCATGCCACCAGTTTAAACATCGACGCGTTGATGGCAAATGCACCGGTGACCGATAGCAGCGCGCCGCAGCGTGCCAACGTGGTGAGCACGCCAGTGATTGCGGAGCCGCGGATGCGTGACAACAGCGACTCGCCGCTGAATCAGCTGGATTTGACCCTCAACCTCACCGCCGATAGCAGCGTGTGGCGCGGCCTGACGCTGACCAACTTGCAGCTCGACGCCAGCAATCAGCAAGGTTTGATGACGCTAAGTAAGCTGCAAGGCAAATTTGGCGAAGGCCATTTCTCCGTTCCCGGTTCGGTAGATATCCGCAAACCGGTGACGCAAGTGGCATTCCAGCCTGAGCTGGATAACATCGCCATTGCGCCGCTGCTGAAAGCGCTGGAACTGCCAGAAACGCTGCAAGGCACGGTTTCACTGAAAGGCGATGTGAGCGGCGCTGGATTAAGCATCGAAGAGGCAAAACGTAACTGGCAGGGCAGTGCGGATCTGGAAGCGACCAATTTACAGCTTTCGCAGCTGAATCTGCAGCAGATGGTGCGTCGTGCGGTGGCGCGCGTCAGTAATCGTGTCACCAACGATCAGCCCGACGATCAGGGCATTCAGCAGTTGAGTGGGCGCGTCAGTCTCAAGCAAGGCATCTTCAGCTTGCCGGATCTGCAGGGCGGCAACAGTCGTCTGGCGGTGCAGACCAAAGGCAATGTCGATATGGTTAAACAGCAGCTCGACGTCACCATTAATATGATGCTGCGCGGCTGGCAGGGCGACGACAAATTAGCCGCGCTGCTGAACCAGCAAACTATTCCGCTGCGCATGTATGGCGGCTGGAATAATCTGCAGTACTCGTTGCCGGTGGATGACGTGGTGCGTCAGCAGTTGCAAAGCGAAGCGAAGTCGCGTCTGAATCAGTGGCTGGATCGCCAGCAACCGGCGAAACAACCGTAAATTAACGTCGCCATGCGCGATCGTGGTAGGGTCGCCATTTATGGCGACCTGGTAAATTACGGTGCGATCGGCACTATCTCAACTTTCTGTACGCGGTGGTTTTCTACCTGCAACGTACGCAGCAGATAATCGCCGATCTGCAACTCTTCGCCTTCCTGCGGCACATGTTGCAGGCTGTCCATCAGTAATCCCGCCAGCGTGTGGTAATTGCGCTTTTCATCGAGCGGCAGCTGCACGTAGACGGCTAAATCCTCTAATGGCATGTGACCATTCGCCACCCAACCGCCGTCGGGCAGCACTTGAATATCATAGCGCGCATCGATTTTTTCCCCTTCATTCGGCAGATTGCCGGCGATGGTTTCCATCAAGTCGCTCAGCGTGACCACGCCTTCCACCGAACCAAACTCATCCACTACAAAGGCGAAGTGGGTGCGCGCGTTGCGGAACTGCTCCAGCGCCTGCAACAAGGTGACGCGCTTAGGAAAGATTAACGGCTGGCGAATCAGCGAACGTAAATCCAGTGATTTGCTGTGCAACGATTGATGCAGTAAATCGATCACGTGCACCACGCCGAGCGGGTCGCGGCCCTGTTCGGTCACCAGAATACGCGTGTGCTGGTTACGATCGAGCTTCGCCATAATCTCTGCCGGATCTTCGGTGAGGTCAATATGTTCGACGTCATGGCGCGACGTCATGATGCTATTAATCTGGCGCTGACCAAGTCCCAGCACGCGCGCAATCATGCGCCGTTCCTGGCGGTTAAATAGTGCGCCTTCTTCGCTGTCGCTCACCAGTGAAGCAGTATCGGCGTCCAGTTCCGCACGCTGCGCCTCGCCGCGCAGAATACGCAATACCGCTTCCGAGGTGCGCTGACGTAATGGACGGCCGGCAGTGAGAAAGCGGCGGCGATTAAACATCGCCAGCTGATTGAGTATCTCAATGACGATGGAGAAACCAATCGCCGCGTAGAGATAACCTTTCGGAATAATAAAGCCTAAACCCTCGGCCACCAGGCTGAAGCCGATCATCAGCAGGAAGCTCAGGCAGAGAATCACGATGGTCGGATGGCCGTTGACGAAACGCGTCAGCGGCTTACTCGCCAGCAGCATCAGCAGAATCGCCACCGTCACCGCTGCCATCATCACCGGCAGCTCATTGACCATGCCAACGGCAGTAATCACCGAGTCCAGCGAGAAGATGGCGTCCAGCACCACTATTTGCGCCACCACTGGCCAGAATTTAGCACCGTTCTTATTTTGACCAGTTTCCTCGTCAGCGCCTTCCAGGCGGCTGTTCAACTCGGTGGTGGCTTTATAAAGAAGAAAGAAGCCGCCGCACAGCAACAGCAGATCGCGGGCGCTGAAGTCGTGATGCAACAGGGTAAACAGCGGTTTTGTGAGCGTAACCAGCCAGGAAAGTGAGGCGAGCAGCGCTAAACGCGACACCAGCGCGAGTAGCAGGCCGATAATGCGCGCACGGTCGCGTTCCTTCGGCGGCAGCTTTTCGACGAGGATGGCAATGAAAACCAGGTTATCAATGCCCAACACCAGCTCCAGAACGATTAGCGTTACTAATCCGGCCCAGAGCGACGGATCAATGATCCACTCCAACATGTGTTAATCACCTTAATGTCTGTGTTATGCGCCTAATCTGATGATAGTGAATCGGCTAAGCGGCGACAAATAGGGGCCGATCCAGGAAATACGCCGCTCTGGCTAAAAGTGAAGAATAGTCTTGTTTGAGTATGCAGAAAGATAACATTAAAGTATGGATAAAAAGCAACCAGCGAACCTGGGGCTATTTATTCTCACCCGTAAGTAAACACCTGCATTTTTAATGCGACTAAATGCCGCGTTGAGTATCGAATTAATCTGAATTTTGCGGAGGAATGGCATGAAAGGGATGGCATCAATACTTATGGCTGGTAGTCTTTTTCCTAAAATAGTGTAAGCAAGACAGGGCCTACTTGTAAACAAGCCAGTAATAACTAGTATAGCAACGTGTTAGTAAATGTCTGCGCCAATGTTGTTAATAGCGTGCTCCTGAGCCTCTTAATGTTGCGAACTGTGATCGCACGCGGACCACGGCCAGTAATTAGCGCAAAAATGCCGCATAAAACAAGTTGTAATTAGGAAGATGAAAGCGGTATTGGCAGCGACAGCCAAGGGCGGTAGCGTGCCTGAAGCGCCTTTCTCTTGGTTTAACGGTCTGCCACTGTGGTAAGGGAAGTCGGACTAATCTGTTGGTATTAATCACAATTCTCTTGCTTACTATTGTGAGAATTGATTTGGCCTCAGAGAATTTACCGCAGATTGCCTCAACAAATGCAGTGAATGTTTCGCTCATTTATTAAACAGCGTTGAGGCATTAGGGATTAAAGAAATAATATAAAAGAGTTAAATATGCGCGATAACGAAATTACATATAAAAGTCTTCTGACCAAAATTTTACTGGCGTGCTCGGATTTAATTTGTTTCAACGCAGCATTATTTATTGCGATGGCGATGATTAATTCGTTCACCCATTCTCCACTGGCAGATATATCTGAAAAATACCTGCATTTAAAAATTGCTACGCACATTGCGCTTTCGGTTATTTGCGTAGGCTGGTTCTGGGTTCGCCTGCGTCATTATACCTATCGCAAGCCATTCTGGTTCGAGCTCAAAGAGATCTTTCGTACCATTCTTATTTTCTCTGTCATTGATTTGTCAATTTCAGCACTTTCACAATGGCAAATGTCGCGCTTTGTATGGGTTGCGACCTGGGTGCTGGCGCTGATTCTGATTCCCTTAGCGCGCGCCATCTCTAAACGTGTGCTGAATCATTACGGCATGTGGAAGAAGCAAACCATCATCATCGGCAGCAGCCGCAATGCGCAGGAAGCCTGGCAGGCGCTGCAGAGCGAAGAAGTGATGGGCTTTGATGTTATCGCCTTCTTCGATGTCGATAAGAGCAGCCCGCAGGCCAGCATCTCTGGCGTACCTGTGCTGCACAACGAACAAGAGTTGTGGCAGCTGACCAACAGCGAAACCCAGTTCATCGTGGCGGTGGAGTTCGAACAGAGCCAGCACCGCGATCATTGGCTGAAAACCCTGGCGATGCACAATTGCCGTTCGGTTTCCGTTATTCCAACGCTGCGCGGTGTACCGCTGTACGGCACCGACATGGCTTACATCTTCAGCCATGAAGTGATGATTCTGCGTGTGAATAACAACCTGGCGAAGCGCACTTCACGTTTCCTTAAGCGTGCATTCGATATCGTCGGCGCGCTGAGCATTATCCTGGCGCTGTCGCCGGCGTTGCTGGTGCTTGGATTTATGGTTGGCCGCGATGGCGGACCACCGATTTACGGTCATGAACGTGTTGGATTAGGCGGCCGTAAGTTCAAATGCCTGAAATTCCGCTCGATGGTGATCAACTCGAAAGAGGTGCTGGAAGAGGTACTGCGTACCGATCCTGTTGCCCGCGCCGAGTGGGATAAAGATTTCAAACTGAAGAACGATCCGCGCATTACCAAAGTCGGTCATTTCATCCGTAAAACCAGTCTGGATGAGCTGCCGCAGCTGTGGAACGTGGTACGTGGCGATATGAGCCTGGTGGGTCCGCGCCCGGTGATTGAAGATGAACTCTGCCGTTATGCCGGTGATGTCGATTATTACCTGATGGCGAAACCGGGCATGACGGGATTGTGGCAGGTTAGCGGTCGTAACGACGTTGACTATGAAACACGCGTCTATTTCGACTCGTGGTATGTCAAGAACTGGTCGCTGTGGAATGACATCGCGATTCTGTTTAAGACGGTTGGCGTAGTGCTGAAACGCGATGGCGCCTATTGATAGACAGCTAAGCCGGGGAGGGCACGAAGCTTCCCGGTTGAAAACTGCGGGTGCTGGGTGTGTCGTTATTAGACAGCTGCACTGATTGAGTCTGTATAACCATTTTAATTGATGTCGTCTTTAGACTCGGTGACAACATAAAACCAAGGGAGCGCATAATAATGACCCACAGTTTCAGTGTTTAACCCGTCACATTCAATTTTTGTAAGACGCTACACAGCGGGCGATTTCGCCTCTATCAATCAATAACTGATAGCGAAGAATCAGATGATAATGAAAATTAAATTGATACCTTTACTGGTATCCGCGACTTTTCTCTCCGGATGTACCATTGAGCCGGGTTCTCACCTTTCCACCAGTGGAAAAGATGTCATAGAGCAACAGGATAGCAACTATGACATCGACAAATATGTCAACGTCTTCCCGCTGACGCCGCGTCTGGTTGAACAGATGCGTCCGAAGCCGTTAGTCGCGCAGGCTAACCCGATGCTGCAAAATGAAATTCAGAGCTACGAATACCGTATCGGTGTTGGCGACGTGCTGAACGTCACCGTCTGGGATCACCCAGAGTTGACCACACCTGCCGGTCAGTACCGTAGCGCCAGCGACACCGGTAACTGGGTACAGGCAGATGGCACCATTTTCTACCCGTACATCGGTAAAGTGCGCGTAGCAGGCCGAACGGTCACCGAGATCCGCAGCGAAGTTGCGCGTCGTCTGGCACAGTTCATCGAAAGTCCGCAGGTTGACGTTAACGTCGCCTCGTTCCGTTCGCAAAAAGCCTACGTTACCGGTTCAGTCACCACCTCCGGACAACAGGCGATCACTAACGTGCCGCTGACCGTACTGGATGCCGTCAACGCCGCAGGCGGTTTAGCCGCTGACGCTGACTGGCGCAACGTGGTGCTGACGCACAACGGCAAAGAACAACGTCTTTCGTTGCAGGCGCTGATGCAAAACGGCGACCTGAGCCAAAACCATCTGCTCTATCCGGGCGACATCCTTTACGTGCCACGTAACGACGATCTCAAAGTCTTCGTGATGGGCGAAGTGAAGCAGCAGTCAACGCTGAAGATGGACCGCAGCGGCATGACGCTGGCCGAAGCACTGGGCAACTCGCAGGGTATGGATCAGACCACTTCTGATGCCACCGGCGTGTTCGTGATTCGTCCGATTCGCGGCACCAACCGCACCAAGATCGCCAACATCTATCAGTTGAATACCAAAGATGCGGCATCAATGGTGATGGGCACCGAATTCCAACTGGAGCCGTACGACATCGTCTATGTCACCGCTACACCAATTACCCGCTGGAACCGTGTGATTTCAAGCCTGCTGCCGACCATCGTAGGTGTTGACGATGCCAGCTCCGCGGCGCTTCGTTTCCGCAACTGGTCGAACTAAGGGTTCGCCATGATTAAGTCCGTGTTAGTCGTCTGCGTCGGCAACATTTGCCGCTCCCCAACCGGGGAGCGTCTGTTCAAACGCGCGCTACCAAACACCCGGATCGCCTCCGCAGGGCTCAGCGCCTTGAAAGGCTATCCGGCGGACCAGAAAGCCCTTGAGGTGGCCGCCGATCACGGCGTGTCGCTGGATGGGCATCAGGCACAGCAGTTAACGGCCAGCATGTGCCGTGACTATGACCTGATTCTGGTAATGGAAAAGCGCCACGTTGAGCAGGTGAATCGCATCGATCCAGCCGCACGCGGAAAAACCATGCTGCTTGGCCACTGGCTCAACCAGCAGGAAATTGCGGATCCGTACAAAAAAAGTCGCGAGGCCTTTGAAGAGGTCTACGGGTTACTGGAAAACGCTACCCAGAAATGGGTCAACGTATTAAGCCGATAGTTGGGATTATCCATGAATATCAAAAACAAGGTTATGACCGCGCCAAAGGAAGATTCGAATGGATGGGATCTGGCGCATCTTGTGGGACAGCTGATTGATCATCGCTGGATCATTGTTGCCGTTACCGCCTTCTTCATGCTGGTGGCGACGCTCTACACACTGTTTGCTACACCAATCTACAGCGCGGATGCGTTAGTTCAGGTTGAACAGAAGAATGCCAGCTCAGTACTGAACGAGTTAGACAGCATTCTGCCGCCAACGCCGGCTTCCGATACCGAGATTCAGATTCTGGAATCACGTATGGTTATCGGTAAAACCGTGGATGATTTGGGTCTGGACACCGTTGTCACCCAGAACTACTTCCCGGTGATTGGTAAAGGTCTGTCGCGCCTGATGGGTAACAAGCCATCAACCGTCGCCATCTCTCGCCTGGAAATTCCACGCACCATCGATAAACGTACCGTTGAACTGGAAGTGACCGGTCCTGACTCGTATACCGTGTCAGCGGATGGCGATGAGCTGTTCAAAGGTAAAGTCGGTCAGCTGGAAACGCACGGTGAAGTAACCATGCTGGTGAGCGGCATTAATGCCGATGAAGGCACCAGCTTCAGCGTCACCAAGCTGAACGAGCTGCAGGCGATTAACTCCGTGCTGGCCAACCTGACCGTTGCGGATAAAGGCAAAGATACGGGCGTGCTGGGTCTGGAGTATCTGGGTGAAGATCCAGAGCAGATCAGCAAAGTGCTGAACCAAATCGTCAATAACTACCTGCTGCAGAACGTTGAGCGTAAATCTGAGCAAGCGGAAAAGAGCCTGGAATTCCTGCGCAATCAGCTGCCGCAAGTGCGTGGCAAGCTGGATGATGCTGAAGATAAGCTGAATACCTTCCGTCGCCAGAACGAGTCGGTTGACCTGTCGCTGGAAGCTAAATCGGCGCTGGATTCTTCTGTTAGCGTGCAGAGCCAGTTGAACGAACTGACCTTCCGTGAAGCCGAAGTGTCTCAGCTGTTTACCAAAGATCACCCAACCTACCGCGCCTTGCTGGAAAAACGCAAAACGCTGGAAGGTGAGCAGGCTACGCTGAACAAAAAGATTTCTCAGATGCCACAAACGCAGCAAGAGATCTTGCGTCTGACGCGTGATGTGCAGTCGGGTCAGGAAATCTACATGCAGTTGCTGAACCGTCAGCAAGAGCTGGGTATCAGCAAAGCCAGCACCGTAGGTGATGTGCGCATCATCGATGGCGCAGCAACCGGCAACAGCCCGGTGGCACCGAAGAAATTGCTGATCATTGCGGCGAGCGTGATTCTGGGTCTGATGGTTTCTGTTGGTCTGGTCCTGCTGAAAGCGCTGCTGCATCACGGCATCGAGAATCCAGAGCAGCTGGAAGAGCTGGGCATGAACGTCTATGCCAGCGTACCGCTGTCAGAATGGCAACGTAAGAAAGATACCGAAGCACTGGCGCGTCGTGGCAACAAGGTGAAAACCGATCCACACGAAACGCTACTGGCGTTGGGTAATCCAACTGACCTGTCAATCGAAGCGATTCGTAGCCTGCGTACCAGCCTGCACTTCGCGATGATGGAAGCGAAAAACAACATCCTGATGATCACCGGCGCCAGCCCAGGTATTGGTAAAACCTTTATCTGTGCCAACCTGGCAACGCTGGTCGCCAAAGCGGGCCAACGTGTGCTGTTCATCGATGGTGATATGCGTCGCGGTTACACCCACGAACTGCTGTCAGCCGATAACAAATCCGGTCTGTCTAACGTGTTGTCGGGCAAAACCGAGTTCAGCACCGCGCTGATTCAGAAAGGCCCGTACGGCTTTGACTTCCTGCCACGCGGCCAGGTGCCACCAAACCCATCTGAACTGCTGATGCATCGTCGCATGGGTGAGCTGCTGGATTGGGCGAGCAAGAACTACGATCTGGTGCTGATTGATACGCCTCCGATTCTGGCGGTAACCGATGCGTCAATCATCGGTAAGCTGGCCGGTACGTCGCTGATGGTGGCGCGTTTCGAAACCAACACGCCGAAAGAACTGGATGTCAGCTTCAAACGCTTTGCCCAGAACGGTATTGAGATTAAAGGTGTGATCCTCAACGCCGTGGTGCGTAAAGCTGCCAACTCTTATGGTTACGGTTACGACTATTACGACTACGAGTATGGCAAACCGACCAAAAGTTAATTTGCCCGTCATTCACAGTTAATGATGAGGGTAATCCGGTGAAGAAAGGGGCGGGTTGACCGCCCCTTTTGATCGCACCGTTTGAATGACGACACGCAACGATTTACACAGGTGATTCTCTCTATAACGCCATAAAAGCCACTGTTGGCATGAGAACTTGTGGAATTAAGGAATCACACCATGGCTCCATATTGGTATTTATCAGGGTTTGTACTGTTGCTTGCGCTGGTCGAAATCCTGTTGAAGAAAGACGAACGCACCACCCATATTCTGACTTACCTGCTGTGCATCGCTACCGTCACGCTGATTATTTTCGCCGGTATTCGCGGTCTCGGCACCGGGATGGACGACTATCAATATCGCAGCTTCTTTGCCGACTTCGTCCGCCGTATTGAGGTCAACGGTTTTGCTAACACCGTCGCCTTCTTCCGTTATGAACCGCTGATTTTTGCTATCGCGTGGATCACCAGCCTGTTTTCACACAATGCCAGCGTGTTCCTGTTTGTGTTCAGTATTCTGGCGGTCTCCACTAACGCCATCTTCTTTAAAAAGATGTCGCCGTATCCGGTATTGGCATTGGCGCTCTACTCGGCGCACATCTTCATCAACAAAGACGTTAACCAGATTCGTTTTGGCCTGAGCTCGGCGCTGTTTCTCGGCGTGATCTGGACCATCTACATCAAGCGATACTGGTGGGCGTTTGCCTTCTTTATTCTGTCCTTCATGAGTCACAACACCGCGGTGATGGTGGTGACCATCATTCCGTTCCTGTTTATTCGGGAATCGCGCTGGTGGCCGGTGATCATCATTATGTTCAGTGTGCCACTTTCGGTGGTGGGCGGGACCGGCTTTATCGCCTTGATCGCCGGACATCTGGGATCGATGGGCGAGAGGGCCGCAGGCTACAGTAACGAAGCCTCGAACGCCGGTGACGGCAGCGTGGTGTCAGTGTCCAACCTGAAAAACATCATGCTGGTGTTTATCTTTGTCTACTTCATGCTGAGCAACCAGCTCAAGCGCGAACAGTACGATGTGTGGAAGCTGAACTACCTGCTGATTCTCACCTTTGCCATCGGCGGCGGCATCAGGATCTTCTTCTATAACTACTCATCGGGTGCGCGCCTGTCGAACTATCTGCTCCAGGTCGAACCGATTATTTTGACGTCGCTGATCTTCCAGTCAAAACGCGCGCTTAAACCGGCGATGTTTGCGATGTTCGCTTTCTTCCTTGTTTATTACCTCTATTACAACACGATCTCATTGAAGCAAGCCGTTGTTGGCTATGAAGTTGCTCGTGAATTCAAATTGTTTCATTAACTGATGAGAGGAAATATGCGGAAGACCTTCCTGGCAGTTCTGATCACCGCTGCGCCGTTGCTGGCGCAGGCAGAGGATCATCCCGGCACCTTTATCATCGCGGCCTACGGTGACTCCACCACCGCAGGCGTTACCGCCTCGGGCGATCGCAATATCATCAGCAAAAATAACGAAGTGAGTTTTTTGCAGCAGATGTTGCGCCAGAAGTACGGCAACAACATTGAGGTGAAGAACCACGGTATGCCGGGCGCACAGGTCTCGGTGCTGGTTTATAACCAGGACAATACGCCGATGGATTGGTCAGAACGCATGGCGAAATCCGATGCCAATATGATTTTGATTAATTATGCGATCAACGATGCGCGCATCAACTTCTTCAAAGACAAAGGCGAGCGCATTGAAACGCCGGAAGAGTACAAGCGCATCATGACCGAGTTGGTGAAAGGCGCGAAGGCGAACAACAAGCTGGTGGTTTTACAGGAACCGAATCCAATTTGTGGCAAAGCCGAGCGCTGGAATGTCTGGCCGTATGTTTACCAGTTAAATGAAGTGGCTAAAGAGCAGCAAGTCCCGATTGTGAAGCAGTTCAGCGTCATCAAAGAGAACCGTGACTGGCAATCTGAGATGTCACCTGATTGCATTCACCCGAACGAGATGCTTTATAAACAGAAAGCAGAAAGAACCTTCAACGTCTTAAGCAGCACTTTCGATAGCGTTTTGTCACGGCACAGCAGCTAACCCAACTCAGATTCAGGAGCTGACATGTATGTATTAATCATGGTGCTGTCATTTTGTCTGGCGCTAATCATTCTGCGAGTATTCTCCTTCCACAAAGGCGTTTACAACGAAACTGGTATTAAAAGTATCTCTGGTATGCGCGCGCTGCTGGCCAGCATCGTGGCGTTCTCGCATTTCGCTCACTACATCTATTCGCTGGATGGTCAGTGGGTGTTCGATAAAGACTATTTTGCCTGGTTCTCCGAAGGCAACTTCTTCGTTAACTCCGGCAAATTCGGTGTGCTGCTGTTCTTCATGATCTCCGCCTTCCTGTTCTATCGCTGGCTGGATAATGAAACCCTGACGCCGGGGCAGCTGACGCACAAGCTGCTAAAGTCGCGTATCCGCCGTATCGTTCCGATGTTCTGGTTCTCCGGTTTTGTCATCATCGCGGTAGGCGTGGTGCAGGGCGATCTCACTTATAGCCTGACGGCGGTGAAAGATGCCGTGCTGTGGTTGCTGTTTATTGGCAGCTATCGCATTGGTGATTTCATGACGGCGGATGTCAACGCCGGTGTGGAATGGACGCTGCGCCTCGAATGGTTGCTGTATCTGTCGATTCCGCTGATTTACGTGCTTAATCGCGCCACCAAAGGCAAATACAAAACGCTGCTGATTTTAGGCTCGATCGGCGTGATTTTCTGTGTGGCTGTTGGCCTGCGTCTGTGGGGTAAAACCTATACCGATCCGCGTCCGGTGCTGGGCTTCGCCATGGGTTATCTGGCGTATAAATATCGCGACAGGTTTGCGCACTACAAAACCTCCAGCTTGGCCGCCTGCGCGGTGATTGTGCTGTCGCTGTTCTCGCTGTCGTTCACCAGCAACACTTTCTGGTATCTGATTTTCCTCTGCTGCCTGACGGCGATCTTCTTTATTGTGAGCAGCGGCAACGCCGTGTTCGGCATTCTGGAAAACAAAACCCTGATGTCGATTGGTGAGGTGAGTTACAGCCTGTATCTGATTCACGGTGTGGTGCTCTATTTCATCAAGCAGATCCCGGAAACGCTCTATCCCCATTCGTTCCTGTTCTACACCTTGCTTTCAACGCTGTTCTTTGTCGCCTCCTTCTATGTGGCGAAATTGACTTACCTGTTTGTCGAGAAACCGTTTATCGGCAGTAGCAACAAGAAGAAAGTGGCGATGAAGACCTCGCCGACAAATTAGGACATCACCCATTATTCTTTTGAGCCCACAAGTTATATCATTGATTTTGTAACTTTTTAATGAGGTGCTGGCAATGCAGGAGATTCGCTTCTCAATTGTTATTCCCGCGTATAACGCGTCGAAATCGATTGTCACGACGCTAGATTGTGTCAAAGCGCAAACCTATCGCAATTTTGAAGTCATTATTGTTGATGACAAATCGGCCGATGCGGCCGAACTGGCGCAGGTGGTACGCAGCGAGCGTTATCAGGATTTGGCTATCAAACTGGAGCTGTCTGAGGTCAAACTCAACGGCGCTGGCGCCCGTAACAAAGGTATTGAGCTGGCAACCGGCGACTTTATCAGCTTCCTTGATGCCGACGATGAGTGGCATCCGGACAAGTTATTGGTGGCGAGTGAAACCATCGCCAAACTGGAAGCGCAGGGCAAATCGCGCTATGTCATCTTTAGTCAGGTGAACATCCATCAGGATGGCAGTTTCCTCAAGGTGATGCCGATGCAACCGCCCGGCAAGAACGAAACCGTGGCCGAGTATCTGTTTGGCTGTTACGGCTTTATTCAAACCAGCACCATTGTGCTGAAGCGCGAAGATGCTGCGCAGATCCAGTTTGATGCGCGCTATATTCGCCATCAGGATTATGACTTCTGCATCCGCGCTGACCGCATGGGTTACGCGTTCGTGATGATCGACAAGCCGCTGGCAACCTACCATCTGGTGACCAAATTTGGTTCCAAGCACAAAGGCGAGTCGGTCAAATACTCCTTCTTCTGGCTCGACACCATGAAGCCGCATCTGACCACGCGTGACATCCATACTTACAAGGCGTTCAAGCTGCCACTGCGCTACAAGATGGATGGTAGATCGCTGCAGGCCAGCCTCAGCTTTGCGCGCTACTTTTTCCTCACCAACCGTGACAACCGCGCCTACTTCATGAATCGCCTGCTCGATAAAGTGAAGTCGCGCTTCTCGGGCAGAAGAGCCGTCTCCTGATTCACTTTTAAACACTTTCACTTGCTCCCTACACGGGGGCAATTTTTTGGTTCCTGAAACTCCGGGTAGACAAATGACAAATCATGTTGGCACCGTCGGTATTGTGATGCCGATGTATAACGCGCGAAATACCGTTCTGCGCGCGGTTGAGTCGATCATCAACCAGACCTACAGCGACTGGCATCTTTACCTGATCAACGACAAATCCACCGATGATTCACTGGCCTTTGTGCGTGAACATTGTCAGGACGCGCGTATCACCATTCTCGACAACGAGGTCAATCAGGGCGCAGCCGAAACCCGTAACGTTGGGCTGCGCGCGGCGAAAGAAGAGATCATCGCGTTTCTCGACAGCGATGACGAGTGGCACCGCGAAAAACTGGCCGAGCAGACGGCCGCGATCGCCGCCGGCGACGATTTCGTGATCACGCATTATCACTACAAAACCAAAACCGCTGACCACGATATCAACTACAGCAAACCCTACCTGCAGCAGGAAAACTTCGTGAAGAAGCAATATCGTGTTTGCTTCTCCTCGGTGTGTTTCCGCCGTCCTCCACAGGGCATCTTCTTCCAGCGTAAAGGCCACGAAGATTTCCTGTTCCTCTATGAATTGTTCCTCCGCTACAAACAAGCCCGCGTGATCCAGAAAACCCTGGTCAACTATTACGAGTTGGGCGATTCCCTGTCGCGCAACAAAAATAAAGCGGCGAAGTGGCACCTCGAATTATTAAGAATTATCTATAAAAACAATCCGTTAAAAGTATATTACTATTACGTCTGGTATATGGTGAATGGGGTTCTTTTCGCCTTGAAACACCGTTGATACCCGGCATCCTTCACGCTGCAACTGCGTTGGCTGCGCACGTCCACCCCAGTCACTTACTGAAGTAAGCTCCGGGGGATGGTCGTACTTGCCGCCTTGTTGCAGCGCGAATGATTTGGGTCTCAATTAAACAGTCGTTTGAGGTGGAAAGGATTTTATGAAAAAGATCGTTTTGGTGATTAAAGATGCCTACTCGTATGCGGGCACGGAAAACATCTGCAACTTTATGTCTGAGTGCCTCGGCGAGCAGCATGAAGTCACCATTTACTCGCTGGAAGGCAACGGCAAAACCTTTTATCCGTTTGAACGGGTGAAGAAAATTGTCAGCTTTGAAGGCCACAGCAACCCGATTAAAAGCGCCGTTGCCAGCATTCATCAGGAAGGCTTCGACAGCGTATTCCTGATCAGCATGGGCCGCCTGAGTGTGATGTTCGCCTTCTGGAACCTGATGGCGCTGAAGAAGAAACGCTTCAAGGCGTATGCCTGCGAACACATCGCGATTAACTCGTTCAGCAAGCCGATTAAGCTGCTGAAGTGGCTGATGCTGCGCTATTACGACCAGGTGATCGTCCTGACCGACAAAGATCATCAGGTGTTCAACCGCTGGAACATTGCCAGCCAGCAAATCCCTAATCCGGTGGTGTACAAAGCGTTTCAACGTCAAACGCGCAGCCGTCAGGCGCTGGCGGTGGGGCGTCTTGATAACCAGAAAGGCTTCGACCTGCTGCTGGATATCTGGGCCGACTTCAGTAAGAAACATCCTGAATGGAAACTGGTGATTGCCGGTGACGGCGAACTGCGACAGCAGCTGCACGATCAGGCTGCCGCGTTAGGCATCACTAATAGCGTTAACTTCGTCGGCAAAGTCAGCAACATCAACGATTACTACCGCGAAAGCGACATGGCGCTGATGACTTCGCGCTATGAAGGCTTACCGCTGGTGCTGCTGGAAGCCAAATCCTGGTCGTTGCCGGTGGTGGCGTACGATTGCCCGACCGGGCCGCAGGAGATCATCAACCACGGTGAAGATGGCTTCCTGGTGCCGATGAACGACAAAACCACCTTTATCCAGCGTATGGAGCAACTCGCCAGCGATGATGGCCTGTTCTACGCCATGAGTGAAAAAACCAAAGAAACCGCGCTCAAGTTTGACGGTAACCAGATCAAGCAGAGCTGGCTCGCCCTTGTTTAGCAACAATTATCGTGCCTCGGGAATCCTTTTTGGCCGCACAACCACGGGAATTGAAGCATGAAAAGAAGAGAAGTCTTGCAGGCCGCAGCCTCCTCGATTGTTACTGCGCTCTCAGTGAGTGCGTTTTCCAGCTACGCCGCAAAAAGTGGTCAGCCAACGTTAAAATCCGTCGATCCGTCTAGCGTACCGGCGGGCGATGTGCCGATTCTGACGCCAGAAAATGTCTACACCATGCCGCCGCAGTTCTGGCAGAACTTCGAGGGCAAACTGTGGATCGGTAAGGCGGGCAGCGATGCCAGCCAGGCCGGCAATCAGATTCCGGTGTTTCTGCGCGATGCCAATGGCAAAGTGTCACAAATCAGTCAGCCGATTGCGTTGAATAAGGGCAACTTCGCTCAGTTCATCCATGATAATGCGGCGTTGATCGCCAATCCTGCGCACTCAATGGTGGTGGAAGACGATCAGGGCCACACGCTGTTCTCCATCAGCGATGTTTCACGTCCAAACCAAAGCAACTTCAGCCAGCGTCTGGCGCAGCCAAACGGCTACCAGCTGATTGGTGAGATCCCGTCGGTTGAAGAGCTGCGCAAAACCCGTCCGCTGTTTGCCGGTGCCAAAATCAAGCTGAAAAGCTGGCACGAAGGGCTGGAAGTGGGCGGCGGCGAGTTCGTTGGCACCTTTGGTGATGGCAAAGACGATGGCGGCGTGAACTTCAGCGGCAACGGTTTCACCTGGCGTCGCGTGGTGGAAGATTATAACCGCCTGACGCTGTTTGATTTCGGCGCTATCGCCGACGGCAAAACCGATACCGCACCGGCGATCAAAGCCATGTATCAATGGTCGATCGATGCCAGCCAGCAGATCTGTGTGCAGTTCCCTGCCGGCACCTTCTTTGTCTCCGAATGTGATTTCGGTGACGAAGGACGTCGCTTCTTCCGCATCTCCGGCGCGATGGTCAACTTCGGTTATTTCCCGGCGACCACGCTGGTTTCCGACGGTCGCTCCGAGTTCCTGTTCCAGGTAAATGCGCGCTGGACGGAAATCTCCAACCTGAATTTCAACGGCAACACCGACAAGCGTCCGAACAAACAGGGTTTGTTCCGCAATACCTGTCCGGGCGGCCAGTTCTTCCGTGGCGCTTGCCTGCGCTTTAATCAGGTTGGCGGCGTCTCGCTCAGCCTGCTGGATACGCTGGATTGCAAAATCGATCAGTGGTACGCCAACGCCTGTACCGGCGATGTGATTAAAGCCAGCTGGTCGGGGCAAAAAGCCGGCGCCTGGGATCACAGCACTGCAATTGAGCTCTCCAACTTCAACGCCCAGCACTGTAAAGGCGGCATGGTGTTGAATCTGCCGCGCTGCAGCCAATCCATCATCCATAACGGCTGGATTGAGCACAGCGATTTCCCTGGCGATATCTCGAACGGCCAGTGGATTGTCGATGCGCTGAGCATTGAGGATTGCAAGAACCCGCTCAATGCGCGCAACTCACGCCTTAATATGCGCCAGACCAATCTGCAGTCGGGCAGCTGGATCGATAACTCGCTGGAAGGCGAACGCTGGCTGAATATCTGGGAAATGGGCTCGACGCGCGTCGAATCTTACGGCGTCGCCATCGATGGCAGTTTGAAATACAACTACATCACCTCGCGCTTCCGCCTGACCAACAACAGCGATCAGCAAACCTGGTTTGAACTCGGTAACTTCTACTCGCCAACGGTGGGCGATAGCTGGGAGATCGAGGTATTTGGTCAGTCGCAGTTCAATAACGGCACCGCCAATCAGCCGCTGATGGATGTTATCAACGGCAAAGGTACCGGCGGCCGCGCGGTGATTCATCTGCAGCGCAAGAAAAACAAAGCGGAAGCCAGCTGGTCAGCGGAAGGTAGCTCGCCGGTGGTGGACGTACGTTTCGAACCGCGCAGCGATACCGACACCAAAGTGTTCGTTAAATTAGCGGGCTGGACGCCGACCACCGCCGTGCTGATTAAAAGCACCGCCAAGGATCGCTTCCTGACCGGCCAATGTGCGCGCGTTGACGCCGTGATGGATAAAGGCGCGCCGGGCAGCGGAGCGCAGCAGGCACCGCAGCGTTTTAGCCTGCACAACGGCAAAGCCGGTGTTGGCGGTAACGAGCAGGGCGATCTGCTGCTTGCCTCGCGCGCGCTTAAGCCGGAACAAGTGGATACGCGCGAACCCAAAGGTTTCATTTCGGTAGTGATTAATGGCGAACAGGTTGCTATGCCGTATTTCGCCGTGAAGTCGTAACGCACACCGATCGTAGCGGCGCAATTTATTGCGCAATGCCGGGATGGGCAGCAATGCCAATTTCAGGTATGCGCGATAAATCGCGCCGCTACGGAATGTGCATAGTTTGTAAGCAGTACTGAATAGAAATGCAATTAGCACCACTTTTTGGGGTTTACTCCCATTGCAGTCCTTTTAAACAGAGTTCACTTTGCCAGTGCAGCTATTGGCGGCTTGTAAAAATTACAAAAATTTTTCCGGAGTTTTTTTATGAAGATTTTATTGGTAGGAAACCATACCTGTGGAAATCGTGGGGATGGCGCGATTTTACGTGGGCTGATTGATTCACTGAAATCCACGCGCGCGGATTTGGATATCGATGTGATCAGCCGTTATCCAACAAGCTCTGGCTATTTACTGCAGCAGGATATCCAGCAGGATTCCCTGTTCCTGCACAACAGCAAATCGGGCAAAGGTTTAGTTGGCAGCCTGAAACGCAAAGTGGCGAACCGCTTGATGCCGGACATCATGATGGCGCACCTTGGCAAAGGCGGCGTGTACAAATCCTTCTCGGTGCCACCGCATCTGGCGGCGTTCACCCAAAGCCTTGCGCAGTACGATGCAATTATTCAGGTTGGCGGTTCGTTCTTCGTCGATCTCTACGGCGTGACCCAATTCGACCACGCGCTCTGTGCGCTGATGGCGAAAAAGCCGCTGCATATGGTCGGTCACTCGGTCGGTCCATTCGAAAACCCGCGCGTTAATGCGCTGGCGAACTTTGTCTTTGATCGCGTTGACAGCCTGGTGCTACGCGAAGAGGTGAGCTACGACCGTCTGAAGCAGGATGGCGTAACCACCAGCAAAGTGAAGAAGGGCGTTGATACCGCATTCCTTGTTGAAGCGCGTGAAGTGGCCAATCCAAGCCATAACCTGCTGCACTGGCAAGCGATTATCAGCGCCCGCAAAACCATTGCGATTACCGTGCGTGAACTGGCGCCGTTCGACAAACGTCTCGGCGTAACGCAGAAAGAGTATGAAGCTGCCTTTGGCCGCGTGATCAACGCGATGATTGCCGAGGGTTATCAGGTGGTTGCTTTCTCTACCTGTACCGGTATTGATAGCTACGCCAAAGATGACCGCATGGTGGCGCTGACGTTGCGCGATCATGTCGAGCATCCCGAGCATTACCATGTCATCATGGACGAGTTCAACGACCTCGAACTCGGCATCCTCCTTAGCCATTGTCATCTGACAATTGGTACCCGCCTGCACTCCGCCATCATCTCCATGAACTTTGGTACGCCAGCTGTGGCCATCAACTACGAGCACAAGTCGCTCGGCGTGATGAAACAGCTTGGCCTGCCGCAGATGGCAACCGATGTGC
This sequence comes from Pantoea sp. B9002, assembly GCF_013385945.1. Lineage (NCBI taxonomy): Bacteria > Pseudomonadati > Pseudomonadota > Gammaproteobacteria > Enterobacterales > Erwiniaceae > Pantoea > Pantoea sp. B9002. The sequence continues at coordinate 157,125 of NZ_JACAPA010000033.1, forward strand.
AGAGCCTGATGGATGGCTCGCTCATCGATAAAGTGCAGACGGTGCTGGCCGACTACGACAACGTGAAACACAAAGTTGATACCGCGGTGGCGCAGGAGCGTGAGATTGGAAACCGCATTACAGCCGAAATTCTCAACGTCTTGGGGTGAAGTGATGAAGCTGACCTTTTTCACCATGCGTTTTCCTGTTGCCTCTGAGACGTTTGTGCTCAATCAGGTGACGCATTTCATCGACGCAGGCTACGACGTGGAGATTATCTCCGTGTTTCCAGGCGATATGATCAATCGCCACGCCGCCTTCGATGACTACAATTTGGCAGCGAAAACCCACTATTTACTGCCGGAAGAGAAAGTATCCAACCTTGATAAGCTGACGCAGCGTATCGGGTTGATACTGCCGAAAATCACCAAAGGCGCGCTGCTTAAGTCGCTGAATGTGCGTCGCTACGGTGCACAGGCCAGCAAACTGCTGCTGCCGGCGATTGTCGCCAACACTAAACAGCCTTACACCGCGGATGTGTTTCTGGTGCACTTCGGCTATGCCGGCGCGCTGGCGAACAAGCTGCGCGAACTCGGCGTGCTGAAAGGCAAGCAGGCGACGGTGTTCCACGGCGCGGATATTTCGCGTCGTCACATCCTGGAAGAGCACAAGCTCGACTACGTCAACCTGTTCAAACAGAGTGAACTGATGCTGCCTATCAGCCACCTGTGGGAGAACAAGCTGATTGAGATGGGCTGTCCGCGCGCCAAGGTGCATGTCACGCGTATGGGCATCGAGCCGGAGAAGTTTAACTTCCGTCCGCGCGAAGCCTTCCATCAACCGTTGCGTATCGTTTCAGTGGCACGTCTTACTGAGAAAAAAGGTCTGGATGTGGCGGTGAAAGCCAGCGAAATCCTGCGCAACAACGGCGGTCAGTTCCAGTTCACCATCATCGGTAACGGCGAGCAGGACGGCATGATGCGTGAGCACATTGCGCGTGCTGGCTTGCAGGATTACGTCACCATGCCGGGTTTCAAACCGCAGGATGAGATTCGTCAGGCGTTGAACGAGGCGGACATCTTCCTGCTGCCGTCCAAAACCGCCGCAGATGGCGATATGGAAGGCATTCCAGTGGCGCTGATGGAAGCGATGGCGGTCGGCTTGCCGGTGGTTTCCACCTATCACAGCGGCATTCCTGAACTGATTGAAAATGACGTCAGCGGCTGGCTGGTGGCGGAAGACGACGCTGACGAGCTGGCAGCCACGCTGCTGCGTTTGTCACGCGGTGATGTGGACGTGGCGCCCGTTGTCGCCGCAGCGCGACACAAAGTGGAAACCGAGTTCAATCAGCACATCGCTTACGGTGAGCTGGCGAAAATTCTGGAGCGCATGGTGTGAGCGGATTAAAAAAACAGGCCGTTTGGCTGTTTGGTAGTACCTGCTTTGCCGCATTGCTTCAGGTGTTACAGCTCGCCGTACTGGCGCGCAAACTGGAAACCCACGAGCTAGGTTTACTGGCGATCATCAACGCGATTCTGGCGGTGGCGACCGTGCTGCAAGACATGGGCATGAGCAGTTATATCGTCCATCGCCAGAACATTAATCGCCGCGAACAGAGCACCATTTACTGGGTGAACGTGTCGCTCAGTTTCTGTACCGGTTTGATTATGCTGGCGATAGCCTATCCGGTGGCGTGGTTCTACCATCTGCCGGAGTTGGTGGGCTTAATCATGCTCACCAGCCTCAACTTCCTGGTGCTGGGACATCTGTCGCAGTATCAGGCGCACTATGTGAAAACCAAACGCATGGTGACGCTGGCGAAGATTGAGATGGCCACCAAGCTGTTTGCCTTTCTGTGTACCGTCGCGATGCTGTATTACACTTCGCTCACCGTGGCGGCGGCGATTCTTGGTCTGTTCATCAACGCCTTCACGCGTATTCTCTGCATGATCTACTTTGGCGAGAAAGCGTGGCGTCCGACCTGGGAATTCGATGGCAAAACCTTTGTTAGTGCGGTGCGCTACGGCGTGTATCAGCTCGGTTCGCAGACCATTAACCAGCTGCGAACTCAGGCGGATGCGCTGATCGTCGGTAAAGTAATGGGCGCCGAGATGCTGGGGATTTACTCGCTGGCAAAAGAGCTGATTCTGCAACCGCTGAAGCTGGTTTCGCCGGTGATTAACCGCCTGGCGCTGCCGCGTTTTGCCGAGAAGCAGCACGATCCAGAGCAGTTGAAGAAGCTTTTCCTGAAAGGCACCTTCGTCATCATGCTGTTCAGCAGCGCGATGTACCTGGCGATTGGCATTCTGTCTCCGGTGATTGTGCGTGTGCTGTACGGTGCTTCGCATGAGCAGGTTTATCATCTGATTCCGCTGATGCTGCTGTTTGGCATGCTGCGTCCGATGGGCGGCTTAACCGGCGCGATCTCTCAGGCCAACGGCCGCACCAATGTTGAGTTCTACTGGAACATTGTGGCGAGTCTGGTGGTTGTCGCGGTACTGGCGACAACCTACATCTGGCCAAACGTGCTGTATGTGGCGTTAACGCTGTCGATCTCGCAGGTGCTGATCTCGGCCTTCGCGCATCCGTTCTTCATCAAGCCGGTGATTGGCATCCGCTTTATGCCATATGCGCGCCAGTGGGTTTCGGTGTCGGTGGTGTTTGTTGGCTTGATGCTGCTGGTCAATCACTTCAATCTGTTCGTCATGCCGGAATGGTTTGAGGGCTGGCTGTAATCGTCAACCTCAAACTCGCGCGATGAATCGCGCCGCTACAGATAACTCTATGTTTACACGGTCCGTAGCGGCGCCATTTATGGCGCAATGTTGGCACACCTTTCAGTAAATCTCTGGTCTCATCATCACAAATCCTTTCACGATTTTTCAGCGGTTTAGCGCATCGGTTTCCCATTGGAACTTCGACATTTTTACCGGCCAAATTAGCGATTTTTGATGTCGTGACAGAGAGTTAGTGTCGGATTTTCAGATAAAGATTATACTTGCTCGACCGGCCGATCCTGCATAATCGAGCCCACGTATTCACTTCATGAAATGGAATAAATATGACCAAGCTTAAAGCAGTAATCCCCGTTGCGGGTCTCGGTATGCATATGCTTCCTGCGACGAAAGCCATTCCGAAAGAGATGCTGCCAATCGTCGACAAACCAATGATTCAATACATTGTTGACGAATGCGTCGCGGCTGGCATCAAGGAGATTGTGCTGGTCACCCATGCTTCCAAAAATGCAGTGGAAAACCACTTCGATACCACTTATGAGCTGGAAGCGCTGCTTGAAGCGCGCGTTAAACGTCAGCTGCTGAGCGAAGTGCAGTCAATCTGCCCGCCGGGCGTGACCATCATGAACGTGCGTCAGGCTAACCCGCTGGGTCTGGGCCACTCCGTACTGTGCGCGCGTCCAATGATTGGCGACAACCCATTTGTGGTGGTGCTGCCAGACGTGCTGCTGGATGACTCCACCGCTGACCACCTGCGTTATAACCTCGCATCGATGGTTGCGCGTTTCGAAGACACCGGCCACAGCCAGGTTCTGGCGAAACACATGCCAGGTGCAGATCTCACCGAATACGGCGTGCTGACCACCGAAGAGCCGATTGATAACCCAGGCGATATCAGCACCATCACCAGCTTTGTTGAGAAGCCAGAAGCGGGTTCTACCGATTCTGACCTCACTGCTGTGGGCCGTTACGTACTCTCTGCGGATATCTGGGATGAGCTGGAGCGCACTGAGCCAGGCGCATGGGGCCGTATTCAGCTGACAGATGCCATCGCATCCCTGAGCAAGAAGAAGCCGGTTGATGTGCAGCTGCTGACCGGTACCAGTTATGATTGCGGTCGTAAACTCGGTTACATGCAGGCGTTCGTCTCTTACGGCCTGCGTAACAACGATCAGGGCCGCGATTTCCGCGAATCCATTCAGAAAATCCTGGCGAAATAAGCTTCCTCATTCTCTACCGCGCCTTTAGCGCGGTTTAAAGGAGTACACATGGCTATTTTGGTAACGGGCGGAGCGGGTTACATCGGCTCCCATACGGTGCTGGCGCTGTTAGAGCGTGGCGACGACGTTGTGGTCCTGGATAACCTTTGCAATGCTTCCCGCGAAGCCGTTAATCGCGTGGAAAAGCTCTCAGGTAAAAAAGCGGTGTTCGTTGAAGGCGACATCCGCGATCGCGCCTGCCTGCGTGACCTGTTTGCCACTAACGATATCAGCGCTGTGATTCACTTCGCTGCATTGAAAGCCGTTGGTGAATCCACGCGCATGCCGCTGGAATACTACGAAAACAACGTGGCTGGCACCGTGGTACTGCTGGAAGAGATGCGCGCCGCAGGCGTGTGGAACTTCATTTTCAGCTCTTCTGCGACCGTTTATGGCGCGGATGCGCCGGTTCCTTACGTGGAAACCACGCCAATCGGCGGCACCACCAGCCCGTACGGTACTTCGAAGCTGATGATCGAATTCGTGATGCGCGACTTCGCTAAAGCCGATCCGAACTTCAAAGCCATCGCGCTGCGCTACTTCAACCCGGTTGGCGCGCATGAATCTGGCGAAATCGGTGAAGATCCAACCGGCATTCCTAACAACCTGCTGCCGTACATCGCGCAGGTGGCGATTGGCCGTCTGGAGAAGCTGGGCGTGTTTGGCGATGACTACGATACGCCAGATGGCACCGCACAGCGCGACTACATTCACGTTGTCGACCTGGCAGAAGGGCACCTGAAGGCGCTGGATCACTTAGCTAAAGTTGAAGGCTACAAAGCTTACAACCTCGGCGGCGGCGTGGGCTTCTCCGTGCTGGAGATGATCAAGGCGTTTGAGAAAGCTTCCGGTAAGCCGATTCCGTTTGAGTTTAAGCCTCGCCGTGACGGCGATCTGCCGGCGTTCTGGGCGGATGCGACTCTGGCAAACAATGAACTGGACTGGCGCGTGACGCGCGGGATCGATGCCATGATGCGTGATACGTGGAACTGGCAGAGTAAGAATCCGAATGGATTCGAATAACACTACTGCGGGCCTTAGCGCCCGCATTTTTTTGACGCCTCGTTTGAAAAACCACGTCTAAGCTTTCATCAAAATCTGATTGAGTTGAATTATTGACTCAGCAAACATCATCTCCGACCCAAAGCGGTCAATACTTAAACTAACACCCCCGGAAAATCTGTAATTTGTTCGTCATTGAACTTTACGAGTGGTAGAATTCTTAGCTGCTTACCGTTAAACCATATTTATTGGTTTCGGTAATAAAGAATAGAGTTAACAGCAAGATAGCAGCATAAAAGCCGGCGTGCTTTTAATTAAATTTTGCCTTAAACATCAGCTATGTGGGAGCTGCAACCCAAGGGCGGTAGCGTGGCTGAACGAAACTGCATATTAATTCCATTTGGTATAAGCCTCACTGAGCGAGTCAGGAAAAACGGGACGTTATGAAAATCTTAATTACAGGTGGTGCAGGATTTATCGGTTCGGCAGTTGTTCGTCATATTATCAACCATACCAATGATGAAGTGATTAACGTCGATAAACTGACCTACGCTGGCAACCTTGAATCACTGAAAGCTGAAAGCCAAAATGCGCGTTATAACTTTAGAAAAGTTGATATTTGCGATGGTGCGGCCTTGCTGAATGTATTCAACGAATTTCAGCCTGATGCGGTAATGCATCTGGCGGCAGAAAGCCATGTTGACCGCTCTATTACTGGACCATCAGAATTCGTTCAGACTAACGTTGTCGGAACTTATGAGTTACTGGAAGCAAGCCGCCAATATTGGTCTGCATTAGCCGCTGATAAAAAACAGGCTTTTCGTTTCCACCATATCTCCACGGATGAAGTGTATGGCGACTTACCTCATCCCGATGAAACCTCCGGTGAACTTCCATTGTTCACTGAGGAAACCCCGTACGCACCAAGCAGCCCATACTCTTCCACTAAAGCCGCAAGTGACCATCTGGTTCGCGCATGGGGCCGCACCTACGGCCTGCCGATCGTTGTGACCAACTGTTCCAACAACTACGGCCCTTATCATTTCCCGGAAAAACTCATCCCGCTGATCATCAGCAATGCGCTGGAAGGAAAGCCGCTGCCAATTTATGGCAAAGGTGACCAAATCCGCGATTGGCTGTATGTAGAAGATCATGCTCGTGCGCTTTATACCGTAGTGACGCAGGCGAAAACTGGCACCACTTACAACATTGGCGGCCATAACGAGAAGCAAAATCTCGAAGTGGTTCACAAGGTATGTGAACTGCTGGATGAGCTGCGTCCTAAAGAGACTTCATACGCCCAGCAAATTACCTATGTTGCAGACCGTCCGGGCCACGATCGTCGCTATGCGATTGACGCTTCAAAGATTGAACGCGATCTCGGATGGAAACCGCAGGAAAGCTTTGAAACTGGCTTACGTAAAACCGTGCAGTGGTATCTCGACAACCAGCAGTGGGTTGAGCACGTGAAAAGCGGGGCGTATCAGAACTGGATTGAGCAAAACTACGAGAAGCGTAGCTAATGAAAATTTTGCTATTAGGTAAAAATGGTCAGGTTGGTTGGGAGCTGCAGCGTGCTTTGGCACCGTTGGGTGAGATCATTGCTTTAGATCGTCATTCAACAGATCACTGCGGCGATTTAACCAATCCTGCCGGAATCGAAAAAACGGTACGGAATATTAAGCCTGACGTGATTGTGAATGCCGCGGCTTATACGGCTGTCGATAAAGCTGAGTGCGACCTGCACAATGCTGAGTTGATCAACGCGACCAGCGTAAAAGCATTGGCCTGCGCTGCGCGTGACGTTAAGGCGTTGCTGGTTCACTACTCAACGGATTATGTCTTTGATGGCAGCGGCGAGCGTCCGTGGAACGAGGACGATGCGACTTCACCACTTAACGCTTACGGCAAGACCAAGCGTCAGGGTGAAGAAGCCATTATCGCCAATGCACCACACTATTTAATTTTGCGCACCAGTTGGGTCTATGCCGCCAAAGGCAATAATTTCGCTAAAACGATGATTCGTTTGGCGCAGGAAAGAGAAGCGCTATCTGTTATCAATGATCAGTTCGGTGCACCAACCGGCGCAGAATTGATTGCGGACAGTACCGCGCATGCAATCAAAGCGACTCTGGCTAATCCTGAAAAATCGGGCATTTACAATCTTATCGCTTCAGGCGTAACAACCTGGCACGCCTATGCTGAGTTCGTGATTGATTGTGTCCGTGAAAAAGGTTTAGAGCTGAAAGTACAATCAGTTAATACTGTTGAGACTGCCGCTTTCCCTACGCCAGCAAAACGCCCATCTAATTCAAGGCTCAATACCAGCAAGTTCACCAGCGCTTTTGAATTAACGCTTCCGGAATGGAAGGTTGGTGTAAAGCGTATGCTGGATGAACTTTATAATTAAGCCGTATTGAGTCAGATTACTAAATTAAAGGATAACGTTGTGAATAGTAAAAAAGGAATCATCCTTGCTGGCGGTTCAGGAACACGCCTTTATCCAGTGACGATGGCAGTCAGTAAGCAACTATTGCCAATCTACGACAAGCCAATGATTTATTATCCGCTCAGCACTCTGATGTTAGCGGGCATTCGTGACATTTTAATTATTAGCACACCGCAGGATACGCCGCGTTTTGAAAGCCTGCTTGGCGACGGTTCCCAATGGGGCTTGAACATTCAATATAAAGTGCAGGAAAGCCCGGACGGTTTGGCGCAGGCTTTCATTCTGGGTGAAGAGTTTATCGGCAACGATAACTGCGCGTTGATTCTGGGCGATAACATTTTTTATGGCCACGATTTACATAAGCAACTCGAAGAAGCCTCAAATAAAAAGCACGGTGCAACGGTGTTTGCTTATCACGTTCACGATCCAGAGCGTTATGGCGTGGTTGAATTTGATGAAACTGGTAAGGCGGTTTCATTAGTCGAAAAGCCAACTGAACCTAAAAGTAGCTACGCAGTTACTGGTCTGTATTTCTATGATAATAGCGTTGTTGAATTGGCTAAAAATCTTAAACCTTCACCGCGTGGTGAGTTAGAGATTACTGATATTAATAACTTGTATCTTGAAAAGGGTGAACTGTCTGTGTCCATTATGGGACGTGGCCATGCCTGGTTAGATACGGGTACTCACCAGAGCCTGATTGAAGCGAATAACTTTATACAAACCATCGAAACCCGTCAGGGACTTAAAGTTGCTTGTCCGGAAGAAATTGCGTTCCGCATGGGCTTTATTGATGCTGAAAAATTGAAAGAGCTGGCACAGCCACTGCTCAAAAATGATTACGGCAAATACCTGATGGCGCTCTATAACGGAAAGCTCTAATGAAGATTATTGATACTGATATTCCTGATGTAAAAATCATTGAGCCAGCCGTTTTTGGTGATGAAAGAGGTTTCTTTATGGAAACCTGGCAACAGAAGAAGTTTGAAGAGCTGGTGTGTCCACGTACCTTTGTACAGGATAACCATTCGAAATCTTCTAAAGGTATTTTGCGTGGCTTACATTATCAAACCACAAATACACAAGGTAAACTCGTCAGGGTTGTCTCTGGTGAAGTGTATGATGTGGCAGTTGATATGAGAAAATCCTCACCAACTTTTGGAAAATGGGTTGGTGTATACCTGTCAGCTGATAATAAGCGTCAGCTGTGGGTTCCAGAAGGCTTTGCTCATGGTTTTTATGTAACATCTGAAAGTGCTGAATTTGTTTACAAATGTACTGATTATTATAATCCTAAAAATGAACATTCATTACTTTGGAACGATTCAGATCTCAATATCACCTGGCCAATCGGTGCAAATGAACTCCCCGCGCTTTCTGCTAAAGATAAAGACGGAACGCCATTTGCACAAGCAGTGACATTTGATTGATTCCCGAAACTAAGGATGAGGATTAACTCATCCTTTTTTTATATAGCTGATGATGATGAGCGATAAAGGAAAAATAAGTATCCTGATGGGTACTTATAATGGCGAGAAATATTTAGAAAAGCAGCTGCGTTCCATTGCTTCTCAAACTTATACTAATTGGACGCTGATTGTTTCTGATGATGGGTCAACAGATAGCACCTGTGCAATCATTACCCGTTTTGCCAAAGAATTCTCTGAAGGTAGAGTTATTCTGTTTCAGGGGCCAGGTAAAGGATTTGCTGCCAATTTCTATAGCCTGCTTAATAGAAAAGATATTGATTCGCCGTTTTATGCCTTCTGTGATCAGGATGACATTTGGTGTGACAATAAGCTGGAAGAAGCTATTAATCAGTTAACAACAAATGATTTATCTCCTGACAACTATGCTTTATATGGTTCACGCACAAAGCTGATTGATTCTGATGAAGTTAATATCGGTTTTTCACCCTGTTTTGTCAAAGAATTTACTTTTAGTAATGCACTTTTGCAAAGCTATGCGGGCGGCAACACGATGGTTTTTAGTCGTGGACTAAAAACGGTGTTCGAGACATTCCCTGCCAAGCTTCCGATTGTTTCTCATGACTGGATTTTGTACATCATATGCAGTGCAATGAATGGAACAGTAATCTACGATCGTGAACCAAAGATTCTCTACCGCCAGCATGGGCAAAATTTAGTGGGCAGCAACACGGGTGTTTTGTCTAAGCTCACAAGATTTAATCGTTTATTTGCAGGTGAATTTAAATGCTGGAGCGAGAAAAATTGTATGGCGCTTGAGTGTTTGAAAGACAGGATGCCGGCCGAGAATAGACGTGATTATGAAAGATTTAGTGCTTTGAATGGAAGTCTTTTGAAACGAATTACTAACTTTATTAAGGGTGGATTTTATAGACAAAGCTTCATTGAAACATGTGCTTTCTTTATCATGAATCTCTTTAGGAAATTAGTTTAACCATCGACGGTGTCAATATGAAAAGAATTATTTTTATGATTATCAGGTTTTTCCTGAAAATTGTAATTTATCTATATTATGGCGTGCTATCAATTCGCGATGATATTAAGACAAAAAAATATACGAATGTTAAAGTCAAGAATGATTTCACGGGTGGCAAGGTTATGCTGCTTGCGCTCTATGAGAAATCATCGCTTAGAAATGATACGCTAGAGCTGTTAAAAGAAGCGAAACGCAATAATGTATTTGTTATTGCCGTTAATACCTTAAGGTTGGAAGAGCAAAATTATCCCTCTGAGTTAACCGATGTCTATATAGAGCGTGATAATTATGGGCGTGATTTCGGCAGCTATAAAGCAGGGATGAAATATTTCTTCGATGCAGGTTTTGAAGAAAAATGTGAACGGTTACTTATCATCAATGACAGTGTATTTTTCTCAAAGAATGGCTTGTCTGAATTTGTTAAAAATTTATTTGATACTAACGTTGAAGTAATCGGTGCTACAGAAAATAGTCAGCACTCTCATCACCTAGGTTCATTCTGTATTTCAGTAGCGGGTAAAATAACTAAGAATGAAAAATTCAAAAGTTTTTGGTTAAATTATAAGTCATCGAACGTAAGACCTTTAGTTATAAAAAGAGGTGAGTTCGGTTTAAGTAAGCTTCTTAAGTCACTGGTTAGTTCTGAGCAAAACTTCAAGTCTCTTTTCAATGTCTCGTTCATGGAGAAAAAGCTTAGCACTGATGAAGTTTTCTATGAGAATTACTATTACTACCGTCGTGAAGGTGTCAGTGCCTGGACAAATAAATCCATTACCGGTTTAATAGCAAATGATGAAGTCTTATCATCTTATTATAATAAATACATTCTCTCTAATAAGAGAGCTGAAAAGTTGGCATTTGCTAGTGACAATGTTGTGGAATACAACTCTGTTGATAAAGAATATTCAACATTAAGTTCAAGCAAAGTTGACTATTTAGAAGCAGTAAATTTCTTCAGAAATTACTCGCACAAAGAAGCATTACTGAATAGCCAGTTCAAACAAAGATTAATATCTTTGTATCTGGATGAATTTACCATGGGGTCGCAAATCCACGTCAACTGCCTCGCATTACATAATTGTGGTTTACCTATAATTAAGCTTGATCTGATGTTCCGCTGCGTTTGTAGCATGAATGATATTATCAAGTTGAGAGATCAGCTTGAAGAATCCCAAAGGGAAGAGTTTATGACACTGATCCTGGCTCGTCTGTGCGGTGATAAGTTCCTTGTCGGATTGAATCGTCTGGCATACCAATTTGGAATTTTGTAATGTCGAATAAGCAAAAATCAGTAGGGTGGGATGACTTCACCTCTGCGTTAAGAAACTTTCACGTTGTAAAAGTGATGGGTGGTCAGGACATCAAGATGCGATACAAACGGTCCAAGATGGGGCCGTTTTGGATCACAATCAGTATGGCAGTTATGATCACGACCATGGGATTGGTTTTTGGTAATCTCTTCAAAACCAACGTCAAAGAGTTTTTGCCCTATCTAACTCTTGGTTTGATAACATGGAGCTTTATCCAAAGCTCCATCTCAGAAGGTTGTGATGCCCTGATATCTTCAGAGGGGATTATCAAGCAGTTACCCGTTCCATTACATGTTCACGTAATGCGTGTAATTTGGAAAAATTTCATCATCTTCCTGCATAATATCGTTATATTCCCTCTGGTCCTGATTGCAGTGCAGAAAAGCGTGGACTGGACTGTTTTCCTGGTGATACCAGGTTTTATCCTGCTGATTTTGAATTTAACCTGGGCGTTAATGATTCTTTCGATGATTTGTGCGCGCTTCCGTGATATGACACAAATTGTGTTAAGTATTATGCAGGTTATCTTCTATCTGACCCCAGTAATTTGGATGCCGAAACTTCTTTCACATAGTGCTGCCGCAGCGTTACTCACCTTTAACCCTCTCTACCATTTGATTGACTTGGTAAGAGGTCCATTATTAGGTGAGATCCCAATGATGAGCAGTTACATCATTGCTGGCGTTATGGCCGTAGTCGGTTTGGCTCTATCGATTGCGATGACGAGCAAATATAAATACCGCGTTCCTTATTGGGTGTAATGTAATGGCTATTATTAAATTTGAAAATGTGGGTATTGATTTCCCAATATTCAACGCCCAGGCAAGATCGATTAAAAAGAACTTTATCAATTTTGCTACCGGTGGAAAGGTTGGTCAGCACGATGGTAAAGTTGTGGTTTCGGCCCTTAATAATCTTAACTTCGAAATAAAAGATGGCGAGCGAGTAGGGCTAATTGGCCATAATGGTGCGGGTAAAACAACGCTACTGAGGATGTTTAGTAAAGTCTATCATCCAACCAGTGGCAGCGCTACGATTGAAGGCGACATTGGTTCTTTAATTTCTATTTCATTAGGGATTAATCAGGAATTTACGGGCAGAGAAAATATCTATATTCGCGGTGCCTTATTAGGATTGCGGAAAAAAGAAATCGATGCGCGAATTGAAGAGATCATTGAATTCACCGATCTGGGTGACTTTATTGACATGCCTGTTCGTACTTACTCGTCTGGTATGCAGATGCGTTTGGGTTTTAGTGTTAGTACTATTTTCACTCCCGAAATCCTCCTTATGGATGAATGGCTATCTGTAGGTGATGAAGGCTTTAAAGAAAAAGCTGAAACTCGATTAACCAATATTATTAATGCAACGAAGATATTGATTCTTGCAAGCCATAGTAACGAATTGTTAAGAAAAACCTGTACAAGAATTCTTTGGCTCGAGCACGGCACGGTAAAAATGGACGGTACGCCAGAGGAAGTGCTGCCGTTATATTTCAAGTCAAATATCAAAAAAGGTGATTTGTTAACCAATACATAATCATCCACATTTCTTGTGTGTTTTATCATCGCACCATTCACTACCTTTATTGGTGATAGATGAGTTAACATATTTGCCACTTCAATCACAAACTTGTGTTTGTGACGGTAACTTCAGACAGGAGTAGATAATGTCCAAGCAACAAATCGGTGTTGTCGGTATGGCAGTGATGGGCCGTAACTTGGCTCTTAACATTGAGAGCCGCGGCTACACAGTCTCTATTTTCAACCGTTCACGCGAAAAGACGGATGAAGTCATCGCTGAGAACCAAGGCAAGAAACTGGCACCTTTTTATACAGTTGAAGAGTTCGTTGAATCGCTGGAAAAACCACGCCGTATCCTTTTGATGGTACAGGCTGGTGAAGCTACAGATAAAACGATTGCTTCTTTGACCCCGCATTTGGACAAGGGCGACATCCTGATTGATGGTGGTAACACCTTCTATAAAGATACTGTCCGCCGTAATAAAGAACTTTCTGACCAGGGCTTCAACTTCATTGGTACCGGTGTTTCTGGAGGTGAAGAGGGCGCACTGAAAGGGCCTTCCATCATGCCTGGCGGCCAGAAAGAAGCATATGAATTGGTTGCACCAATTTTAGATAAGATTGCTGCTCGTGCGGAAGATGGCGAAGCTTGCGTTGCTTACATCGGTCCAAACGGTGCTGGTCACTATGTAAAAATGGTGCATAACGGCATCGAATACGGTGATATGCAACTGATAGCTGAAGCTTATGCACTGTTGAAAGGCGCGTTAGGCCTCGACAATGAAGAGCTGGCAAAAACCTTTACTGACTGGAACAACGGTGAGTTAAGCAGCTACTTGATCGATATCACCAAAGATATCTTCACTAAGAAAGATGAAGACGGTAAATACCTGGTTGACGTGATTCTGGATGAAGCCGCTAACAAAGGCACCGGTAAGTGGACTAGCCAGAGCTCACTGGATCTTGGCGAACCGCTCTCACTTATTACTGAGTCAGTATTTGCCCGCTATCTTTCTTCTCTGAAGACCCAACGTGTTGCAGCTTCTAAAGTGCTGAGCGGTCCTCAGGCTAAAGCATTTACTGGTGATAAGGCTGAGTTTGTCGAGAAAGTGCGTCGCGCTCTGTATCTGGGCAAGATCGTTTCCTATGCTCAGGGCTTCTCACAGCTGCGCGCTGCGTCGGAAGAGAATAACTGGGATCTGCAATACGGTGAAATTGCGAAGATTTTCCGTGCCGGATGCATTATTCGTGCGCAATTCCTGCAGAAGATTACTGATGCATACGCACAGGACGCTAATATTGCTAACCTGCTGCTGGATCCTTATTTCAAGAACATTGCAGATGAGTACCAGCAGGCGCTGCGTGATGTAGTGTCTTACGCTATTCAGAACGGTATCCCAACGCCGACCTTCTCAGCTGCTATTGCTTACTACGATAGCTATCGTTCAGAAGTTCTGCCGGCGAATCTGATTCAGGCTCAGCGTGACTACTTTGGTGCGCATACTTACAAGCGTATCGATAAAGACGGTGTGTTCCATACCGAATGGCTGGACTAACAGCATTAAGGCTTCCTTCGGGAAGCCTTATTTTTACCCCACCAATAACTCCCCACGTCGCCCCGCATTCTCCCCAGCCAACCTCACCACCAACATCCCAGCCGTCACAAACTTAGTCAAATTCCTCGCATACAGCACACCACCAAACTCAGCCACCAGCGGCGTTACCTGGTCAGTAATCGGGTCAACAACCTCAGCCACTACTTCCCCAGCCTTAATCGAATCACCCAACTTACGACGATGCAGCACCAACCCTGAATGTGCCGCATGGATATACTCACATCCCGCCAACTCCGTCGCCGGATGAATCAGGGCAGGGGATTCACCCACTTCACCCGCAATATACCCACTTTCAATCAGCGCATTGATAATCGCGTCAGCATCTTTCTCCGCCATATCAGGCGATACATCCGCCACACCGCGCAGTTCTAGCGTTACCGGCAGCAAGCCTCGCGGCATGGGATACTCATCGCCAAAACGCTCTGCCAGCGTCAGCCACGGTTCACAGCAAGCCTCATCAAAAGGTTCACCACCAGAAATCTGCGCCAGCAACTGCACTTCGCTTCCCAGCCACCGGGCAAGCGGTTCGATATCCGGCCATGCGTGCGGCGTGGTATAGAGATGCGGCAGCGCATCCCAGTCGCAGTGCAGATCAATCATTAAATCGGCCTGGCTGGCCATACGCATCAGCGTAAAGCGCTGGGCATCGAGTTCGGTGTGGGCGATACGGTCACGATAATGACGATCAATCGCTTCGCGGATCAGGCGTTTATTCTCGTATTCACTCTGCGTCAGAGAATCAGCCAGTTCTTCTACCAGCGCTTCACCCAATGCCGGGAAGCGGCGGTTAAAGTCTTGTCCTGATAACGTATGGAAACGCCCCAAATGGCTACCATGCCAATGCTGTCCCATGGCTAAAGGATTCGCTACCGGCACCAATGTGATTTTGGCTTTGAGTTGACCCGCAGATTCCAGTGCTAACAGCTTCTGTTTCAAGTACCACGCCACCGCCATACCCGGCAGTTCATCACCGTGAAGCGCAGCCTGAATATAGACGCGTTGCTGCGAATCGGTGCCGAAGTGGAAGCTAACAATTTCGCGCTGCGTGCCCAGCGAGGCGCTTAATAGAGGATGATGTTGTTGTTGCATAACGCTATCGATGTCCTTTATTCATGGCACGCTTTCAGCGACGCCTGATTCATTTTCTGATGGAATTATAGTGCTGAGTGCAAAAAGGGCGGCAAAAAAGCCGCCCAAAAGATTACTGCTGAATGGAGATATCGGTAGCGAAGTACTGTTTCTGGATTTTATCGAAAGTGCCGTTCTTCTTAAGTTCGGCAAAAGCGTTATCAAGCGCGGTTTTCAGTTCGGTGTCGCCTTTACGCAGACCAATCGCGGTGCCCGGACCGATAATCGGATCCTGCACAATCGGGCCTGCTAATTCGAAATCTTTGCCCTGCGGATGTTTCAGGAAGCCATTTGCGGCTTGGGCGGCATCAGTAAATACCACGTCAAGTCGACCCGAAATCAGGTCGCTTTCCACCTGCGCCTGATCGCCATAAGGTACAACCTGCACGCCATGCGGCTGCCATTTGGCCAGCGCATAACGCTCCTGCACGGTGCCTTGCTCAACACCCACAGTTTTACCTTTCAGCGATTCAGCGGTTGGCAACAGGCCAGAACCTTTACGCGCAATCAGCTGCGTATGGGTGTCGTACAGCGGCACGGTGAAATCAATCTGTTTCAGACGTTCTTCGGTGATGCCCATATCAGACAGGATGGCGTCGAACTTACGCGCTTTCAGCGCCGGGATCATGCCATCGAACTGGCTCTCCACCCACACGCATTTAGCCTGCATCTGCTCGCACAGCGCATTGCCAAGGTCGATATCAAAACCGACCAGTTTGCCCTGTGGTGTTTTGGATTCGAAAGGAGGGTAGGTAGGATCAACCGCGAAACGCACCTGATCAATTTTTGCCTGTGCGCCAAACGCGCAACCTGCCAGCACAGCCAGCGCCAGCGTTTGACGCAGGCGGGCGGTTAAACGAGAACTTGCCATAATATCGGTCTTCTATTGTAGTGATGTTGAGTTAAGCAGAGTAACCCGCTGTTTTAGGCAAATCAAATTTGGTAATACTTTCAGATTGTTGTAATTATGTACTTGGAGTAAGAGCGCGTTAAGTTGTGCTATATTAAACATCTGCGTTCGTTTAATAGCGGTAAGTTGCTTAAGCAGGGCAATCATGATAGAAAAGCCACCATTCCAATGAGTTCTGCCTAATTTCTGCTTACGAAGACCAGCTATATACTGCAATGAGATCCAAAGCATGACGCTAACACCCATTAAAATTCTCTTTGTGGTTGAAACGCTGAGCGGTCACGGTGGTATGGAAAACGTGACCAGACAGGTGATCGATCAGCTTAACGGCGACACTCGCTTTAACGCTGGATTGTTCATTTTCGAATCATCAGAACAGATTGCGTCCGAGAATTGGGCGAATGAGTTGGTTTGGGGAATAAGCCGTCGTTTTACCGGAAATCCTAAAATATACAGCTTTGTTCATGTACAGCGGCTGGCAAAATTCATCCGTCAGCATAAACCCGACCGCATCATCGCGCTTAATACTATCCCCTGCATGTTAGCCCGCAAGGCGATAAGCTATAGCCGTCATCAGGCCACACTCTTTAGCTGGATGCATTTACCGCCAAAACAGCGCTATCGACCGCACTATCTAATGCTGGCAGATCAACATCTTGCCATCAGTAAAGAGATCAAGTCACAGCTAGTTGAATTGGGTGCGGATCCTCAGAGTGTGCGCTTGGTTTTCAACCCGGTTCAGGCCGTTGATGTTGTGATTCCGCGCCCGCAGACTGCACGTTTTTTGTTTGTCGGACGTGTACATTTTGAAGAGCAGAAGCAGCTGAAAGATCTGTTCGATGCTTTACAGCATGTACGTGGTAATTGGCTGCTGGATATTGTCGGTGATGGCGATGATCGTGCGCGGTGTGAAGAGTATGCGCAGCAGTTAGGGATCTCGGACAAAATTCACTGGCATGGCTGGCAGCAAAACGCATGGAATTATATCGCGACCCATCTTCAACAAGTGACTGCACTGGTGTTGACGTCGAACCATGAAGGATTTCCGCTCATCTTGCTTGAAGCCATGGCGCGTGGTGTTTTTTGTATTTCCTCCGATTGCATTAGTGGTCCGTCCGAGATAATTTCGTCTGGCACTAATGGATATCTCTTCCCCGTCAATGATGTAATTCGATTGACCACAATTTTACAAGCTGTTGTGGATGGCGAAGTCTTGCCAGATGCGCAGAATATTAAACAGAGTGTGATGCCATTTTATGAACCAGAGTACATGGCAAGACTAAAAAGCATCATCCTTCAGGACGCCCCGATTGAACATAGCTAAACCTAACTTACCTGTGAAAGGGTTAGTAATAACAGTAAACTTAATCGTTATCTTATTATGCTGCACACTTGCCATTAATTTGTTCACCTATGGTTTTTCGCAGAAAATATTCTATATCGCTTCTTATCTTTCCGGGTTTGTATTCGTCTACACGATCGCATCACCAGCAAATCGGTTAAGGCTGAATAAAACAATACTCTTATTATTCTCTGCTCTGTTCATATTAGGAATGGTGCGTTTAGGTTGGGCTGCTTATATAAACAAGGCCTTTGAAAACTTTTCGACGCCGACCTTAAATATCCTGAATAATTATATGTTGGGCGGCAAACGATTTATGTTAGCTGCGTTTATAGTTGCGGTTATTGCCATGTACAACAATGACATTGCAGAACGCACTATTTATGTTGGTAAAACAATGCTTTGGGTTGGAGCATTAGGTGCATTATTGTTTGGCTTGCATGAGTATTCACAGACCGGCGCCAGAATTAAGTTAACTGCAGATGCTGCATCCAGTTCATCATACATGGTGATTTTTCTCTACTGCACTTATCTTTGGTTATCAGTAAAAGAAGCGAATCGAAAATGGATTATTGCTGATAGCTCATTCGCACTTATCGTTTTAGCCTTAGTTGTGTTATGCGGAACGCGCGTGTCGCTGCTGGCTTTTATGTTCATTACGCTTTGCCAAATTAGTCGCTTTTACGGTCTGCTGCAAATTTTACGCCCCAAGCGCAATCGTCTGTTTGCATTTATTATCTTTGTCATATTCGCAGGAATGACAAGCGAACGTTGGATGCAAGGCATCAGTGATATTGAAGATTACAATAGTAATAGTTCCACATCGGTTGGGGCACGTGTTGCCATTTGGGATAGTGGAATTCACTTTTTGCCACAACATCTTGGTTTTTCTTCACCCGATAACCGCACGGTAACGGCAAGAGAGTTTATTTCACGTGTGCACCCAGGTAATACCGAGGGTTATAACAACGTAAAATACAATATGCATAACGAATTTTTGGAGGTTGCTACTCTGCAGGGGATTGTTGGGGTGGCTGCGCTCATCTTCTTTTATGTCGCTGCGCTATTTATCTGGTTTAAACGCCATGCATTAATGGGAATTTCCATGCCTGTAGCAGCACTGTTTATTATGGGAATCACCGATTCCGTGCTGATCTACTCACCGACCTCCATGCTGTTTTCTATCGCTGTAGCCTTGTGTACCATTCGGCCAAAGCGCCACAAAGAGTAATCCCGCAGGCGTGGTGCTAATCAGCAATAATGCGCGCCACGCTGGCACTTTCCGCGCAAATCAATTGATAATCCGCAACATTCAGCACCACCGATTGCTCCAGCAATCCGGCATTAAAGGCGATTTCGTCATAGCGTTCAAACAGCAGCGGATCGACCACCAGCTGTAAATCAGGATGGAAGCTAAACGGCGGAATAGCACCGAACACGCAGCCGGTCAGCGTATCCACTTCCGCAGGGGAGGCCAGCGACGCGCGTCGACCTCCCACTGCCGCCGCCACTTTGCTGAGATCGGCTTGCTGATCGGCAGGCAGCACCGCCAGCACATGTTGCTTGATGCCGTTGCCTTTCACGTAACACACCAGCGCCTTCGTGCCTTGTCCCACTTCCGTGCCACGAATCGTCGCCACCGCTTCACACTTGCCGGTCGCTTCATGTTCCATCACGCGATAGCACGCCTGATGCTGGTCGAGCAGGGCGATCAGTTTTTCATGCGTGGTCATGGTGTTTTCCATGCTGATGAATAGCGTAGGGTGCGCATTTAGGTATGACCGGGCTGATGGG